>VGRU01000006.1 GCA_016875255.1 Deltaproteobacteria bacterium
AATCCTGACTCGATACCGGCATATTTTATTGAAATTTCGAGAGACTGGAATAGCAGGCTAACAAATATAGGGATTACTGCCTGGTTCTCATTTAGGAAATTCGCATCACTACCAGCTATACGTTCAGCACTAAGAGCATAAGCGATTGCTGCTTCTTGTCCGGTATATACGTGCTTTGCCTTTTTATTCATAAGTCCTCCTTAGGCTAACGCCTCGGATAACCTGGACAAAAAGCGTTAGCTTTTTGGATCAGGGTTAATCCGCTTGTGTACGCCCGGCACGGGCGTGAACTTATGGGGTGTAAGTCCCCTGTATGAGAACCTATGGTGTTCCTGATAGTGGATACTACCAAAAGTACGAGCCGAAGGCAAGGGCGGGAGGGCAACCGACCGTCTGAAGGAAGCCGGAGCGCAAACGTGCGAGCCGACGGACAGAAACCGCATACAAGGCTTAGCTCCTGGGCGAGTTGGCACAACACAACAAAGCCCGCAGGTTCAGGGAGCAGGGTAAATGCGGCGGTTGTGCACGGAAAGTTCACGTCCTTATCCGGGGAGATCTGTTTACCATGCGGCAGGAGGCTCATGAGTAAAATCCGGACAGGGTTCAACCGGATGACCAAGAACCCGGCATGTCCGTTTGCTGTTAACGGATATGAGTCCTTCAGGGAACCACGAAACAAACAGCGCCTCATGAGAAAACCTGCAGCGCCCTGTATGGCAACATACGGGGTGAGTCAACAGAAGTCAGCAGAGGGCATAGTAGGTCGTCTGACTGAAGGCCCGAACGCAGAAATGAGAGGAGGTCTTCGATGAGTTTGGGAATGGCGAAGAGTCCGACTGGAGGAGCCGGTTCCCGGCACGTCAACGAAAGACGTTCCCTCGATCTTATCTCAGTGGAGGGGGTGATTAAAAGACAGAACATGCTCCGCGCATGGAAACAAGTCAAGGCGAACCAAGGGGCTTCGGGTATCGATGGCATATCGATTGAGGAGTTTCCTAAGTACGCCCATGGGAACTGGGGAGGAATTAAACAATCTTTGCTGGAAGGGGGGTATCAGCCCTCTCCGGTCAAAAGAGTCAAGATTCCGAAAGACAGTGGTGGAATTCGTAACCTTGGAATCCCCACGGTGATGGATCGTGTGATCCAACAGGCGATCTCCCAGGTTCTTACTCCTGTGTTCGATCCGCATTTCTCAGAAAGCAGTTTTGGGTTTAGACCTGGCCGTTCGGCACATCAGGCCGTGCGCAAGGTGTTGAAGGATATTCGTGAGGGATACCGCTATGTCGTAGACATCGATCTCGAAAAGTTCTTCGACTCGGTGGACCACGATGTCCTGATGAGTCGGGTAGCCCGGCGGGTCAAGGACAAAGGTCTCCTTCGCCTTATTGGAAGATACCTTCGTTGCGGGGTTGTGGTCAACGGAAGGCTGAACCAAACTACAAAAGGAGTGCCGCAAGGCGGTCCTCTTTCGCCAATGTTGAGCAATATCCTTCTGGATGACCTCGACAAGGAACTCGAAAAGCGGGGTCATCGGTTCGCACGCTATGCGGATGATCTAATCATCCTAACAAAGTCGGAACGTGCGGCATACCGCGTGATGGCCAGTATCAGCCTTTTCCTTGAGAAGAAACTCAAGGTGAAGCTGAACAGGGAGAAAAGCAAAATCCTCCGTGCTCAAGACAGTTGCTTTCTTGGTTTTACTTTCCCAAGGAGAAAACTGACGACCACTGAGAAAGCGATCCATGGATTCAAAACCAAGCTGCGCCGCCTTACTGGACGTAGCTGGGGAGTATCCATGCCATACCGGTATGCATCCCTGTCCCGTTACATCCAGGGATGGATGAATTATTTCGGAGTCGGGATGAAGTACAACGACGTGGTTGAACTGGATCATTGGCTACGCAGGCGTATCCGCATGTGCTACTGGAAACAGTGGCGTAAGGCAAGAAGGCGTATCGGTGAGCTGATCAAACTTGGTTCCGCCCGCTATCAAGCGATACTGACGGGATTGAGCAGAAAGAGCTACTGGCATCTTGCGAAAACATTGTCAACGAACATGGGGCTATCTAAGGCATTCCTCGAACAGCAGGGGCTTGTCTCTATTCGCACACTGTGGATTCAGATTCACTATCCGGCTAAGGCCCGATGATTTCTGCGAACCGCCCATTGCGGACCCGCATGATGGGTGGTGTGGGGAGGGACGGTTAAACTCCGTCCCTTACCCGATTATATGGTATCGAGTTCAGAATAAGACATACTATGTTCTGCCAATGGTATAAAAAAATAGACCGATTCCATATTACCCAACTGATAATCCCTCCAATACAATAAGCTAGCACATCAAAAGGGTCCGATGTGCCCTTTTCGAAAAAATAAGGACCGATAAATTCAAAAGCTATTGACCATATTGCTAATGGCATAACTATCTCCATAAGCATTGGAGGAGAATATTTTTCTCTGAACTTCAATAATCTTGAGAAAAAGAGAATTATAGGTAACATGACTGGTATCAGAAGCACATCGTTAAGATAGGCATTAATGAATTTGTGACCCCACCAATAGGGTGGAAATAATGATAGCTTATTCACCGTATATAATGTCGAGGAAAAGATGAATAGAGGGTCTAAAATGTATTTAAAATTTGCATTCATATGATTTATAATCCCAAGCTTATAATAATAACAGCAACTACTATTGCAGCAACAATTAAGAAAAAAAGTGCGCAACCGCTCATCCCTTGGGCTGTTTTCTTTAATGGGTGTCCGCATTTCGGACACGAGGCTGCTTCGTTTGATACTACAGTTCCGCATGCAGGGCAATTAATCAGCGCCATTTCTCCTCCTTCACACACACTTCGTAAACAAGTTAGAGAGTTAGCATATTTTCAAAATCATATAACGCTGCCGCTCGCCGGGAGCCGGATTCATTGGCGACCCGGTGGAGCCGTTTGTTAAACGGTGTCTCTTTAATTTTAGCCTTCTATAGAAGTTTTGACTTATTTGTTAAATATTCTTGTACAAATTCTTTGAAGGTTGGATTAGAAATCATCAAAGTATTATTAAAACATCTGTACTCATAATTGATATTACTAAAAATACCGACGCCGAGGAGTACGATGAAAATACCTATATAAATAACGAGTTGATAGATACAATAATCACTTAAAATAACGGCAACCAATGTGCTTATGGAAAGAGTATACATTGTTAAAAAAGACGAGAGCCAGATAGTGTAATGTCCTGGAAATTTATCTGGATATTTTTGCTGAAATAGGACCCAGAGGTCATTTCTGGTTCTCCATTCTTTTATTCTGAATTGTTTCTTTATATAATTTCTTCCAGTATCTCCTGAAATAACCCGGTCTAAACCCATTTGCAGAAATGGGTATAAAAACGTGCGGAAAATAGAATATGCGACCGCACCGATAGAAAACGAAATAATGAATACAATTAATTCCTTGTCGAATTTAATTATTTCTGGCAGAACATGGTTTTGATCTAATAAAAAGAAAATCCAGATCCCGGTAATTAAATATCTAATGATATCGTCAATTCTGAAGTCTTTCATCTTATTTGTTCTTCAAAATTATTTTCATCCGTATAACACCGGGCATCACCGGCACCCAACCACGCCGCCAAGGGACTTGAGGGAATGCCACGAATATGCCCAGCGTGGTTGGGTGTCCGCGTGCATGCCCTCGTTAGGTTATTTAGGTTCGAGTGAGCCCTTCCGGTCTCTGTCAATGCTTCCAAGATACTTATCGATTCCAGACAAGATCCCATCTGGTGAAACAACGTTCTCGATCACGTCTATCGGAGGTTGCTGTGCCTGCAACCTTTTCTTATCTTCGTCTTTTACTTCGGAATTCGTTATGAGAACAAAGTGAGACAGATTATCAGCCTTTTTAAAAGCATTCGCATTCTTGATGATCTGCTCCACTTTGTTGCTCGACAAATAGCGCCTATCGGAATAGGTGGCCTCTATGCCTATTACTCTCGCATTATTTATCTCGATAACAAAATCTACATAAAATCGATCATTTCCTACTGCGCCAGATAGTTCTTTCAGGAAACGAGTGTCCAGATCTTTCAATGCGTAATAGACAATTTCATCATAGAATCTGGCTTTATGCGCAACGCCGGTCACTTGATTCAAAGCTACGTCGGTGACCACATCGATTTCATCAGAGGTTAATACAATTCCTTTCTTTTCAACGTCTTCTCTCACTCTTTCTTTCAGCAATTCCTTATCGATTTCTCCAAACTCGATGCCAAAAATCTTCCTCACATTCATCTCGAATATTATCCGTTTTATACGGTCGAACGAAAAGAACGCAAAGAGAATGAGGAAGCCAATGAGCATGCCAAGGTTATATTTCGCTATGATCGAAGCTATAGTGAGGGCAATCGCAATACCTGCTGAGGCAAGGTCCTTCCAATGCTTCTTTAAAAGAGTAAAGTTTTTATTTGGCATCTAAACTTAACCTCCCTTGAGACCTAACATTATCTTTTATGTTTATTCTATTCTTTGTGGGAAAATGATCGACTGGACCTCTCATTGGCTCTTGAAAAGGACCCTTCGATCCTGTTTTTCCCAGAAAACATTGTCCTGGACGATATTATATAGAATTTGTTTAATTTAAGGATTAATTATCCAAGGAGAATTTTGTACGTTAATATCTTGTTGATTTCCGATTATACTCTACGCCTTTTAAAGAAACTGGTCAAGCGAAAGTTACAGGAAGAAACGAAGAATATCCTATCTCCACAATCCCCTCTTATTCTCCCTTGCCTCCCTGTAGGCCTTTAAAAACCTTTCCTGGTATTTCACATTTGGTGGTACGGTCATAACATTGCCGTAACCAGCCTTGACAATCTCCTCATTAATCATCCTTCCGTCAGAGAGATACATATACCCCAACAATCTTCCATACTTATCTCTGGTCTGGATATCGAACTCTATCGTCACTGCGTCACCTGGTTTCACCAGGGTTTTTACGAATTTCAAGGCTTCCCTCCCTTGTGTAATTATCGTTTCTAAATCCTCTCCGCTCCGTTTAGCATCGCTCTTTCCTTTTTTGCCGGCCTTACTTTCCGGGGTATCTATTCCGATAAGCCTTACCGATTCTCCCTTCTCTTTTTATAATTCACCAATAAAGTGTCTCCATCCACCACCTTTAAAATGGTAACGGCCTCCCTTGCGTGTAATGACACCGCAACGGATAAAATTAGAAAAAACGGTAATAATTTATTCAAATGGTTTTTCATGATTGATCTTCTTTTTGGGGGAAACTAAATATACACACAATTTCGAAAAAGAAACAGGGGAAAAGGGAATTTTTTCCCTTCTCCCCCTGCCATTTTCTTAAAACAGGAGTTCCCCCTAACTTTTGGCTGGGGCATGAAATCCCTAAACATTTCCCAAACAAAACCCCCGGGGGCCAGACTCTCAGGCCATTCCCGGGGGAATCATTACCTCACTGCCCCTCTGGTAAATTATTATCGGTTCCAGGATTGTTAACAGAACTTTTCCCCTTCCCCGCTTTCCCTAATTTTATTAGAAGGGCCAACGGAATAATCACGGCCTTGATCCCGGTCTCGAATACCATCACGGGGGAGGGGCCACCCGAGGCGAGCTTGGGAATATCCAACGCTTTTCCTGCTGAGTAAACGGCCCAATAGGTAGCTTCAAGGCCACCTTCGACCTTCTTCAGGTCGTTCCCGGCTTGGTTCCTTGTCGTGGCGCAGCCCAAACTACACACAACAAAAAACAGCGCCAACCATGTGATTTTCCTTCTCATTTTTTGACCTCCTATGTTTTTTTTGTAACTTTCGTGCCTACGATAGCAGTCCTCTAAATTCGCCACAAACCTCCTCCGGGTCAAAGTCATTAGCCTGTATCGCCTCAACAAGCCTTGAGGCATCGCTGAAAGAAATTTTACGAAGGGCGTCGGGATAGAGAGTTATGGCTTTTCCTAACGCAATTTTTTTGATTGCCTCAATCTGCTGCTCGGTAATCCTCGGCTCCTCAAAATTCCCCTTCAGTTCGGGAGATTTTACCTTCGACTCGTTACTCCTGGCGGGGTTTACAACCAGGCTCTTCTGAATAGGAAGAGTGGAGCGCTTCTCTGGAGCGACAACTGGAGTTCTCTCCATGGTAGCGGATTGAATCCCCTTCTCCCGAGGAGCAGGAGGCACAGATTCGACCTCCTCTTTTTCAAGTTCCCTATCGTCGTTAACGATACCGCCAAACTCCACCGTATCTTCCGGAAGCGGAAGAGCGAGGTTCCTTGTCGAGAGCAGAACCCTTGATGAGTTTTCCCGCAGGGCATTCAGCATATCAGCATCAGCATCAAGGAAGAGTTGAAGCGTGTAGTGGATCTGCTTCTGACCTCCGAAGTGAGTCTCTTTCGGAGCCCGGCACAGCCTTAGGGGAACCATTGCGAACCGGCCGACAATGGCCTGAACGTAGTCGAGTCCACTGTTGATGTCCACTATGCTGTTGTAGGATCCAATGTCGATTTGGTACACACCCCCCATATTGATTTTGGGAAGAATCACCATAAAATTGGCCATTTTCTGACACTCTCCCGTGTCCAGATGTTCGCATGGGCAAGCGATTTCATGCATTTCCCTTGTCTCTTCGTTGAGTCTCAGGGCTGTTTCACCATCGCCGATACATTTGAGGCCCCGTTGACCCCCGTACCATTTATACGCTTGCGGAAACACAACTTCCGGGTCATTGATGGGAACCATCACATCAAGAGATGTTGGTTTCGCACCATAGACTTTTGTCACTTCAGGGGGGACAACGAAGAATTCGGTCTCCTTCGGATATTCCTTCTTTGTCTTCATGGAGACCATCTTGACACCAAGACGGATTTTTCCTAAGCGTGGAAGCCTCCGCCTCTCCGAAAGTTCCTTAATTTTTGTAAACCGCGCCTTAAACATTTCCGACCTCCTTTTGTAATTTTTTGTTAAGTTTTTCATGCTTGACATTTAGAACTTCAACCAGAGTCTCCTTTTGCACATCATTTAAAATCTCAGGAGGAATTAGACTCTTATCCAAGCTCTGACGTTTCTGAAGCGAAAGTGAAACAAGGTAGCCGTTTGACTTGCCCTGCTTGCACTCCTTCGTCTTCATTACCTCCTTGATCGCGTCCTTCACCTCGTCAAGAGTTTTCTCGGTCCGTTTTTTAAAGTCTGTAAGGCGCACATAGTCCGTTACAATTTCCTCAATTTCGGACAGATCGGCTCTTTCAGTAAAAGACGAAAATTCTTCCTCATACAGGGAGTCGCACGTCTGACTGAACCCGCAGTAGCTGCAATGCCAATCCCCCGGATCATATTGCCTTGGAGGAAGTGACTTTTCAGTTCTGTGGCGCTCCACTTCCGCAAACCTCTCCATCGCATGTCTGTAAAGTCCTGAAAACTCCAAGCCATCCCTCCTTGTTCCGTCGCTTTTGACGACATCGAGAACCCTGATCACGTCTGAAGCAATGTCGTAATCTACAAGAAACTCTAAATACTGGGAGGTGTTTTTGTTCTTGATCAAAAGCACTCCCTCTTTGATATCCGGCTGGACCCTTGTAAGCCCAACAAAATAGAAGGCCATCTGGGTCAGATAATCCAGGGGAAATTGCTCATGAGCATACCTCTCAAACGTGAAGTGGTTTATAGCCTTGTGTTCGAAAAGGCGATCCACACCAGCGAGGTCCGTCAAAATGCCGTCAATTTTGCCCTTGATCATGAAAGGGACTCCATTGTGGATGGTCTCACCGCACTCCACTACCATTTGCTCGCTGTGAACCTGGAAAGAAGACTTTCTCAGGAAGTCCAGCGTTAATTCTTCGTGCCAAGAGGAATCATCCATGACCGCATAGAAGCGATCACCCAACAACCTTCCCCTGTAATTCTGGGCCTGGTAACACATCGCCCGTAAACACCTCTCCAAACCGGCATTGGATGGTCTGGGGTAGTAAGGGGTTTCGTCCTTCTCAAAGCCCGCCACTTTCAAGATAATCTCTGCAATCATCCTCTCACCTCCTTTAAACTTGGCCTTCCAAAGCACCTCTGAAAGAAAAGGCTCAATGTAAGGCATAAAATGAGTGAAACCCTCCGCCCCACCACCTTTCGGAGGCGGTAATGAAGACACACCACTTTGTTGTAAAACCACGTTCTCATCCTTTTCCTCCTTTCGTTTTCAACCTTTTCCTGACTGCCCGGTCCTTCTTTGAGAGGAACCGGCACGAATACTCCTCTCCAATCCTTTTCAGGTGAGAGCATCCGTGAGCCTCACAGATCGAGACGTTCAGCCTGCACTCCCTCTTGTCGCAGTAAATAAAATGATTCACCGCACCAACCCTCCTTTCTGAAACTATCTCTAACTACTTTCCCGAGAAGCCGATTAAAGCAGATTAACTTCCCGTAATCCTTTGACCTTTCTTGGATTCATCTCTCCTTTCTCCCTGGTTTAGGTAATAAAAAAGCCGATACCTTTTCCGCCTTGAAGCGAAGATACCGGCTACGGTCGAGCCTTCATTGGCTCAGATTTTCGAATTCTCTACCAAAAATACTTTATGATTTAGTATTACTTTAAAAAGGGAGCCGGAAAGGATCGACTAAATATGAGCTTCAAGGAACTTTGCGAAATCAATCAAATGGCGAAGTCGGAAAAAGATCGAAGGAAGTCGAAAAACCCGAAAGGTCACACACTCATCGGACACGGCGTTGAACTCTCAAAGCTCCAGAAAGAAACAACGATAGCGATTCCGGACGGAGACCGGAGCGGTCACTTCGGCTGTTTCGGCACAACCAGGACGGGAAAGACCAAACTGACTGAAAATATCGTGGAGCAGGACATCTTAAAGGGGTTCAATGTCGTGGTCATCGACCCAAAAGGAGACATCGAACTCTTCAGCCGCGTGATCCAGGCATCGGCTGAGGCTGGACGGCTGGAAGACGTGATGTTTCTCTCTCCTATCTTTACCGACTACTCCATCATGCTCGACCCCCTCGCTTACTACTACATGGAGGACGAACTTGTTGACCACGTGATCTCAGGAATTAAAGCCAAAGAGGATTACTTTATCGCCATCGCTTATGAGGTGACCCAGGCGGTTATTTCGGGTCTTGCCCTTCAGTCAAAGATCAGAGGGGAGAAGCTGAATATTAACTTCTACGATGTAAAGTCAAGGAGCGACTGGTATAACCTCAAAAAATTCAAAGAAGCCCTCGAAAATCTCCCAGGGAGCGAGGAGGTTACGAGTAATATCGAACAGATACTTAGCTCTCCGCCGGACTTCTTCTCTAAGGTTTCTTCTTCTCTCCGAACAACGCTTTCGGCCCTGACCTCAGGGAGCACGGGGAGGATCATAGGAAAAAGTCTTGTCAATGAATTCGTCAAGAGGTTTGAAGAAGGAAAAGGCGTTATCCTGATATGCAACACAGGCTCAATGCTCGCAAGAAGAACAGCCCATATCATCGGAAGGGTTCTCGTCTCCATGATCCAGTCGATGATCGGGAGATTCTATGCCTCAGGAAGAAAGCTTGATCCCCCGCTCTGCATTCATATAGACGAGGGACATAACATACTTTACAAGGGGATTGAGGAGTTGTTTTCAAAAGGAGGAGCCGCCAATGTATATGTCCACTTCTACACCCAATCTCTTGCCCAAATAGAGGAAGAAGTCGGACTTGAGTCGGCAAAGAGCATTATCGACAACATTAACACCTGGGTTTACATGCTCGTCAACCATCCGGAGACGGCCAAGTTTATCGAAGAATCATCGCCGATGGTCAAGAAATTTCAGCCCATCCTCTCCTTCGGCGGAGGAATCACGGTAAGGGAGATCGAAGAGAACCAGATTATTTTACAGAATGTCCTTAGGCTTCCAAAGAGACACTTCTATATGAGAAGTTATGGGAAGATTTACAGGGGGGTGACCGAGGACGTAAGCCCTCCCTATGTCAAGGTAGAGTTTCCACACCTTTCCTGATCCGCCCCCTCGTGGTCACTTCCACTCTTTCTCCCGGTCAATTGCTTCCATTGTCTTTCTTGAACTGATAAAGATGCTGATGAGGGGAATGCCGATCATGAGAAGGGTTGTAAAGATGACAAAGTATGCAGAGGAAAGAAAAACCGGCCTGAACCCAAGCAGAAATGTATAGATTCCTTCAAGGGAGGCATGTTTTATAAAGGGCCGAAGCTTAAGGAGGTTTCGCGAAAGGAAATCAGGCGACAAGATGAGGAAGTATGTCGTGTGGAAAAGAATGAACATGATAACCATCTTCAATACTGCGCCTATAATAAACCCTCCCACCAGGTTTTTAATGGCCGACTTTGAAATGCTGCCTATATAGTATTTGCCGGTGAAGGCAACGAAAACCGAATACGCTACGGAAAAACTTATCGCAAGGATGAGGGCAAAAGCCTTATCGAAAAAGGAAGGCGCATAGGCTCCAAAGATGGGAATATATCTCTGGAAAACTCCGAAGGCAAAGGGCAAAAGAAGGGCGCTGACCACCCCGCTCAAAAAAGCCGCCTTAAAACCAACCTCAAAGAAGGAGAGCTTTCCGCCGATGGTGAAAAAATCCTCAGGGATCGGACTCCCGGTGCGCTCAACAACATAGTACTGCTGAATCTCCGAGAGGGCGTCGATCAGACCCCTGGGCTTTGCAGCATTGGGCTGGCTCCCGAGAAATACATCATCCCTCTTTTCCGCCTTTGACATTAACCCCACCACCAGAACATAATCGCCATAAGACCGCCAAAATACGCGATAAAGACCGAAAGAACAAAAAAGCCTATTCCGAGACCGAGACGCCTCCTGTAAACGCCGAACCACAGGGAGAAAATCAAGAAGAAAGAGGCCAGAAGCCTTGCCCAAAAACCCGAAAGAAGGGTCGCAAAAAGGTATCGCCAAAAAGAGAGATATTCACCCTGGGAGAAACGCTTAAGGGGATCAAACATTTCAAAAAAGTCCATAAACTCCTCGATCTGATATTACTTTTTGACCGGAACTACGCTGCGGATAATCTCAAGGTATCCCTCCTTCCGCCTCTCTATCTCGTGGGGGATTCCAAATGCCTCTATCTTCAGGGGAACAAGAAACATCTTCTTCTTGAACCTTTCGGATTGAATCTCATAGGGCCTTCCCCAATACGACTCTCCTATGTCGTCCGAAAGGGCTTTGGCCTGTCTCAGGCTCTCAACCACCCTCTTGATCGCCTCCTCCTTACTGGAAGACCTCAGGAGTTTCATGTCGATAATCTTCTTTTCGGAGGCAAACTTCCTTGCGCTTTCGTAAAGGAAATCGGGCTGGCAGTAAACCTGAGAACCAAAAGAGAACGCCTTCCACCTGTTTCCCGTCTGGATGACATTTATATCAATTTTTAGAATCTCAAGGAATTGTTTCACATCAAACCATTGGCTCCACTCCATTGTTTTGAGATCCTGGCTATAAAGCCCTATCTCGGTCTCCCTCGCCATGGAATCCGCCTGCTTGAGCAGGAGGGCGAAGGAATTTTTTGACGACTTATGGTGATCCCTTATGGAATCAACGGCGGTTCTCAGCCAGGAGGGTTCCTTTTGGGAGAAGATTTCCGCCAGCTTCTGAGCGCCGACCAGGGGGTGATCCGCCCTTGCGTAAAGACCGCTCTCCCGTAGAGCGGCAATCTTGCCGAGATCGTGCCCGAAGGAGACGACAAGGGACATCGGGATGAGATTCTCATAGTCCTTGTAGGTTTTCTTGATGAGCTTTAGCATGATCCTTGCCACGTTTGAGCTATGTTCCCGGAGAGTGACTTTCTCAAGAATCTGCCTCACACTGTAAATCTCGTCAGACTCGCTGTCTTTACCGGTCATTGTAGTGACAACCGAAGGACAGCTTCCATGATGATCGAGAAGCTCGAGGATAGCGAGGAACCCATCCACCGCTCCCTGGGTTTCAAAGATGGACTTGTAAGGCTCGAAGAATTCGGAGAGCATCTCCTGGGAAAAGAACTTTCTCTCCTTTCCGGGAACTGCTTCCCCTGGTTGAGTTTTTTCGACTGGTTGTGTCTCTTCGACTTTTTTAGTCGAGCTTGATCGAGCCTTCCTTGGCTTTTCTTCAACAGTCGAGGTCTCTTGGGCAAGCTCAATATTATCGGGGGTTTGAATAAAACCATGATTGTACTTGAGCCAGACGGCGCTCAGTTCAGAGATGGTTATCTTTATCTCACCATGTTGTTCTGAAAAAAAGGGGGTTGTGAACCATTTCAGGAAACGGAGCATGAAGCGTCCTCCTCCCTAAGAATCGCATTTAGCTTCCGGAGAACAACCTCTTTCTGCCCCTCCGAAATGTCCTGAATTGATTTTTTTCCGGGAATCTCATTCTTCTCTCTATCCCTGAAGGTGGTAAGTCTCAGGAGGAGTTCTTTTTCTGGTTCAGCCAGCTTTTGGGATGCCTTTGAAAGCAGATAAGAAATCTTTTCATCAAGAATCTCGAAAATGGAAAGCTCCACCGCCTCTTTCTCCATGAGCTCGAAGAGCCTTAAAACTATATAACGATTCCTCTTTGCCCGGAGTAGAACATTCGTCATCCCTCTCTTAATGCTGATCGATCTGACCTTCGCCTCGAAAGAGAGGTCATCGAGACCGACTCTCCTCTTTTCATCCTTCGCCTCATTGACCAGACCTCCGGGGTCCTCGCAGAGAAGCTTTATGGATAACGCACCGTGAAGAACTGAATAGCTCATTATTTTAACTTTAACTTTCATGGCGTCTCCTATAGGCTGTCCATTAAATGTTTCAGCTTCTTCTTGTTTCCCTCCCAGTCTATGGACTCTATTTCCATCTCAACCCTCATTCTCTCCTCTTCCGTTTCCCGTTTCTTTTTCCGCCTCGCCTCCTCTCTCTCCCGAAAGGATGGGAATGGGCCATCTATTGCGAGAGATTTAATATAAGCCAGGGGGGATTTTACGAGATGCGGCTTGATCTCTCCACTTCCTACCTTCCAGAGAAGGTAATCGACCTTTTCGGGTTCTTTTAGGAGAAGGTTCTGGGGGAAGGAGTTCTGTGGAAAAATCTTTTTTAACCCGGATAAAAGTCTCTCTTTCGATTCAGCCGAATATGTCTGAGCTTCTTCGTTGTGCTTCGATCGTTGAGAGAGAGATTGTCTAGTTAAAGATTGTATATTAGAGATTGTGTCTTTCCTTTTTGCATGGGTACCTCTTTCATTTTTGCATGGGGGGTCTTTCATTTTTGCATGGGTCGAGTCGGCAAACTTCAACTTATAAAATCCTATTTTCCCTCTTTTGGGGCCGGAAATCCGTTCAATGAAACCCATCTCCTCGAGCTTTTTAAGTGAATAAGCAATCGCCCTTGTCCCTAACCCTGTGCCTTTATCCAACCACGTGCCGTCCTGTCTCCGAATCCCTTGCTGGAATTGTTTGTAGGAGATTCTGTCTCCCGTCTTCTGCCAGCCAAAAGTATGACGCACGATATACCATAAAACCTTAAACTCAGCCCCTGTGAGTTCATGAACCCAACCATTCATCAAGGTGGGAAAATTCCATGTCTGTTTTTCAGGCGGAAAGCCATCAAATTTTCCATCGGTCTTACTGTTCATTCCACCTCCTTTTGAATTGAGTTTAGTCGAGCTCTTTCGACTCATACCCAGGGGGCTCCGGCCCCTGATAGCCTCATCTCATCAATTAAAACCTCAACCGGAAAAACCCTGCCCAATATACTCAAATCAACAACCGCCACGCTATCCATGCCGGACCTCGCTTTTGGACACGGGGCAGGCAGCCTCCTCACAATTCCTTTGAAGTCCTTGTAGACCCCGGAGGTGATCTCAACCAGGCTACCGGCTTTTATCTCTTCACCCGATTTCTCCTTGGGGTGGAGGAGCCTCTCCGTCTCTTCTCCGGTTACCTCAATCACCCCCCGAATGTAGGTTTTAAGTTCAAATTGGAGCTGCGGAGATGGTCTGTTATTGCAAACCAGAAACCCCTTCTCAGGGATCGAATGGACTTCAAGACCGTGCTTTTTGAGAATCGAGCCTATAAGATTCTCCTTCCCCCTTGCTATTTTTATAAGATAAGCCATATGCCCCCCTCTGATCTTTAATGGTTTTTGAATTCAGCCACGCCTCAAAGTCCTCAACCCTAAACCTTATCCCCCTTCTTGAAAATCTGACGCAGGATATCCTCCTCCTGGCCACAAGGCTGTAAACAGCCTGCCTGGAAATCTTTAGAACCTCAGCCACTTGTTTTACCGTTAAAAGCTCTTCCAAGGACACACCTCCTTTGTCGAATGTCGAATAAAACTCGACTAAATCAGTTTTTTTATTAATTCTTATTCTAAATCAGTATTACTTTTTTCGGACTATTCAACATCTCCAAAAGTAATACTCTAATGAAAAACAGTCAGAGAAGGTTCGATCACGGGAGGCTCAGATATGAAAGAGATTGTAGGCCGGATTACAGACCATCCAAATGCAAAGACCCTCGTCCTCGAAATTCTTAACGAGACGACTTCGTTTCTCTACACCACCCTCTCCGCCCTGAATGGATGGGACAGCCCGCTTGAGGTCAAGAAGGACCTCAAGCGGATACTCGAAGAGTACCTCTCGACACAGAACAGATTGGGCTATGAACATTCAATAACGACAAAGCCCTATAAGGAATTCATTGCGGATGAAGAAACCGTCCGCTCCGCAATGTTCTACCTCCTAAACACCCTTTTCTTAAAATGCGGAGGAAACAACTTTCCGGTTGCTACCATCGCCATCTACATCGCCCTGGAGAGAAAAGAGGGGGAGTTTAAGGGGTTCATCGAGGCCCTTCGGTCAGAAGAGGAGGAGACCTTTAATCTGAAGGAGGCTCTCTACGCCTTCTGGATTTTGAACTAAAGAAAGGTAAATGGAAATGACGGCACAAAAGAGACTCCTATTTCTTGTAATAATTTTATCCATCTTTTTTCCTGCTCTGTCGGGGGGAGAGACCACCTCGCTTTATAGAGTCAAGCTTCCATGGGAGGGGGAGGGGAAAGTTCAAAACCTGAGCGAAGGGATAAAAAAAATTGACCTCTACCTCTTCCACTCGGAGGAGTGCAAAACTTGCAGAAGCATCCTGCCAGGGCTTACGGAAAAGCTTGAGGCAATGTATCCTTCCCTTGCGATCAAACTCCTTGACCTTAAAGACCCCGGTAACTACGAAACGCTCCGGGACCTTGAGAGGAAACTCGGCAAAAGAGGCGAGGAGCTTCCCTTTGCCGTCATTGGAAGCCATCTTCTCTCAGGCGCAAGGGAGGTGACGGAGAGATTAGACTCGATCGTATTGGAATACCTCTTAAAAGAACCTCCACAACCCATTCTCACCAGGCTAAAATCCCATGAAGATCCTTCCCTGCAAGAAGTCTCGGCGGAACTTATCTATTTCTACCAGAACGGTTGTGCAAAATGTGGTCGAACAGACATTCTCCTTGATCACCTCTCAAGAAGATACCCGAAGCTTTCTATGAAGAAGATCGACATTTCAACACCCGAAGGAAAACAACTAAACGAGGCAGTTTCGGAAAGGCTAAACCTACCGGATAAATACCGCCTCACCGCCCCCGCCATCCTCATCGGAAAAGAGTTTCTCTTGCAGAAAGAGATCACGGAGGAAAGGCTTGATGCAATTCTCCTGAACATCAAACAAAACCCATCCTCATTCGTCATCCCGCCGGAGGAGATGGAAAGGGCCGAACGATCCATTCTTGAGAGGTTCAAATCTATGGGGCCCATTCCCATTGCCTTCGCAGGGCTCATAGATGGTCTAAATCCCTGCGCCTTTGCCACCCTGATATTCTTTATCTCCTACCTCACCCTAATGGGTAAGAAAAAAAGAGAAGTTCTCAAGGTTGGCCTCGGATTTACCGCCTCCGTCTTCATTACCTACCTGCTCATCGGTTTGGGCCTGATTTCCCTCTTTCAACACTTCCCCTTCCCCCCATTCCTCTTGAGAAGTGTCTACCTTCTGACCGCAGTTTTTGCTCTTATCATGGGAGGCTTGAGCTTCTATGACTTTCTCATGTGGAAGAGAGGAAAAGCAGAAAAGATGAAGCTCCAACTACCCAAACCCCTCAAAAAACTGATCCATAAGACGGTAAGAAAAGTGGACCTTTCAAAATACCACCTGCCGGGAGCGATCTTTTTAGGCTTTGTTGTCTCTCTCTTTGAGTTCACCTGCACGGGCCAGGTCTACCTTCCCACCATTATCTTCGCCATGAGCATATCGGAGCTTAAGGGAGACGCCCTTGTCTACCTTCTCCTGTATAATCTGGCCTTCATCATCCCCCTGATTTCTGTGTTCGGTCTCTTTTACCTGGGCATAAGCCAGGAAAGCTTCGCCCGCTTCCTGCAAAATAGAGGCGCTCTTATTAAACTCATCACCTCAGCGTTTTTCTTCCTTCTTGGAGGAACGATGCTCGCTATTTTAAAATTTTAAGGAGGAAATATGACAGTTACAACAACACCGACTATGGAAGGAAGAAAGATTACACGATACCTCGGCCTTGTCAGCGGTTCGGCAATCATTGGAACAAGCTTCGTAAGAGACTTCTTTGCACGGGTAACAGACACCATCGGAGGCAGGTCTGGAGCCTATGAAGCGGAGCTTGAAAAGTCGAGAAACACTGCCGTCTCCGAGATGAGGCAAAAGGCGCAAAGACTGGGCGCAAATGCTGTGGTCGGCGTCAGGCTCGACCATGAGGCGCTCGGCGAAAAGGGAAGCCTGCTCATGGTGTGCGCAACAGGAACGGCAGTTATGGTAGACTGAGAAGATTCATGAGACTGAAAAGAGTAAAAACAAAAAGTGCTCTATAAACCCCTTCCAATGGGGGTGATGTGGCACATCCAGAAAAATGACAAATGAAGATGTGATCCCGCTCCCCAATCTCTATCCCCAATTATTAATTACTTTTCAATTTTTATCCGCATGGCTTCAAGGGCGGCACGGAAAGCAGGCAGGTCACGTTCGATGATTTCCCAGATCCTCTCGAGTCTGATGCCCAAGTAGTCGTGCACGAGGACGTTACGAAAACCGGAAATACTTTCCCAAGGAACCTCTGGATGTGCCTCTTTCAACTCATTTGATAACCGCTGAGTAGATTCCGCAAGGGTCTGGAGTTCTCGGAGCGTCGCACTTTGTGTCTTTCGATCAAAGAAAAACGCCTCCCTCCCCTCTGCCGTGTAGCGGATAATCCACTCCATGCATTCAAGAATGTGATCAATGTAAATACGATCATCCTTCACAACGGAACCGCCTCTTGCAGGATACGCTCTCGGAGCGGTTCGCGAATCGCCTCCCGCTCAACGACATCAACACGCCGTCCCAAAAGCTTCTCAAGATCTGCTACCAGACTACCTGGAAACCATGGAGTGGTTGGACCATTAACTTCGATGAGAAAATCGATGTCGCTATCCTCTCTTGATTCGCCGCGAGCTGCTGACCCAAAAATGCGAATATGGGTTACTCCATGCTTGGAGGCAATTTGCAGAATATCGTCACGTTTTTCTCTTAAAAGTTCATGAACATCCATGCCGTTCCCTTACAATCTTTCTGGTTTCCAACCGCGGGTCGTTGAATCTTCAATGCTACAACACCAAAACGCTATAAGATCAAACCATAGAGTCTCCATTCAGGATGGGCGCTATAGAGACACCCATTTCCTACTTTGAAGCCCGCCTCTGACAAAATTATCTATTAATTTTAAGTTGTTTGTCAATCAAAAACCGTTTTTGTTCTTTATAGGAACGTGCTACCTTATAGCGGGGGTTTTCTTAATATGCTGGGCTGTTGCAAGGGGCTCTAACTTATGAACCGAAATCAATCGTAAGGGCGAGGTAGTTCACAGCGAGGTTGTGTTGTTCACAGTTGACAGCCCAACCAAATTTTGATAGTTTGATGACAAATTTGGAGGAACCCATTGATGAAAAAATTATAAAGAACATGATTCTTTTTCTGGTGATCTCATTGATTACAGGAGGCATTTTCTCAGGGGGATGGTCTCAGGACAGAAGCACAAAGGATAATCCGCCGATAAATGAAGGAAAGGCTTTTTTAGACATATTAGTCGCAAGACCTATTGGGTTTGTCGTCGGAATGCTCGGTGTGGGCATTTTCATTT
Source organism: Deltaproteobacteria bacterium (assembly GCA_016875255.1). The sequence continues at coordinate 18,157 of VGRU01000006.1, forward strand.
CCTCCCTACCTTTTACCATTCCTACGAGGAGTGTAGATGATGCGGCAAATTTCCTAATTGTCAAACCTTTCACATTCTCTTTTTACCGGAAATTCCCTGATGAGAGTATGATGTAACACCAAATCGGTCGCTTATTACATTCGGGAGGGATATATATGACGGGTCTTCAGGTAAAGATGTGGATCCTTGTTGTCCTCATGTTTGGTATCCTCTACGGGGTCATTACCGGAATCGGCGCGTGGAGCGGCACAGGCAGCGCCACCAGTTACATCATCCTTGCTCTTCTGTTTACATGCCTGCAATACCTTATCGGCCCTGCCCTCGTCTCAATGATGATGAAAGTGAAGTGGGTCTCGGAAAAAGAGGAGCCCGAACTTCACCGGCAGGTAACCGAACTGGCCCAAAAAGCTGGCATCCCTAAACCCAGAATCGGCATCTCAGAGCTTCAGATTCCCAATGCCTTCGCCTTTGGAAGAACCATCAGGGATGGAAGGGTTTGTGTCACCCAGGGGATACGAAAAATCCTCAATAAAGAAGAGTTGAAAGCCGTGTTAGGGCATGAGATCGCCCATCTCAAACATCGGGACATGATGATCATTACCCTTCTCTCCGTGATACCCCTCATCCTTTACTGGATCGCATGGAGTCTCATATGGGGTGGAACAGGAGGGAGAAGACAGAGTGGGGGTTATGCCGCCCTCATCGGTTTGGGGGCGATGGTGATTTATTTTATTGCCAACCTGCTGGTTCTGGCCGGGTCACGCATCAGGGAATACTATGCTGATGAAAGAAGTGTGAAACTGGGCTCCCATCCCAAACACCTGGCCTCTGCCCTTTATAAACTGGTCTACGGTTCAGCGCAAAGTCGGAAAAGCGCCAGGGGAGAGGAAGAACTCCACAGGGTTGAAGGTTTGAGGGCATTCTTTCTGAATGATGTGGGAAGGGCACATGACGAAATAGCAGATCTCCGAGCCATTGACTCGGACTTCTCAGGAACCATCGATCAAAATGAACTTCTGGCCATAAGGTCTCAAAAGGTCAAACTTAAGGGGGCTGAGAAGGTTGCCGAACTCTTTACCACGCACCCCAATATGTTAAAGAGAATTAAAAGACTGGCCGCCATGGTGTGAGATAGTAAATAAAATACATTCCCCCAAACAAATCCCAAAATTAACACCCTTCCTTCTTTGTCTTTTGATTTTTAACCTGATCCTTTCCTTTGCCCACGCCGAAACCCACAGAGTTAAACGGGTCATCGATGGAGATACCCTGATGCTTTCCAACGGTCAAAAGGTCCGATTGATCGGAGTTGATACTCCTGAAACCAAACACCCTCAAAAGCCTGTCCAATACTTCGGGAAGGAAGCCTATCTTTTTACCAAAAGAATGGTGGAAGGGAAAGAAGTCCGGCTTGAGTATGTCCGGCTTGAGTATGATTGGCGGGAGAAAGATAAATATGGCCGCCCTTTGGCTTACGTTTACCTCATGGACGGAACTTTCCTGAATGCTGAGATCATAAAGCAGGGATACGGCTTTGCCTATACAAAGTTCCCCTTTAAGTATCTTGAGGAGTTCAGGCAATACGAGAGAGAGGCAAGGGTAAATGGGAGGGGGTTGTGGAGATAGGCCATTGTGCGAATTTCTTCCTGAAGTTTTCGCTTGCCAAAAATCAAGGAAATGTGTACTTTACGCCTGTAAGTCGACAATGGCAATATCCCAAGCTCAAATTGATTCTGTTTAATAATGTCTGAAACGATCTACTATCCCACAAAAAAAGGGGCCTAACGAGTGCATCCAGCAAACCAGCAACCGCACGACGCATATGTTGTGCCGCTTTTTGATAAAAGATAATTTATGGCAAACAAGGAACATCTCAATCTTCTCAGGCAAGGGGCAATTGTTTGGAATCAATGGAGAGTAAAGAATTCTAATATTTGTCCGGACCTCAGCGAAGAGGACCTTCAGGGTACGGACCTCAGCGGAGTAAACCTCAGTGAGGCGAACCTCCGAGACACTTACTTCAGATCGGCGAACCTCAGCGGGGCGTACCTTCCACGTGCGGACCTCTGCGGGGCGTACCTTCCACTTGCGGACCTCAGTAGGGCGGACCTCAGAGAAGCAAACCTCAGAGAAGCGAACCTTAGCGGGGCGAAACTCAATGGAGCAGACCTCAGTGAGGCGAACCTCAGTTTGGCGAATCTCAGTAAGGCAAATCTTGTCGGGGCACGCGTCGTAAGAGCGAAACTTAATGGGGCAAACCTTAGTGAAGCGATACTCTGCGGGGCTAAACTCAGCGGTGCAGACCTCAGTAGGGCGGACCTCAGCAAGGTGAACTTTAGCATGGAGTTCTATAATGGGTATTCCTACTGGTATGCTCAAAGCAGTGCGGACCTAAGCAAGGCGAACCTCAGTTGTGCATGCCTTAGCAGGTCGAATCTAAGCGAGGCAAACCTCACATGTACGAACCTCTGCGACGCAGACCTCAGTGAGGCAGATCTCACCAAGGCAGACCTCAGGTCCGCGAATCTCAGCAAGGCGAGGCTTAGAAATGCCAAACTGATAGAGACGAACTTTGAAAAGGCGACCCTCACTGGCTGTGAGATATACGGGATCTCCGCTTGGGGGTTAAAATTAGAACAAACTGATCAGTCAAATTTGATCATTACCCCTGAGGGAGAACCTGTTATTACGGTGGACAATCTTGAAGTTGCTCAGTTCATTTATTTACTCCTTGAGAGCAAAAAGATTCGCGACGTAATTGACACTATTACCTCCAAAGTTGTGCTGATCTTGGGTCGTTTCGGTGAGCGAAAAGGTTTTTTGGATGCGATCCGTGATGAGCTCCGTAAACACAATTATTTGCCTGTCTTGTTTGATTTCGAAAAACCTACTAGTCGAGATTTTACTGAGACTATTTCAACTCTGGCTCACCTCGCCCGGTTCATCATTGCAGACATCACAGAGGCCAGAAGCGTCCCCCAAGAATTGCAAGCCATTATCCCAACGCTTGCAGTGCCGGTTCAGCCGTTACTGGAAGGTTTAGCAAGTGAATATGGCTTATTCCAAGACTTCAAAAAATACCATTGGGTTCTCAATCTTCATCGGTACGAGGATCTGGACGATTTGCTCAGGACTATCGGAGAAAAAGTCATTGCTCCTGCCGAAGCGAAGGCAAGGGAACTACAGGGGGGCGGGCGTATAAAGATTCTCAAGGAAATGTCGCTTTAATTAGAATAAAAGGCGCAACTTCATCTGACATGATGTGAAAGACTTCGTTTCACATCGTCCAAATCCGCCTCTGGCGGACTCTTTTTCCACGGGAATGTTATATGCTCGCTTCCAAACCGTAATCGTCAACTCCCAAGTTATCTTCCTATTGAAGGTAGGTGTAACCAGTGATCGAGCAGGATGAGACAGGATCGCTTTTCTTAAGGTTTCAATATCTGCTATAAACCTTCAGTTTTTCAACCACCCAAAATGTTTGGATTTGATTTTCATATATCTACCTGGCATGATGCTACCGGAAATTTTCTACTCCTTAAGCATGCCTCGGTTGAAGAGGTAGGTGTACAAAGCAATCCACAGATTGGCCCCGCAATCCACAAAAAGATGATGAAAAGTTGTTGAAACAGATCATCTTGCCCTTGGAATCAGACACCCTCACCATTTTGCCTAATTAACAGACATACCCAACCCATCAAAATAATTAGCGCATCATAGAAACTAAAACATCCTCACCTTGAAGAATTTTTGACTCTCTTGATTGGTTCTGGTAAAGTTTTAAAAATGCCTACCATTTACGGCTTTCTCGAAAGAATTACCTACCACAACGAAGAGAATGACTTTGTGGTCGCAAAGCTCCAGGAGAAGGGAAAGAAAGAGCTGACGACCATCGTGGGAAACCTATCCGGCATCAACCCAGGAGAGTCATTAAAGTTAACGGGGAGATGGGTCCATAATAAGAAGTTTGGTGAGCAGTTTCAGGTTGAGAATTATGAGATTACTGTCCCTGCTACGGTCCATGGCATAAAGAAATACCTGGGGTCTGGTCTGATTAAAGGTATTGGTCCCATCATGGCGGAGAGGATTGTCAAGAAATTCGCTCTCGACACATTGGACGTCATAGAGAAAACACCGGAAAGGCTCTCCGAAGTCGATGGGATCGGTCCAAAAAGGATCAAGATGATTACAAAGGCCTGGGGAGAGCAGAAAGAGATCCGAGAGATCATGGTTTTTTTACAGGGTCATGGGGTGAGCGCCGCTTATTCTGCCAAGATCTATAAACAGTATGGAAACGAATCGATTCCAATCGTGAGAGAGAACCCTTATCGTCTTGCCAGGGACATTCACGGCATTGGGTTTATTACAGCTGACAAGATTGCCCGAAACCTGGGAATCGATCCCAATTCCCTGATTCGGGCAAAGGCGGGCCTCATCTATGTTTTGAATCAATTGACTGAGGAAGGTCATGTCTACTACCCTGAAGCTAATTTGGTTCGTAAGGCAAAAGAAATACTCAATGTAGATGAAGAAATCATTATCCAGGCCGTCACGGGGCTAACTAAAGAAAAGGAGCTGGTTTTAGAAGATCTTGATCCTGAGGGGAATCTTAGAGCGGTTTATTTGGCCCCTTTTTATGTTGCCGAGACAGGAATTGCCAAGAGGTTAATGGATCTGAAGGAATCCCCTTCAAACATCCGACCCATCCATTCGGAAAAGGCCATTGATTGGGTTCAGAAGAAGCTTAACATCGAGCTTGCCCAAAAGCAGAAGGAGGCAGTTCTTTTGGCAGCCACTTCAAAGGTATTGATCATTACTGGCGGTCCAGGGACCGGAAAGACTACAATCATCACAGCCATATTGAGGATCTTTCAGCAATTGAAATTAAGAATCCTTCTTTCCGCTCCCACTGGTAGGGCAGCCAAACGGATGAACGAGGCAACGGGCTGGGAAGCAAAAACCATTCACCGCTTGCTTGAATTCTCTCCTCACAAAGGCGGGTTTAAGAAAGACCAGGATGATCCCCTTGAGGCGGATGTTGTTATCATAGATGAGACCTCCATGGTTGACACCCTTTTGATGTATCATCTGCTTAAGGCTATCCCACCACAGGCCCACCTGATTCTGGTGGGCGATGTTGACCAGCTTCCCTCAGTTGGCCCTGGAAATGTTCTGAGGGACATCATCAATTCAGATGGCTTTACCGTGGTGAGGCTCACCGAGATCTTTCGCCAGGCCCAGGAGAGCATGATCGTGGTCAATGCTCACCGGGTAAATCAGGGGGAGTTTCCCATCTTAAAAGGAATAGAAGGGGAAAAAATCGCGGATTTCTACTTTATCCAAGAAGAGGATCCAGAAAAGGCACTGAGCCAAATCCTCACCCTTTGTAGTGAGAGGGTCTCTAAACATTTCGGTTTTCACCCTGTTAAGGAGATTCAGGTTCTTACCCCAATGCATAAAGGAGTTATTGGAGTGACTAATTTGAATCTTGAGCTGCAGAAGAAGTTAAACCCTGACTCATTTGGCATAACTCACGGAAGCAGAACCTTCAAATTGGGAGATAAGGTCATGCAGACCCTCAACAACTACGATAAAGAGGTCTTCAACGGGGATATTGGTTGGGTCTCTAAGATTGACCAGGAAGACCGTGAGCTTGTTATCGATTTTGATGGGAGACTCATTCCTTATGACTATTCAGATCTGGATGAAGTGGTTTTGGCCTATGCCATCTCTGTCCATAAATCTCAAGGAAGCGAGTATCCGGTCGTGATTCTTCCTGTGACGACGCAGCATTATCTTCTCTTGCAACGGAATTTGCTATATACTGGGATCACCAGGGCCAAAAAACTGGTCGTGTTGATTGGAACGAAAAAGGCCCTGGCCATTGCCATTAGGAATAACAAACCCCAGTTGAGGTTTACCCACCTTTCTGATAGACTGGCATCATGATGCCTGAATTCAAGAACGAATTCTCATGGTCAAAGACCAAGGATGAGGTTTTTAAAACCTGCCCGAGACAATACTGGTTTGCTTATTACGGTTACTGGAACGGCTGGCTTGAGAATGCCCCAGAAAGAACCCGTCAGATTTACATTCTAAAGAACCTGAAGAATCGGCATATGTGGGCAGGGGAGAAGGTTCACGAATGCATCCAGAGGAGCCTGAATAACATTCGGAGAGGGATCAAGGTCTTGTCCGTAGATGAGATTGTTACGATTACCCTTGATCAGATGCGTGCCGAGTTCCGTTCTTCAAAGGCCAAGAATTATTGGAAAAGCCCCAAATCATGTGCTTTATTTGAGCACGAGTATGAATTAGAAATGACCGATGACCAGTGGAAGGAAGTAGCTAATAATGTGGAGACCTGCCTAAGGAACTTTTATGACTCCGATATCTATGATAGCCTAAAATCCAACCCCAAAGATCGGTGGCTTGAGGTGGAGGAATTCTCGTCCTTTCACCTGGACAATTTGAAAATCAATCTTGCCATTGACTGTGCCATAAGGCAGGGCGACGATATTTACATCTATGACTGGAAGACGGGAAAGAGCCTCTCTGAAGACCTCTCCATTCAGTTATGTTGTTATGCCCTTTACGCTATGGAGAGATGGCACGTCCAACCTGAATCGCTGAGGATCATTGAGTACAATTTATCCTTTGATAAGGCTAATTGGTTTTCGGTGTCACACGGTGAGGTTGAAAATATCAAGGGATACATAACGGGAAGCATTAAGGACATGCATTCTCTTTTGATAGATGTCGGGAATAATATCCCGATAGAGGAAGAGGGGTTTAGCAAGGTTGAGGATGAGTGGATAAGTCTCAGGTGTAATTTTCGAAAGGTTTGTAAGAAGTAGAAAGAGACCATAAACATATATGTCCATCAGTATGGATGAACACACCATAATAGACCTCCTTGAAGAATTGGCCGAAAGATTTGGAATACAGATTCGCTACGAACCCATAAAACAAGATGAGGACTTAGTAAAGATAGTGGGAGGGCTGTGCCTCTTAAGAGGACAATATGTCATCATCATCGATTCTAAGGCAGCGGTAAGAGATAAGGTCAGGGCCTTCACTGAGGCATTGAGGCATTTTGACCTCGATAAAATTTACATAAAACCGGCCATTAGAGAATTGTTGGATAAAGTTCCTGCCCCTTTTCGTCATGAACAGGCCTTCATTGGAGAGGAAAGTTTATGAAATGGATCGCCGCTTTATTCGTTGCATTAATCATGTTGGCTTGTCCGTTTGTCTTTCTGACAACCAGCTATGCCCAAGATAAGCCTACCGCCTGGGAGGTTTACTTTTCTCCCAAAGGTGGCTGCACAGAGGCCATTATCAGAGAGATGGACAGAGCCAAAAACAGCATTTTGGTTCAAGCCTATTCATTTACTTCAGCCCCCATTGCCAAGGCCCTCTTGAATGCCCACAAGAGAGGGGGCAAGGTAGAGGTCATCTTGGATAAGAGCCAGAGAACCGACAAGTATTCATCAGCCACTTTTTCTATAATTCAGGGATATCTACAAAGATTGATGCCAAACATGCCATAGCCCATAACAAAGTGATGATCATTGATGGCGAAACCGTAATAACTTCGTTGTCAAATGTGGCTTGAAAGTGCGAAAGTCTAGTAAATGATAAGGAGTGAAAATTTCTCTGACCTGACATTATTTCTTGATCTTTTTTAAACCGTTGCCAACACCCTCCGCCTTTGCACCGAGTCGGGCAACTTGAATAACAAGATTTTTGGATCTTTCATCTCCGATTTTTCTAAAATATTTCATCAGTTTTGTTTCCTGAGCAGGTAACTGGGGCTCGGCTTTTTCAGCAGGTCCCAACAAATCTGATACACACATTGATAATGTTTGTGCAATATGCTGAACATTTTCCACGTTGAGCCTGTTAGTTCCGTTTTCGTAACGTTGTACCTGTTGGTACGTCACACCCAGCGTTTTAGCAAGATCTTCCTGGGAGATACCGAGTTCGGTTCTCCTTCTTTTAATCCTCGCACCAATCTCTTTAGTCGTTAAGATTTTTTTTCCTGCATAAGTAATCGTTGGTAATCATTTTTGGCATCCTCCTCTTTTCGATACCCGTTTGAATGGTAAATTCTGCAATCACTTCGATTAAGCTCTTTTCTCAAGATATTTCTTCACCGAATTATTCCAGGCAGTCGGTTGACATCGGATTATATCAAGTTTCTTTAGTACCACGGACCTCAACTTCCTTGTTCCCGATCGATTGCTTCGACTGGTTAATCAAGTTGTTACCCACGTGGAGCGTGCTCTCTCGGTTAAAATGTGCGCTGTTTTTCTCTCCACAGACGTGACCTTGCGGTGGAGCACAAATCCCGTTTTTGGAGCAAGCCGCATTGCGACGATGTTCTTTAAGGCTTTCAAAACCTCCGAGAAATGACAGGTACTCCTCTTTCTTAGATTACCACTTTTGGCATAGTGCAATCTACAACGTTGAAGATAGTATTTTACCTCTTGACAAATACAACTCAAAAAGTGTATAAATATAAATATTTTGGTCAACCATCAAATATTTATGAACAAATTCAATGAATTACACTTTTTTGGAATGGCTATGTCAGATAGCCAAGAAAGGAGGGCGTGAAGATGTGTACTAAAAGAAAAGGGATGATCTACAAAAGCTTTGTTTATTTACTCTCTATTTCATTATTGCTTTTTCTGAGCGGTTTCCCGGGGATGGGTGCTGGAGCAAGGGAGATCAAGCTGCCTATTGGGGAGATGATGTCGAGAGGTGCAGTGAAGTTTGAAACGAAGCAGAATATTTGGGAGAAAGTTGAGCCCTCCCATTTTCCAGTGCTTCAAGGCGTCAGGATCAGGACTGAAAAAGGAGAAGCCACGATTGCATTGACTAACACAGGTCAGGTAAAGGTGGGATCGAATAGCCTCTTCTTTTTTGATCAAGCGGATCGATTTGTTCTCTTGCAGGGTAGTATCGAATTCCGCGTTCCATCTGTTTCGGAAATCAATTTCAAAGTGGGAAATCTTTCCATCTCAAATTCGAGAACGCTCCAAGCCACGAACAATCCTCCAAATGCCGCACGAATAAGTGAACAGACGATCGGTAGTATCTCAATCCATTCAAACGGTTCTGTTACAGTAAAAACCGTTCAGGGCAAACTTTCCATTTTGAATCAAGAACGCGTTGTCCTCGCCGCACTCTCAGCTAAGGATTCGGTCACAATACCCTCCGTAACTGTTGAAGGCAAACCGCGTCTGATGGTTGCTCAGGTGGGTGAAACGGCGGCTACCGAAGAAGCTGCAGAATACCTGGGTCTTTCCACATGGACATGGCTGGGAATTATCGCCGGGGCAGCTACCATAGGGGGAATCGCTTGGGCTATCGCCGAATCAGAAGAAAAAGAAAGGAGACCCATCTGTCCCTAATATATATGATGTTAACTGAGACGTTGCACTAATAAACGGTTTTTGACGGATAGAAAAGCAGAGCAGTTCGAACATTAACTATAGCTGTATTTTTGAAAAAAGGAAATAAACAAATGGTTTTAAGGAAGTTCATTTAAAGGATTGTTTGGTTTTGGAGTCTCCCTCGGGACCCTGTAGATGAGAGGAAAAAGATGAACAGCATAAAACCCCTCCCCCCAGACGGATATTACCTACTTCCCCAGCCGGGAAATTCCCACCCCCCTTTTCAAGAAGAGAAAGAGGTCAATCTCAGAGATTACTGGAAAGTGGTTTGGAAGAGAAGATGGACGATTATGGCCTTTTTTCTCATCGTAGTCATCACAACAACGATCGCCACATTCACAATGAAACCCATTTACAGGGGCACAACAAGCATCCAGATCAACAAGGAGAATCCTCAGATTGTCGATTTCAAGGAGATCTTTGCCGTAAACACCATGGATACGGATTACTACCAGACCCAGTATAAGGTCCTTGAAAGCCGTTCCCTTGCAAAACGAGTCCTCTATTCCCTCAAGCTCGCAGAGCATCCCCAATTCTTACCCGAACCGGAGACGCCTTTCCAGAAGTGGAAGTCGAACATCTTGAACCCTATTTATGGTCTATTTACTTCATCGGATGAAGCTTCTGACTCCGGCAAACATTCGATCGAAAGCAAGAGAGAGACGGCCCTCATCAATCAGTTTCTTGCTAAGCTAAAGATCGAACCCATACGAAACTCCCGTCTCGTCAAGATCCACTTCGATTCGGACTACCCTGAACTCTCCACCAAAGTCTCCAACACCTTGGCCGCCAGCTATATTCAACAGAGTTTGGAGACCCGTTTTGTAGCGACCCAGCAGGCAAAAGAATGGTTGACCGGTCAGCTGGACGATTTGAAGGCCAAGGTGGAGAGATCTGATGAAGCACTTCAGACATTTGGTTCCAAGCACGATATCATCTCGCTTGAGGAAAAAGAGAATGTCATTATGCAGCGGCTCACTGGACTGAATGAAACCTTGACTAAAGCCGAATCGGAAAGAATGGCCAAGGAGGCCCTTTATAGACAGACAAAAGAACTTAACTTCGATTCCCTTCCTTCCCTCCTCGAGAACAAGTTGATCATGGACTTGAAGCAGGCCCACATCCAGCTCGAGGGGCAGTATATGAAGCTTTCAGAGACTTTTAAACCCGAATATCCAGAGATGGTGCGTCTCAAACAGCAGATAAAAACCGTTGAAAAACGACTCGATGCTGAAATCAACAAAATCATTACAGGCATCAAAAATGACTACGAATCGAGTCTCCGGAAAGAATCCCTTCTCCGGCGGGCCTTCGAACAACAGAAATCCAGAGTCATGGAGATGAAGGAGAAGGCCATTCAGTATAACATTCTCAAGCGCGAGGCCGATACCAATAAGGAGCTCTATAAAGGTCTCCTACAGAGAATGAAAGAAGCAGGTGTTTCCGCAGGCATCATGGCCAGCAACATCCAGATTGTTGATCAAGCGGAGTTACCCACAAAACCTTACAAACCAAATAAAAGATTAAACCTTCTTCTGGCTGCTGTGGTTGGCCTCTTCCTTGGGGTGGGGCTGGCTTTCTTCTTTGAATATCTCGATAACACAGTGAAAAACTCGGAGGATGTAGAGCAGCTCGTCCGACTACCTTCGTTCGGACTGGTTCCTGAAATCTCACACGAGAGGAGGAAGCGACTGGAAAAAGGAACGTCCTATCCGGTCGAATTAGTCACCCACGGCCATCCCAAATCGCTTCTATCAGAAGCTTACCGGAGCATCCGGACCTCTATCCTTCTCTCATTCTCTGAGAAACCCCCGAAGCGAATCCTCATAACCAGTCCCAATCCGGGGGAAGGGAAGACGACTGCGGTTATAAACACCGCCATCGCCTTATCTCAGACCGGCGCTAAGGTGGTCATCATCGATACCGATATGAGGAACCCCAGGATTCACAAGATCTTTGCTGAAGAAAATGGGGCCGGGTTCTCAACCTTCCTCTCCGGGCATGCAGATCTTGAATCCATTGTGAAAAAAACAGAGATCCCAAATCTCTTTTACATCCCTTCCGGGCCCATACCTCCCAACCCCTCGGAACTGATTGGCTCAACGATCTTTAAAAATGCCCTGGATTCCTTGGGAGATAGGTTTGATCACATCGTTTGCGATTCACCGCCTGTGCTCGGATTTGCAGACTCCCTCATTCTCTCTAACTCCGTAGACGGCGTCATCCTCTTGGTGGTTGGTGGCAAGACACCGAGGGAAACACTGCAACGCACAAAAGAGATCCTCCAACAGGTGAATGCCAAAATTCTCGGGGTTGTGATCAACCGGGTCGATATTCACCGAAGTGATTACGGATATTACTACTACAAATATCATCACTATTACGGGAAAGAGGGAAAGGAAAAAGAACTTCCCCAAACATCAGAGGAGTCGGATTCCACCTAAAATCCCTCCTCCCTAAATTTACTAAAAAGGGAGGATTACGATGAACCGTTTTTCTGGGTCACGGAAAAGATCATTAGGGTGGTGAATGCGGGATTACCGCTAATCATTAAAACAAAGATTTTTTTATAAGCAAGAACCCTACAGTTGCATAAAAATTACATGAAAAGGGAGGTGGGTGTGCTGGAAATCCTTTACAGCGGCACCTTTAAATGGTTGGCTTCTAAGGTTTCAAGCATACCTCAAAGGTCACCTCAGGTGACATCGAATGTTCCCCATAAAACATAGAAACGATCCGCAATTGTAAAGGATTGGAAGCATGCCCACCTCCCTTTTCTTTGCAACGTTAAGGAGAATTATCGGTATCCATGAAACGTTTTCTTTTTTCTATTCTCACCCTCTGTATCCTATTAGTGGCGGGATATCACGTCATTTCCCTATGGAGGAATATCACCCTGTACCAGACAACCCCTTCGAAAGAGAACCTTCTCAAAGCTACACGCCTCAGTCGCCACAATCCAGATCCCTTTTACAGATTAGGGGTTTTCTATCAGTGGGATATCCGAAATACCGATCTGAAGGAATCGCAGCGTTATCTCTGGAAGTCGATTGAACGAAATCCCCTTGAGCAGGCATACTGGCTGGACCTGGCAAAGGTTTACCAAAGAATGGAAGAAAAAGATGCCTTTAGATATGCTGTAAATAATGCCGTTTTAGTCTTTCCAACCGGCTATCGGGGAAGATGGGTAAGCGGAAATCTTCTCCTCCGCCACGGAGACCTCGAAAATGCACTTCAGCACTTCTCATACATCCTCACCCATTATCCCGACGAGAGCTCCCTTATCTACGAGGTCTTGGGAAAGGTAATTAACGATCCGGAGTTTATCCTGGAACGACTCGTTCCGAAAGATCCCTCATCGTTCAAGCTATACCTCTCCTATCTCTACAAAACAGATGATAAGGAATCGGTTAAGAGGGCTTGGGAAAGAAAAGCCTCTTACGGGATCAAGACTGATCGGACTGGGACGCTTCGGCATATTGAATTCCTGATCGCCCACGGCGACCTCAGCGAGGCCTTTCAGGTCTGGAAGGATAGACTTCGTGAGGAAGGGTTAACCATCCCTTCAGACGGAAACCTGATCACCAACGGAGGGTTTGAAAATGAAGAAATCCTGGGAGGTGGATTCGATTGGAAAATTGGCAATGTCCCCGGAGCCCAGGTTTCCCTGGATCATTCCACAGCCCTCGAAGGAAAAAGTTCGCTAAAAATTGTCTTTGATGGAAAAAAGAATATCGCTTTTCACCACGTCTACCAATACGTGGCACTAAAACCCAGCACTGACTATGTGCTGAAGGCCCATATGAAAACCGAAGCAGTGACAACCAAAAGCGGCATCAGGATAGAAATCTCAGGGATCGGCCCAGCAGCGTTTCACGGAACCTCAGAGTCGCTGATTGGGGACAACGCATGGAAAGAGTTAACGGTTACCTTCCGAACACCACCCCAGTCCCAAGGGGGCCTGGTAAGAATTAGAAGGGAGAAGACCGATAAGTTTGACCGATTCATCTCAGGAGTCGTATGGATTGATAACATCAGACTTACCGAAAAGAGATAACCATTTTGTGGTTTATCTGATAAGCCGGAAGAGAGCGTGTGACCGGTAAGACACGATGGACGGAAAAAAGATGAAAAACTATTACAAGATCCTCGGCATAAGGGAGAGTGCTACTGAGGAAGAGATTCGAAAGCAGTGGATCGAACTGGCAAAACATTACCACCCTGATTCAGGTCAAAGCCCCAGGGCCGGAGAGAAAATCAAAGAGATAAACGAAGCGTATCAGGTGCTGAAATATCCCTCCACAAGACTACAATACGACCTCGAACGGACATATGGCAAGAAAAAAAGGGGATTTCATCTCAAGAAATTTTTCTTTGTCATTAGTATTTTAACCGTCTTCCTTGCGGTTGGGATCATCAGTTTAAAGAGAGACCCTGTTCCCTCTTCATCGAAACCTGACATCAGAAAGGAAATCAACCAAGGAAAACCGACCAACCCGTTGGATGAAAAAAAACAGATAAATCAGGCGGACCACAAATCAGCTCAAAAACCTGCCACCCGAAACCTCGCTTCAGAAGTCGAGGCATCGGCGGAAGCCCTAAAGGTAGATAGTAAAGAATTGAGTAAGCTACCTCCCAATGACATCCGAGAAGCCGTTACAGAAGAGGTAACTAAGGTCGTTCCCGCTCGCACAGAGTCTTCTGTGGCCTTTCCCGAAGTTACTCAAATGGAATCTGTTGACAAAACTTCTTCACAAGCTGTCTTGAAATCAGAAACGTCAGAGGAGATCAGAAAAACTGTTCAGGATGAAACTATTATGCCTAGCCTACCGAAGATTGAAAGGGCTGAGAAGGCCAAGCAATCCGGAGAGAAAACAGAAACTATTTCTACTCTGCGTGTTTTACGAACAGACCAGATCGAACCAAAGGACTCAGCACCGAAACACCCTGAAACAGAAAACGCAGGTCAGGCTACAACTCCCACCCCTACAGTCGGTATCGAGGTACGGACTGTACATGTCAACTCCGTCGGATCCTCTACAACCGAGGAGGAAGTGGGAGAGTTCCTTGCAGCTTATATTGACCGGTATACCCGGAAGGATATTGAAGGTTTTCTTTCCTTCTTCTCTTCGAAAGCCATCCAGAATAATAGGGACGGCTTTAAAAAGATAAGAAAGATTTACACCGATTTTTTCAGGGAGAGCCTAAACCTGGCTTACCGACTCAGATATCCGAAGATAGAGATTTCAGCAAATGGCGTCCGAGTAAGAAGCTCGTATGAAATCAAGCAGGTGCATAAGGCAGGCGACATCCGCCAATGGAACGGCAACATCGAGTGGGAATTAGTCAGAGAGGGAGAACAGCTAAAGATTTCTACCCTCCAATACCAGCATGATCGGATGAGATGATGATAGACCTTCATGCTCACATCCTGCCCGGGTTGGATGACGGGGCTGAGAACTTTGGGGAATCTGTCGAAATGTGTTTGGCCAGCTACAAAGATGGAGTAAGAACAATTGTGGCCACACCTCACACTATGAATGGCTCTTACCGAAATAATCGGTCAACCATCCTCGTCAAAGTCCGAGAACTCAACGACCTGATAAAGGAGCTTAAGGATCCACAGCCCGAAATTTCCTTTTGCCACCAATCGAAAATCGAAGATTCAAGCGGGTTTCGCAACCGGGAGCAACGTGGACTGGATTTAAGGATTCTTCCTGGAGCGGATTTCCATTTCTGTGAAGAAGTCCTCAGCCAGTTGGAACAGGGAAACGCGACAACAGTGGGCGATGTCGGAAAATGCCTATCCCTCGAATTTCCTTTCCAGGGGATACCCTCTAAAGCTGAGGAAGTCCTTTTCAAATTGATTGCAAGAGGAGTTACGCCTATCATCAGTCATCCGGAGAGGAATCTCGAAGTGGGGCAGAGACCCCAGCGGTATTATGAGATGATAAGGATGGGATGTCTTGGACAGGTCACGGCTATGAGCTTGACGGGAGGGTTCGGCCTTGAGGTTAGGCGAGTTGCCGAAAAACTGCTCGCAAGCAGACTCGTCCATTTCATTGCCTCCGACGCCCATTCCATCGCTGGAAGGCCACCCATCCTTTCAGAAGCTGTTCGAGCTGCAGAGAGGATTGTAGGTAGAAAAGAGGCCAGGAAAATGGTGATCGAATATCCACAAGCTGTACTGGAAGGCCGAAAACCCAACGTCCCGGATCCAATCGCCATTCGTTAAGGGAAGCCATGATTGACCAAATAATCAAGTGGATTCTTATTTTCCTTCTTGTTTTTACTCCCATCGCCTTCGGTTCAGTCGAACTTATAGCCTTTTCTTTGATGGAACTAACCATCATTCTCATGATAATACTGGGCGTTATTCAAACCCTCAGAGATTCGAAATTGGCAATTCGTCGCACGTCAATCGGGTTGCATGACGGAACTGAACGTTATCCGGTTCAGGATACAGGGTCAAATCAGATTTCACCAATTACGGTAATTCTCCTTTTCTTATTTCTCTGTCTTATCCTCTTTCAAACCGTTCCCCTTCCGTCTGGAATCCTAAAACTGATTTCGCACAAAGCCTTTGAAATTCGCAACCAATTACTAATGGGAAGCCCTCCCGCCGAAGCCGGAGCTTTGAGTTTTCAGCTTTCCCTGTTTCCTTTCGGAACCCAGATTGAGTTCCTCAAATGGTTTACGCTTATCGGACTCTTCCTCTTCCTCGTCCGATCAAGTTTGCTGTGTGAGTACCGGCGAGCCAGTCAGTTCATCTTCGCGATCCTGCTCATCGGGGTTGGGGAATCCCTGTACGGGATGTACGAATTCTTCAGCGGCAACCGATCCATCCTCTACGTGAAAAGTGAATTTCTGGTTTCTTCAGTCACCGGAACCTTTATCAACCGCAACTACCTCGCAGGTTATCTGCTTATGGTAATACCTTTAAGCGTAGGATTCCTTTTTTCCCGTGAGACTCTTCAAAGAAGTAGGTATGCGGATTGGCGTCAGCAACTCTCCTCCTTGGATGGAAAGGCACTTCTCATCGGGTTCAGCGTGATTGTCATGATCTTGGGTCTCTTCTTTACGGCATCGAGAATGGGGATTTCGAGCCTACTTCTTTCTTTCAGCCTGATCACGCTCCTCTTTAGAAGCCCTCAAAAAGAACGCAGATTTTCAAGGACATCGGCACTGATCCTCGGACTGGCCTTGCTCTGGGCGGCATGGATCGGGCTCGATGCGGTGATCAGCCGGTTCTTCACTGCCTCTGAGGATTTTAAGTCGAGGTGGATGATTTGGAAGGATACCTTCCGGATATTCAAAGACTTCCCCTTGTTTGGCTCCGGTCTCGGAACCTTTGCCCAAATCTTCCCCATGTATCGATCATTTCATATTCGGGGACTTGTCACCCACGCGGAGAATGACCCGCTTCAATTAGCCTCAGAAGTCGGTCTTGTGGGAATGGGGATGCTCATCATGATATTCGTTCCCGTATTTCTTAAAGCCTTCTCAGGAATTCGATCTCTATCCGTGAGGGATTCAAAAAGGTATATCGGGATAGGTGGGTTGGTAGGAGTTCTGGCATTGATGTTTCACAGTCTTGTCGAAAGAAATATTCAAATTCCTGCCAACGCCTTTCTCTTTACCTTTATTTTTGCAATGGTTCTTCGACTTGGCTTTGATCAGGAGAGGGGACGGATTGGTTTAAAAAGAGATTTTGTTCTCCCTGAATCCAGTGCTTAGACTGGGAACGTAGTTGGAATTTACAAGAAAAATCAAGGAAATAGGACGATTACAGAGACATTTGTAATCGAGGAAGCGAAGCTATACTTTTTGAGATCGCTTTGACTCAATGACTCCCTGTTGGTACGCTACCTATATAAAATCAAGACATGAGCAGAAGGCAAATGACCGACTCATCAGAAAGGATATAGAAACCTTTCTCCCGCTGATCGAAAAATGGAGTCGAAGAAAGGATCGCCGGAAGAAGATCAAGGTTCCCCTCTTTCCTGGTTACGTCTTCGTAAGGACACTGATGACCCCCTATAGCCATCTCGAAATTTTGAAGACCGACAGTGTGGTTAAGATTCTTGGCACCGATGGAAAACCAACACCTATCCCTGCTGAGCAGATCCATGCCATTCAGGTCTTGATGAAGGATAACTTAGCGGTTACCCACTACCCTTATCTGAAAGAGGGAATGAGAGTTCGGGTCGTAAACGGACCCCTTGTCGGCATTGAGGGATTTCTAATTAAAATCCAACCTTTAAAGCACCGCCTTGTTATCACGGTGGACCTGCTTAAAGAAGCTGCCTCTGTCGAGATAGACGAACTCGATGTGGAACCCATTCACATTTAACCATGACGACAAGCTTTGCTACTGATTGCCGTTGAAGATAAGAGAATTAAAAGGGGAAATTACTGTTAAATGGTTGTCCGAAGATTACGAGCACTCTTTGCGCTGTATTACCATCTGTGAAAAGGTAGAGGAGTATTTGAACAATGATGCAGCAAAAGAATTAAATAAGCGTCATTCAGTTGCCCTTGAAGTCCGTTTCAAAAACAAAGACATTGTAAGAGGACAATGAGATATGGGAAAACAGACATCTTTTCCACCCGGGCTCGATGAGGAAGCATTAAATGCCAGAAATGCCCTGCCTCAGCTTGTTCATAAGTTAAACAATTCCCTGGCGAGCGTGATCGGATATGCCCAACTTTCACTGAATAGAACAGCTGATCCGGAATTACAGAAACAGCTAGGAGAGATTATCAAGGAAGCCCAACGGGCATCTCAAATCATCAGGGATCACGTAACCCTCATGAAAAAAGAAAGACCCACAAGAGAAATCCAGGATATTAACGTCTTAATCGAAGCAGTGCTCGAAAAAAAGATTACAAGTCTAAATTCGAAAAATATTAACATGGTGAAACAGCTTTCGCCAAACATTCCTCTCACCTATCTCGATCCAAAGCAGATCCAACAAGTATTTCTAAACCTGATCAATAATGCGGAAAAAGCTGTTTCGGAATCCGGGGGATTGGGCGAAATTCAGATCACCTCTCGTAAAATAGAAGACCAGATAGAAATAACGATCTCTCACAACGGACGTGGAACACAAGAAATAGCGACTGGACAGGAGCTTGCGATTTCTTATGGTATCCTCGCAGAACACGGAGGGACAATGAGGCAGGAAAGCGAATGGGGAAAGGGCGGAACCTTCATATTAACCCTTCCCGTCACCGTGTTGGACCGTAAAAAAAGAGAGAATGGCGGAGGAGTTAATAAGAACCTGAAAGGGATGAAGGGCTTGGTAATTGACGACGACACTAACATTGTCAACGTGACATCTATGTTTCTTGGAGAACTGGGATGTGAAATCAGCACGGCCACCGATATGAAGATAGCTATAAGTCTCCTTGAAGCATTAGGCTCCATCGAAGAATTTGACTTCGTAATCTGTGACATAAAAATGCCTGAAATGAGCGGAATCGATTTTTACAACATTGTCAAAAAGAAATGGCCCATCTTAAAAAACCGAATCATTTTCTCTACAGGGGACATATTGGGTGATCAAACGAGAGTGTTTATAAACTCAGTCCCCAATCCATGTTTAGAAAAACCATTCAATCTTACCGAACTGAAAGAAGCTATTAACAAACTGTGACAAAGCATGATAGGTATCCAGCTTCCCTTCAGGATGGCAAGGCGCAAATGTGCTGATGGTTTAACTTGGTTGCCAAAACAATTGGCACAACCGAGGAAAAAGCTATACTGATGAACGTAATCTTTTCCGTTCTATCCGTTATTTACATATCAGCAATCTTCCTATTCTCCGATTCTCCAGTGATTTCCAATATAGCAGCATTCAATTCCTACAGCCTCCTTCACATTCCACTTTATGGACTATTGACTGGCCTTCTGATCTTCTCTATGGTTCCAATGACGCAATCACGCAATGAATCAAAAACCCAAACACATCATAAAGATTTGAGTCAGGAGCCTAAAAACACGATAAACTCAAGCAATCCAACGAACCAATTAAATAAAACGACAATTGTTAATGAGCCAAGCGTTCAAGCCATACGCGTATTTCGCAACTTTGTCTTTCCGGGCCTAATTGCCCTTGCGGTTGCCATTGCCGACGAGGTCCATCAGAAATATGTCCCTAACCGCGACGCATCATTCACTGATGTTATGCTCGATATCGTTGGTATCACTGCCGCAATGCTCCTCGCAATTCAATTTTGCAAAAAGGACAAATGCACAATGTCACACCGTAAGAAGACCACATAGGAGAAGTAACGCTAAAGATCATGGACAATAATATCACCCATAACGATTCCTCCCTGTGGTACATTATCCGAACCAAACCTGGAGATGAGCACCATGTTGAGGGCAACCTGGAAAAACAAGGAATAGAAGTCTTTCTTCCGTTAGTCGAGACCTACCGGAATAACCACGGGAAAATGGTTCGAGTAACTAAACCTCTTTTCACTTGCTACATCTTTGCCAGACTTAACCTTAACATTCATTATGAGAAAGTAAGATTTACACGGGGAGTTGATAAAATTCTGAAGCTTTCAAACCACAGTTTTCCAATATCGAACAAAGTCATCGAAACCCTTAATGCGCGCACGGGAAAAGGATGTTTAAACCGCAAAGAAGAATGAAGGAAAGACGATAACTGCTGGGGCCGTTTCGAGTCCCTTCGACGGCTTAAGAGAAATATTTCAGCAAGAAAAGTTGACATAGAGTCGAAATTCCAAACTGGCAGATGAAGAAGATAACGGGCTGACAATCAAACTCTTGGTTCCATATTCTTCGCAGTATTACCCTATGCATTTTGGGGAGGAAACCTCATGAAAGATATTCTTGATCAAATGGAAGAACATATTGCTGCTATCCGGAACCTTCAGAGGAATTTCGATTTTCACTCCAAGAGGCTCGAAAATCTGATGAAATCCTTGAATACTTTGCATCTTGAGACCGGCGGAGACCACCAAAAAGATTCCAGCCGAACTAACCAAGACGTTAATTCGTAAATACGTAACTTTCATTAACCAGAACACGAAAAGTTTTATTTCCACCACGGGGTCACACTCGACGGCCCTTGGGCATCGGAAGGCACCGCTAGTCCCGGGGGTCCTCTGGAAAATCAGCATCTATAAAACAACCATTCGTCTTGAATGGCTTCTTCTTTCTAAAAGAATGAAGAGATTCCTTCCTCGAAAAAAACAATCAGCTTCAAGGAACAATTGACGAAGCCAAAACTAAACAGGATGAATGATCTTAAATTTCCGAACGATAAAAGGTTCAACGCTTTACTCTTTTACTTTCACCTTTGACATTTAAAAAAAATCTCCCTTCCCGCCATTGAAGAATAGCAAGGATGCCTGCCCTGTTGGATTGCTTTTTTTGGAAACAAATGGAATTTCGAAAGTGACCCCAAAATCTTATTTCCAACCCGAAGGCCGTTCAAGGGGAAGTTGGGCACAGAGGTGGTTAAAAAAAATGACTGAAAAATGTAGTCAGGAAGACCTTATGTGAGGTATCTTATGAAACTGCTGTTCTCTCTGATTCTTGCGCTGGTCATAATTCCATCACTCTGCTACGGCATTGATGCAAAGGTTGAAACGGTCGAAGGTGGTTTCTTTCAGATCGCCGATTTCTCGATGGATGGGAGAAGGACCTTTTCCATTGACCGGGCAGGGGGGATTGAGAGGGTCGACTGGAAGGAGATCACTTCTTTTGAGATCAAACAGGTAGGGGCGAATTACTGGGTTATGGTTCAATTCACCACCGGAAAAAAAGACACTCTGAGGCTCAGACAACATTCCTTTTTCAGGGGCCGCTCCAACCTCGGGTCAGTTTTAATTCCTTTCGAGAAGGTGAAGAGCGTTTCTCTGTTGCCGGATACTGCTGAGGAAAAGAAGAAAGAAGAATCGCCAGTTAAGGAAACCATATTGCCGGTGGATTCTCCTCCCCAGGAATTTGACCGGATTACCCTGAGAAATGGTGACGTGCTCATGGGAGGTGTTGTGGCCGATTTGCTTACGATCAGAACGATTTACGGGACCATTTCTTTCAAAAAAACAAATGTCAACCGGGTGTCCTTCGGGAAGGGGGCGAAACTTCAGAAAGATGGCGAGAAAGATGTGCTCTTTTCGAAATACGGGGATAAGCTTTCGGGAATAATCCCGGACAGCTACCTAAAGATGAGACTTAGGACCAATACGGATATATCGATTCCCCGGGAACACATCCAGGAAATTGAATTCGGGGTTATGCCCGAGATTGGATCCAAAATCCCTCCTGAACAGCCAGAATCGACTACTTCAAAGGATACCTCAGACATTACGATTCCACTGAGGCGAAATTGAGGGGAACAATTATGATCCTGAACGGTTACATTAATTTTCTCCTCAGAAGATCGAAATCACGAATAACGAATAACCAGCCAAAGACAACATGCCAGATCACGAATTGAAAGCAGCCTCCGATCAATTAAACGCCGATGTCCCTGTGTCGGTAAGTCCTGACGGAGAATCATTTCTCCTCCCTTTGGAATCCGACTACGATTGGGAATTAAAGCGTCTGCAAAAGCTCGTAGCCGAGCAGCGTCTCCTTGGTCGAGAGATAGTTGTGGTTCTTGGTCTGGGGTTTGTTGGCGCTGTTATGGCTGGCGTGATTGCCGACTCCACCGACAAGGAAACCAGGAAGCCCGGAAAGTTTGTGATCGGGATGCAGCGGCCTTCCTCCCGGTCTTACTGGAAGATTCCTTACATCAACAAGGGGATTGCCCCGGTCGAAGCCGAAGATCCTGAGGTTGCCCTCTTGATCCGGCGGGTCGTCCTAGATAAGAAGACCTTGGCAGCCACTTTCACTTATGAGGCTCTTGCCCTTGCGGATGTTGTGGTTGTGGACGTTCAGTGTGACTACCACAAGGAGACCCTCGGCGACGTGAAGTGTGGTCGGGCAGACATCGCAGCCCTTGAGGAGAGCTTCAAGATCATCGGCGAAAAAATCAAACCCGACTGCCTCATCCTGATCGAAACCACTGTTCCCCCCGGCACCACCGAGTACATTGCGTATCCGATTATCAAAAAAGCCTTTGAGCGCCGTGGCTTCATAAATGGCGATCCGTTGCTCTCTCACTCGTTTAAAAGGGTAATGCCTGGAAGACATTACGTAGCTTCTGTCCGAGACTTCTGGCGGGTCTGCAGCGGAATCAATGCCAAGGCAAAAGAGCGCGTCACGAGATTCCTCTCTGAAGTCCTTAATGTTGATAAATATCCGATAACAGTCCTTGAACGTCCCATCGAAAGCGAGACTTGCAAGATCGTAGAGAACTCTTACCGTGCTACGATCCTGGCCTTTCTCCACGAATGGAGCACCTTTTCAGAACGAAACGGCGTTGACCTCATCAAGGTCATCGATGCCATAAAGGTCCGGCCCACCCATTCAAATATCATCTTTCCGGGTCCCGGAATTGGGGGATACTGTCTCCCAAAGGATGGTGGACTGGGATTCTGGGCCTACCAGACACTGATGGGATTCGAAGACGATATCTTCCACCTCACTCCCCTGGCCATTAACATAAACGATACCCGTGCTCTTCACGCAGCCCAACTGGTAAGAGATGCCCTCCGGAACATGGGAAAGATCGTTGCCGCCTCCAAGATCGCAGTCCTTGGAGCATCGTACAGGGAGGATGTGGGAGATACCCGTTACAGTGGTTCCGAAATCCTTGTCCGCAAGCTGACCGAGATGGGCGCCGAGGTGGCAGTCCACGATCCCTACGTAAAGCACTGGTGGGAGATTGAGAAGCAGGATTCCTACCCAGCCGACGGCCAGCATAGAGCGAATTACTTCCGGAACCAAAAGAAACTCAGCGATCTTCGCGTCCTCCAGGATCTCGCGCAAGTCATAAAAGGCTCTGATGCCGTCGTTTTCGCCGTTCGTCACCAGCCTTATTTGGAATTAGATCCGGATGAGGTACATGAAATGGTTGGCAAACCCTGTGCAATCATTGACTGTTTTGGTATCCTCGATGATTTGAAAATTAAAAGGTTTTTTGAACTGAAATGTGAAGTCAAGGGCCTTGGCCGAGGCCATATACAGAGGATCAAGGAGCAGGTCCGGGAATTGGGGGG
Source organism: Deltaproteobacteria bacterium (assembly GCA_016875255.1). The sequence continues at coordinate 41,769 of VGRU01000006.1, forward strand.
TAACAAATGATCTTTAAGTCCCCTCAAGGTTTTTTCCACAAAAAAGGAGTGATTATGTTACGGATAAAGTTTTTGGTTCATCTGGTCGTTTTTGCAGTGATTATTTCATGTGCGACGGGTCCCGGCCCAAGAAGGGATGTTCAGAAGCTTACGCCTGAGGCAAAATTCGAAGCCCAAGTGAAAGAAATAGAAGCTTTAAAGCAGGTGAAGGCGATGAACGAAAGGATCCTGATGGGCACCATGTCGTCCAGGAAAGAACTTTATAAGGATTACAAGATCGGTCCAGAGGATCTTATAGAGATTTCCGTTTTTGAGGATGAAAAACTGAACAAAACCGTCCGGGTCAGTTCCCAGGGAAATGTCAGTCTTCCCCTGATTGGAATGTTGAGGGTGCAGGGGTTGACGTCAAACCAACTCGAAAAGGAGATTCGTGACCTTCTTCAGGAGAAATATTTCCAGGACCCCCACGTGAGTGTGTTCATCAAGGAGTACAGAAGCCAGCAAATTTCCGTGATCGGGGCTGTTGAAAAACCAGGGGTCTATAGTTTCATGGGGCAGAAGACGGTCCTGGATGCCCTAGCCTTGGCAGGGGGGCTGAAGGCGGGCCGTGATAGCGAGTATGCGGGGCAATTGCTCTTCCTGATCCGGCCTCCGGTCGAGGAAGAGGAGATCCCGGAGGAGAAAAAAGAGACCGAAGACCAGAAACCGAGGACTTTCGTAATCAACCTTGAGGATCTATTGGTTAAAGGCGATCTGCGCCTCAATCTGCCGGTCTTACATGGCGATATCATCAATGTGCCCATCTCTGGAAAGATTTTTGTCGGAGGCGAGGTAAGGTCCCCTGGGGGGTTTCCTATGACGGGGAAGAAGCTGACCTTGAGCCAAGCTATTACACTGGTTGGGGGATTGAGTCAGAAAGCCAATGGTTCGGAGACAAAAATATTCAGGTTTAAAGACGGCGGCACGGGAAAGGAGATCCTCATCGCCGACGTTTATGCCATCCAGAAAGGAAAGGATGAGGATTTTTATCTCAAGGAAAATGATATTGTTATTGTTCCAAAAAGTGGGGTGAAGGATTTCCTAATAGAACTTCGGGACACAGTAAGAGGAATTTTCGGCGTGGGATTCTCCCTTGGGTCTCTTTAGCACCCTTTTCAATGGGGCATGGGGATTGGGGAATTCGAAGTGTTCAGTTTTTGGAA
>VGRU01000007.1 GCA_016875255.1 Deltaproteobacteria bacterium
AGCCTTTTAGAGCGATCACCTTTGATGGGTTGAATCAACCATGAGGCCTGCCCAATCATCACCCGTTGGGTGAAAGTTCGAGGCCCATTCCCTAAATTTATAACGTATCGCATTCTAAAAGGGTTTGCCGCCGGAGGCGAGCCTCGCCTTTGGCGGGAGGCATCTCTGCCCCCCTTGTGAGATAGGATGAATCGCTCAATTTAGGTCGTATTTAAAAAATTGCAAAACATTTCTAAATCTGGGATAATCTCCACGGTCAACCTTCCAAAAAGGAGAATTTAATGAAGACAAAAATGACTGAACTTTTAGGAATCAGGCATCCCATCATGCTCGCAGGGATGGCTTTCATCAGTTTACCCAAACTCGTAGCCGCAGTGTCCAATGCCGGGGGAATTGGAATGTTGAATTCTGTTGCCTATACCCCCGATCAAACGAAAGATGTCATTAAACAGGTAAAATCCCTCACGGATAAACCCTTCGGAGTCAATGCTACGCTGGTCATGCCCAATGCAAGAGAAAATATCGAAATCGCTCTTGAAGAAAAGGTTCCCATTATCAATTTTGCTTTGGGAAAAGGGGACTGGATCATTAAAGCGGCCCATCAATATGGCGGTAAAGTTTTGGCAACGGTGGCGATAGAGAAACATGCCCGCCGGGCGGAAGCGGACGGAGCAGATGCCCTCGTGGTGACAGGTCATGAGGCCGCAGCCCACGGGGCGGAGGTAGGCACAATGGTATTAGTCAATTCCATTGCTCGTCAAACAAAACTTCCGATCATTGCAGCCGGAGGTTTTTGCGATGGCCGGGGATTGGCAGCTGCTCTGGTTCTCGGAGCGGATGGAATCTCCATGGGAACCCGGTTCATGTTGACCCAGGAATGCGACATGCACGAAAAAGCAAAAGAACTTTCTCTAAAAGCAGGGATGGAAGATACCCTCTGCTCGGAAAAGATCGACGGTTTGCCCGGAAGATGGCTTAAGAATCCGGCCGCCATCAAAATGGCTCAGGGAAGGCCGTCACCCTTTCAGGCGCTCTCCAGTGCCCTGCGCATCAAAAGAATGATCAATGTTCCCTTATATAAGCTTTTAATGGGAGGGCTCAAACAACGGGGTGTTCAGGATTTGGCTCGTCAGGCGCTTGGCCTTAAAGGATTGCAGGTTGCTATCGAAAGTGGTGATTTAGAAACCGGAGTCCTGCCTATGAGCCAGGCGATCGGTTTGATGAAAGATATACCGACCTGCAAGGAACTGATTGAGCGAACCGTTGCAGAGGCCCAGGAACGGGTGGAGGATGTGAGAAAAAACATCTCCTCCTGAGGGCCGGGAATTGCTTAAAAAATAAAAGCATTGGCCAAAGGTTAGGGTAAGCCTGCCTGCCGGTAGGCAGGGATGCCAGTTTGGTCTATGGGTAAAGGCAAGGGTTTAAATCATTAGCCCTAGCCCATTGACCTTTCACCCCGCCTACCGGCAGGCAGGCAAACCGGCCTCATAGCCCTAACCTCTTCACCTTGCCCAAATGGTCATTTCCATGAGAAAGGAATACAATGATACGACGCAACCTTGACTACTCAGAAGTTAAAGCGACCCGATACCTTGCTCATGGCGGGGGCATTGCCCATATGGTGCTCACCACCCCAACCCTGAGAACCCTGATGTTTCTCGCCCATGCCTCTGTGCCTCCGGGCAACAAACTCCTGGGTCATGAGGATCCCATGGAAGAGATCTACATCATTCAGAAAGGCAGAGGTCTTATGCAGGTGGGTGAGGAAATTTGTGAGGTGAAACCCGGAGACGCCATCCACATCCCCATTGGTGACTACCACGAATTGACCAATACAGGGGATGAGGAATTGACCTTGCTCGTAGTGGCCGGTCTCATTCCATCTATCGATGATATTTAACTTTACCTCTTGGCCTCAAGAGAAGGAACCTCCTGTTTCAGGGCCTCCAGTTCCTCCAGAAATCCCCATTTCTCCAGGAGCCATGGCATTCGTTGCCTGTCATCCATTTTTTTGAAGACAGCTTTTTCAGAATCGCTGAGCGTCGCCCGGATCTGGCGGATGCCATTTTCATCAGTAGAAAAAACCTGGGCAACTTCGTGGGCAATCAGCCCAATATTCGCCTTTCGATTATTTGGGAAAGATCTCTGGATTAAAACAATCCGGATGAAAAATCTTTCTCTTGGAGCTCCTGGTTGATGGGTCCCTGTCAGGCGGGTGGGATTCTCTGCTTCCTCGGCTTCCCCTTGAATTAAATCGAAGGTGGCGGGGGAGATGGGAATGGCAAGAGACATGGAGAATATTTCTTTGGGAATTTCGTAAAACAATAATAGGTTACGAAAGAGAAGCTCCCCAAGCGACGAGTTGTAAATTCTATTTAAAAACTCCAACAAACAGGACCCAAGCTCATTTGAAAGGACGACTGAGATATCGATAATCTGGGCAATCATGTTCTGTTTTCTCAGTTCATCTCTCTCCCGCTTCTCTTCTGCCGCCTGTTTACCATGGCGCATGCAGTCCCGGACCTCATCACAGGTCCGGCATTCGGGCTTTGCACTGGTCTTGGTCAGTCCATTTTTAAGGGTGATCTCTTGAATCGAGCCAAAACAGTCTTTTCTTTCCACTGAATCTGTCTCCTCTTCCATACCTCTTAACCGGCCATCCTGATCAGTCTTTCTTGTGTCTCAACAGCCAGAGCAGTCCGATGACAATCAGAAGAACCGGCAAAAAATAGACCTTGATCACACCGGGGACCGAAATATGGATCGAGTAATATTTCCCGCCCAGAATCAAGATTCCGATGATCGTTGTTACCCATGCGGCAATGGATTTCCGATTTCGAAAAAGGCCTCCTATTCCAAGAGCGATGACCACCCAGGGCCACCCTTCCCTCAATCCATACCCTGTCCCCATCCGGTCCAGGAAAATCAGCACTCCAATCACAATCAGAGCCAATCCCAGCCCCATCACTCTTCTCCTTTCACGTCATTTTAATGAAGGCATAATGATTTGGAGTTTTGTAACACTTTAGTGCTTTGAAAAAACTGATCTAATCCCCCTTCATCCCCCTTTGTCAAAAGGGGGAAACCTTTCTCCTCCCTTTGGAAAAGGGAGGTTGGGAGGGATTTTACAAGACGATTTCAAACAACTAAATTGTTACGGAGTTTTCAGTCTTGAAATAATTTCTCAAATTTTTCATAATAGTCCCAGGCCTCGACCTATATTTCCAATACACCATCTTATGCAAAAAGGCAACCGGTCTTATTGTCTTAAGAAAAGGAGCTCTAATGGATCCTAAATTGGTCAGACAGTTCATCACTTTTATGGTCCTCCTCTTTGGGTGGACGATTCTCATCCTGCTGGCAGGACTTAAATAATTCCTCGTCGTCCTTTTTAAAAGACCATGCCGCAATGAGTTCCCCCTGATCGTGAACCTGTCGAAGGGCGAAACCCGCGAAGCGTTCGACTCTGGACAGGCTCTATCGAATTATAAACGAACTTACGACACCGTCATCTGGTGGGAGAGGACAGACGTGAGCAGGTGGAAGCATTTGATCCCTGACATAAAATATGATAAATTAAATTTATATTGAAAATTGTTTGGTTATTCGGTGATTGGAACCTAAATTGAGCGATTTTTTTTGAAATTTATTGTAGGCGAAGGCTTTAGCCTGCGGTTTCCTCTCACCCGTTGGGTGAGAATTCGTTTCGGATAAAATCACGCAACCTAAAGGGTGCGGCTACATTTAAGATAATAAATCGCTCAATTTAGGTGGAAATTATTTGGTCCCGCCATGGCGGGATTGGAATTTGGTGATTGGAAGTTGAATGATAGGCCCACGTAGCTCAGTGGTAGAGCTGCTGATTTGTAATCAGCGGGTCGGCGGTTCAAATCCGTCCGTGGGCTCCAGTTTTCCCCAGCCCTCTGAATGTCAATACCGAATAACCGATGGGTGACCCCAAATTTATAAAGCGATCTTTGTCAGACATTGAACAGGAAATTGATGATATCTCCGTCCTCGACGATGTAGTCCCGGCCCTTCTGCAGGTATTTCCCCACCTCTCTGACCTTCTGTTCGCTTCCCAGCTTAATCAGGTCCTCATATTTCATCACCTCTGCCCGGATGAACCCGCGCTCAAAGTCAGAATGAATAACCCCTGCGGCCTGGGGGGCAAAGGATCCCTGCCGGTTTGTCCATGCCCGCACCTCATCCGGTCCGACCGTGAAGAATGAGATGAGGCCAAGGGTTTTATAGCAAAGCATGGTCAATCGGTCCAGGGCGGGCTGGTCGAGCTGGAGTTCCTCAAGAAAGGTCTGGCGGTCCGGCGCATCAAGCTGACAAAGCTCCTGCTCAATCTTGGCAGAAACAGCAATCCATTGAAAGTCCTGTTGACCGAAGTCTTCCTTCAATTGATCCATCAGGTCGTCAGTCTCCGCGGCCTCCTCTCCAATATTGAGGACAATGATCATCGCTTTGTGGGTCAGCAAAGGGTAGCCGGCGATCAGTTTCTCCTCGGTCTCTGTCAAAAGAAAATTTTTCAGGAAACAGCCGGTTTCAAGATGATTTTTCATGCGGGCGAGAAGATCCGCTTCCATAGCCGTCTTTTGAGCGTCTCTCTTTTTCTTTTGTTCTTTATCGAGCCTCTCAAGGCGCTTTTCAATAAAAAGAAGGTCGTTCAACTGCAATTCTTCGTTAAAGATCAGGATATCGCGACGCGGGTCGATAGCGCCACGGATATGGAAAACCGTGTCATCCTGAAACGTTCGAACAAGATGGCAGATCACATCGACCTGTTCCAGGCCCTGGAGGATTTGTTCCTTTCGAGAGGCCTGTTCGTCCAAGTCAGGGAGAAGAAGAAATTCGATATAGGCAGGAGTCTCCTGGCGCGGCGCATAAATCTCCGTAAGATGGTCGAAGCGGATATCCCGCACCTTCGCCAACCCCAGACCATTCCCTTTCTTGCTTTCTGAATTTAGCTCCTTGCCGGTTAACAGCCGAAAGAAGGTGCGTTTACCGACCTGAGGAAAACCAACAAGACCAAGCTTCATTGTCTTCCTTTCTATCCATGCCGCAAAACCCCCTTTTGATTTTTTGGGGGGCTGAGTTTGCCCGACAAAAACCTCTTTCGAACCTCAGGAATGATCTTTGGAGAACCTAAGAGATCACTGCCTTCGGAGAAACGATCGGGAAGGATTAAAATAGATGGAATAAAAAGTGACGCAGAATATCTTCATTTTCAATCCCGTCAGAGCCATCTGTATAAGAATCAGCGGGTGGACGGTTCAAATCCGTCCGTGGGCTCTGTTTATTGTCTCACTCGGGGAGGAAAACCATCGCCTTTTGGCGAAGACTTTACCTTAAAATTGCAAAAAATTGAACCAAACGGACATGGGTGAACCGTTCGGAAAGGCTTCGAGGCGAACCTTCAGGCCAATGAGCACCTACGTTTCTAACCCATACTGGAGTTCACCTTATGTGAAATCCGGCCATTCCATTAAGACATCCGATTAACCGCCATTCGAAGCGTTGGAGAACGGTTTACCCATGGCCGTTTATGCAACTGCAAGGTTTAGTATGCACACTATGTGCAGGTTTTTTAGGTTTTGCCTCGTGAGAATTTCTGTGCTGGTCTGTTTTTCCCTTAGCCGACTTCAGTCGGTAGAGAATCCACCAGCTTGTAGTTGGTGGTAGTTCAATTCCCATTCCTATATTTGGGGCGTTTGTTCGATTCGAGGATCTTTTTTCTGATGCGGACGGAGCTTGGGGTCACTTCAACCAGCTCGTCTTCTTTGATAAACTCGATGGCCTGTTCAAGGCTGAGGACCTTGGGAGGAATGAGCTGCAACGCGTCGTCCGACCCTGCGGCCCGGATATTGGTCAGTTTCTTCTCCTTGATCACATTGACATCCAGGTCGTTCTCTCTGGAGTTTTCGCCGATTACCATCCCTTCATAGACCAGTGTATTCTCTTTAATAAAGAGTGTCCCACGGGGTTGAAGATGATGAAGAGCATAGATGGTTGTCTTTCCAGGTCGGTCTGCAACAAGCGTTCCGGTGGAGCGTTTGGTCATCGGGCCATGCCACGGCTCATAGCCATCGAAAAGGTGGTTGAAGAGCCCTGTCCCTCTCGTATCGGTTAGAAACTGGGAACGAAAACCGATCATTCCTCTCGATGGAATTCTGAATTCAAGGCGGACCCTGCCATGACCATGGTTGTTCATCTTCTGCATCCTGCCCTTACGGATCCCAAGCTGCTGTGTCACCACGCCTATGAAATCCTCCGGGACATCGATGACCAGGTGCTCCATGGGTTCATGGATAACGCCGTTTATGTTTTTTGTAATGCTCTCCGGCATGGACACGGAAAGCTCATAACCTTCCCTCCGGATCATCTCGATCAGGATCGCAAGCTGAAGCTCCCCTCTTCCCATCACCTTGAAAGAATCGGTCGCATCAAAGTCAACCCTGATCGATACATTATAGAGGAGTTCCTTCTCAAGCCGTTCTCTCAGGTTTCTCGACGTCACATACTTTCCGTCCTGGCCGGCGAAAGGAGACGTATTGACGGAAAAAACCATGGAGATGGTGGGCTCATCCACCGCAATTCTCGGAAGAGGCTCTGGATCATCACCATCGGCAATGGTATCGCCAATACCAATTCCCTCCATTCCGGACAGGGCAACGATATCTCCTGCCGAGGCCTCTTTGGCCTCCACTCTTTCGAGCCCCTGAAATCCATAGAGCGATGTCACCTTTGTTTTGACCGGCTCCCCCTTGCCGTTTAGCATCGACACCCAATCCCCGACCCTAATCGAGCCCGAGAAGATCCTCCCTATGGCAATCCTGCCCACATAATCGCTATAGTCGATGTTAGTGACCAGAAGCTGCAACCGCCCTTCTTTGTCCCCTTCAGGCGGCGGAACCGCACTTAGGATGAGCTCAAACAGGCATCGAAAATCTTTCGTATCCTCATCAGGATGAAGTTTTGCAATTCCGAGCTTCGCATTGGTATAGACGATCGGAAACTCGAGCTGTTTCTCCGTTGCATCGAGGTCAATAAAGAGATCGTAAACCTCGTTAATCACTTCCTGAATCCTGGCGTCCGCCCGGTCGATCTTGTTAATGACCAGAATCGGAGGAAGATCGAATTCAAGGGCCTTTTTCAGAACGAATCGGGTCTGGGGCAAGGGGCCCTCAGAGGCATCGACGAGGAGCAGAACGCCATCCACCATCTTGAGCGTCCTCTCCACCTCTCCGCCGAAATCGGCATGGCCCGGCGTATCGACAATATTGATTTTCACTCCCCGATAATCGATCGCCGTATTCTTTGCCATGATCGTAATGCCCCGCTCCCTCTCTAAATCGATGTTGTCCATGACCCTTTCCTGCACCTTCTCATTCAAACGGAAAATGCCGGACTGTCTGAGAAGACCATCGACGATCGTTGTCTTTCCATGATCGACATGGGCAATCAGGGCAATGTTTCTCAAATCTTCACGTTTCATAAGTTTATGATGAGAGAGGGGTGGGGATCATTTCTGCAACTTGATAGAGTTTGGCTTTCGGGGCTGGCTGGAATCGCTTTTTGAAGAATTTTTTGCCATCCCGTTTCCCAAACGGTGTATGGGCGGCCCGGAGGTTAGGGATGTTGCCATGCCACACAGGGTCAATGCGATTTGCCTTCAGAAGGGACTTCACGACCCCTAATTCCTGATCGGTCACAAAGGTCATGGCAATGCCTGATCGCCCCATTCTTCCGGTCCTTCCTGTCCTGTGTGTATAGGATTCCACGCCAAAAGGATAGTCATAATTGATCACATGACTGACATGGCTGAAGTCGAGGCCCCGGCCGGCAAGGTCAGTGGCAACCATCAATTCGATCCTTTTCTGGCGAAAACGCTCGAAGATTGAGGTTCGCTTCGATTGCTCCAGGCCCCCGTGGATATACCCTATCGATTTGAACCTTTTTTCCAACTCCTTCGTCAATTTTTCACCGTGATGCCGTGAATTACAAAAGATGAGGGCCTGGGAGATCTTCTCCCTTTCCAGGTATTGGATCAGGGCATTGAGCCGATCACGTCTCTCCGTATATTGAAAATGGTGAACCAGACTCTGGGGAGCCACCTGTTCCTTATTTAATTCTATCCGGACAGGTTCTTTCAGATAGTCATTGATCAACCGATCTATCTCGTTGGGCATCGTTGCCGCAAAAAAGAGTGTCTGGTGTTCGTGAATCAGGCTCGACATGATGAAGTCGATATCCTCAATAAAGCCCATCTTCAGCATCTCGTCCGCTTCATCCACAACCAGTGTGCGGACATTAGAGAGGTCAATCTCCGTGGTGTTATAGAGAAAATCGATCAAGCGTCCGGGCGTTGCAACGAGGAGATGAACCCTGTCCCTTAACTTGGCCTTCTGAATCTCCATCGAAAACCCGCCGAAGATGGCAAAGGGAACGACCCCTGCAAGCTTTCCGATCCTATCGATTTCTTCCACATATTGAAGCGCTAATTCGCGGGTGGGAACCAGGATGAGGGCCTGGATGGCATTGAGAGAAGGATCGATCATCTGAGCTAATGGAATACCGCAGGCCGCTGTTTTACCCGAACCGGTCTCCGCCCGGGCTAAAAGATCCCTGCCACTGATGATAGGAGAGAACGTCTTTTCCTGAATGGGTGTTAAATCCTGATACCCCATCTTCGCCAGGGCCTCCAGGATCTCCGTTTTTAAATCTAATTCTGAGAACTTCATCGTTTGCCTTTAAATAATTCCTTTCTTAATTGAATAGAGTTATTCCTTTCCTTGTTATATATCAAATTTATGCCAAACCAATGATTTCCACGATTTCACACGACTTGCAGGCAAGCAATGATCAAATCATGCAGAAACAGTTTGGAAGATTTTGCAGGCAGGCTGCCTCTTTCTTCGGGATAGTAAGTATGCCCTTCACATAATTGAGCAAGCCTCAATTATTCAATCTCAGGTAATTATGTAATAATTTGAACTGAAAAGCAAGAAATTCTCTGGTAGCGAAAATCATCTCTACTGTTCATATTAACCTTAACCCAAAAATATTTAAGTGGTTGGGAGGGGTTGTTGTTCTGCCACAACTAATTTCTCAGGAATTGGCATCTATCTTCATCCCTGCAATAGGGTGTTAAGCAGTTTTTCAGAGGGGCTTTTTATCGCTTTTGGCAATTTGTCCAAACTATTAAATATTTTCAAAAAAATCGCTTCCATTTAAAAGAATAATACCAGTGGCCATGATTCATCCACTAAATCTCAACATATTAAAAGTATAGTATATTTTCTTTCCAAAATCCCTTTCCTATCATTTTTTATTAAAAAAAACTTATTGGTATGGCTTTTGCAATATTAATTTATCAAAAGGAGATATCAAAGTGAATAATCCTTTTAAATCAAATGGTTTTACACTGATAGAGGTTCTCATCTCTCTGGTCATTTTAGCTATTTCATTGCTCGCTTTAGCCGGTTTAATGACCACAACAACAAGAAACACCGCATCAGGAGGCAACCTGACAGAGGCCGCTACATTTGCCCAGGACAAATTGGAGGAATTGAGGGTGACTCAATGGGGCAATATCAATGGTGGAGCGGATGTGAGAACTGGTGCAACCGGAATTAATTATGCTCGAACTTGGACCGTTGCTACAAATGCCATTGTCCCGCCGACTCCAGAGCCTGAGTTGAGAACTGTTACGATCACAATTAACTGGAATGATGGAATAAACCGTTCGATTAGCCTCTTTTCAACTATTCTAAATCCAAATCCTAATGATGGGGTCTAGGAGAAAGAAAAATATGGATATTCGGCCAAAATTTAATCAAAAAGGGATCACCCTCATTGAATTACTGGTGGCGCTCGTCATCGGGGGAATCATTATTGGTGGAATTTATAACCTTTTTGTTGCACAAACGAAGGCTTATACCGTCCAGGATCAAGTAGCCGAAGTCCAACAGAGTGTAAGAAGCGCCATGGAAATCTTATTGAGAGACCTCCGGATGACTGGATTTGACGATGATGCAAACCCAGCAATTACTATTGCAAACCCAGTTGCATATCCGCTCTCTGACAATTCCATTACCGTAAGCTATGAGTATTATGATAGAAACCTTGCCCAATATCAGAGACATACCGTAACTTATAACCTAAATGGCTCAAATCTAATAAGACAACTTACAGTGGATAATGTTGCCCAATCGGAAACAATATTAACAAATGTCGATCTCCTAAATTTTACTTACGGTGTCGATCAAAACAATGATGGAATCATGGATGATCAGAATGGCAATGGTCTAATCGATAACAACGATTGGCTTCCATCTGCAGGAGTTGGAACAAGAAAGGTCGTTGCAATCCGTGTCACACTTACCGCCAGAACTGATCCAGCCTTTGAAGATGTAAGTAAACAGGTTTCTCCGCGAACCTTAACTTCTGCAATAACCTTAAGGAATTTATCTAGGGAGAACTGATGGACGTTGTGTGTGATACCCTTTTGAGGAGTGAATGATATGCCTATAAAAATTAATTCATTTTTAAAAGACCAGTCCGGTGTAGCCTTAGTAGTTGCCCTTATTATTATGATTGTTTTGACATTAATCGGGCTTGCTGCGACATTTACCTCAACCTTTGAGATCATGCTTTCAGGTCAAAAACGGGGATCAACCGATGCATTCTATGCAGCTGATGGAGGAATTCAAGCGATTCTGGCTAATCGGGCAAATTTTCCTGTAGATATTGCTGTCTCAAATTACACCTTAATACCCAATTCTGGAGGTTTGCCGGCAGACCTTCAAAACGAACCGATCGATAGACAACTTACAACCCCTGTGCTCTCATTACCTTCTGGGGTCAATTTTACCACCTCCCCACAGGTTACAATCTATCACTCATCCATAACAACAGGAGGAGAAGGGACACAGGGTTATATTTCTGATACCTATCTCATCGACTCTACTGGAAGGGACCAGATAGGTACAGGCCCATCCAGATCAACCGTTCAATTGAGAGAGAAGTGGGTGATGCGTCGCCCCGCTGAAGATTAGAACACCCAGGGGGTAATTAAATGAGGAATTTAATAAAGGTCTTATTTATTATTTTGGTTCCATTTCTGGTTTTTCTTCTCCCCATGACCTCCTATGCCAAGGATACGGACCTCTACATGGCAAGCGGGGAGGGAGTTGAGCCTAACATTTTGATCATATTTGATAACTCCGGGAGCATGAATGACGAAGTCCAGGCATATTTTTATGATCCCCTGATCCTTTACGATCCATTGGTTGTCCTTCATGCTAATCGTAATACGGTTTATAGAAGGTCTGGGGGAAGTTGGATTCTATTCGCAAATTCGATTGCCGATGTTGCTTGCGCTGCCGCTCGAACGGCCCTTACGAACAGTGGCCACTATGAAGGGAATACGAATGCAACTTGTACATCAACCAACCGAACGCTTCGGACAGGAAATTATAGAAATTACTTAGCCTCCATAGGAGGGAGTGAATATCTACCCAAATTGACCATCGCCAAACGGGTCATTTCAGATTTTTTAAGCACAATCAATGGCGTGAGAATTGGAATGATGATCTTTAACACCTCAGAAGGCGGTCGCATTCATAGTACGATCAGAAGCCTGACCGATCCCAACCGAGCCCAATTGATTACGGATGTCAATAATATCACGGCCAACACCTGGACTCCTTTGGCCGAGACACTCTATGAAGCAGGACTCTATTTCAAGGGGGGGGCCAGTTATTTCAATTCAGGGGTTGTTTATACAAGCCCCATTCAATACTACTGTCAGAGAAATTATGTGATTCTCATTACGGATGGGATGTCAACCCAGGACCGTCATGCTATTCTGGCTTCAGCAATCGGTGATAGAGATGGTGACCAAAGAGAACCCATTGGCGCCCCCAATGATCCAAACTATCCAAGCTATGGATCCGACTATCTGGATGATGTGGCTAAATACTATTATGAAAACGATCTTCGTTCTGACCTTACAGGTCAACAATATATTACTACCTACACGATCGGATTCACAACAAATAACAACCTGCTCGAGAGAACCGCTGCTCATGGCCATGGGAAGTATTTCTATTCCAATAGTGCACAAGAATTAGCAAGCGCCTTCCAAAATATCGTCGGTGATATTTTAGAAAAAACGTCTTCCTTTGTGGCCCCCATTGTCCCTGTCAGCCGAATGGAAAGGACAAGCGCCGGAGATAGAATCTACCTCGCCCTATTTCAACCTAAACAGAATAGGATGTGGAGCGGGAACATCAAGAAGTATGGAGTAACCCAAACAGGGGCAAACCTTGGACAAATCACTGGTATCAATGGTTTGCCCGCATTGGATGACCTTGGCCAAATTCTAAATACGACTTATTCCTTTTGGCCAAGTCCTTTTCCCTCGAATCGAATGGATGGGAGCAGTGTTGAAAAGGGAGGAGTAGGAGATATTTTATTGAATCGGTCCACTGGTAGGAATGTCTATACCTATTTGGGATCGAATGTAAATTTACCCCACTCCTCAAACACATTTAATACTACAAATATCACCCCCACGATGTTAGGACTTTCGTCTGGAGACACCGTGGGAAGGGATAAACTCGTTCAGTTTGTTCTTGGGTTCGATGCCTATGATGAAGATGGAAACAGCAACACCACTGAAAAACGGGATTGGATTTTGGGTTCCTTTCTCCATTCAAGGCCCTTGGTTATTCATTATGCCTCGCAAACGGTCATCTTTGCAGGATCAAACGACGGGATGCTTCATGCCTTTGATGATAATAGCGGAGAAGAACTCTGGGGTTTTATACCTCCAAACCTTTTAAATAAACTCCAATCGCTAAATGCAGATGTTATTGAAGATTTTGTTGATGGTTCGCCAAAAGCATATATTGCTCGCAATGCCGATGGTTCGATAAATAGAGCTATTCTCATCTTTGGCTTGAGGAGGGGAGGCAATCGCTATTATGCCCTTGACATTACCAATCCTTTAAGCCCTCAGTACCTCTGGGAAATCAATCCCAATAGTCCCGGATCTCCATTTGCCGAAATGGGGCAGTCCTGGTCCACCCCGAATATTGGGAAAATTGCCTATGGAGCCGGTGAAAAGTGGGTTGCCTTTATCGGAGGTGGATATGATGAAAATCAAGACAATGCTAATCCTGTTTCCGATTCCAAAGGCAGAGCCATATACGTTGTAGATGTCCTCACCGGATCTCTTGTTTGGCGGTATTCTGTGGCCGAGAATGCTGCTATGACCTACTCAATTCCAAGCGATATCGCCAAAGTGGATACAGATGGCAATGGGAAAATTGATCGGCTCTATGTCGGCGATATGGGAGGCCGAGTTTGGCGGTTTGACATCGAAGATCCAAATACGGCGAATTGGACCGGAAAAATAATTTTCAGCTCCAACCCGGGAAGGGATGGAACAACTGGAAGGAAAATATTCTATCCTCCTGATGTCACGCTTGAGAAAGATACCGCTTACTATCCAATGTTGTTCTTTGGAACGGGCGATCGGGAGCATCCAAAGGAAGACACAGTCATTAACCGGCTATATGCCGTCAAGGATAAGAACCCTTCCACAGCCTTAACAGAACAAGAAAGTGATCTATTGGTGGACGTTACCCAGGATTTATTGCAGAATCCTAATACACCTCAAGAGGATAAGAATGCCATATTGGGGCAGTTGCGAACAGGAAACGGGTGGTTTATTAAACTTGACCAAAATGTCGGGGAGAAATCCCTTTCACCTCCAGTGGTCTTTAACAAAATGGCTTACTTTACCACCTTCACGCCCACTCCTCCTGAGGGAGGAGGCGGCAACGACCCCTGTTATGTGGGTGAAGGGACAGCAAGAGTTTACATATTAGAGTACAACACGGGCAATGCAGTGTTTAATCTCGACCTTACAAATGATACTGGAGAAACCGTTATCATCTCCAGGACTGATCGATCGGGAATAATCGGGACTGCCATTCCTTCTGGGGTAGTCATTACGTTCATCGGCGGTGAAGCAATCGCCTATATCGGCGTAGGCGGAGGCGTTGGTCAGCCTCCTATCACAGGCTTACAAAATAACCAAAAATATTGGAAAATAGTCTTTTAAGGAGGGAGAAACCGTGAAGAATACGCGCTCTTATCGATATGTCATAATCAGCATAGGTTTCATGATAATCTTTTCTACTTTGACTTTTGCCTCAGGGGAAGATATATATAGGAATCAAGGCATTATCATGGGCTTAGATTTACGACAAAAGATGATGATCGTCAACGAAAGAACTTTCACTTGGGATCAGACAACGATTATTTGCAATGAAAAAGGATCTCCGATCAACATTGAAAATTTTAAAACCAAAGCGTGGGTATATATCGAAGGTATGAGAGAGAAAAAGAACAATCCAATTAGAATTGAAAAGATTTATCTCCTGCCCAAATATGTTGACAAGAAAGAGAGACATCTTTACCCATTCTTCCAATAAAACGGGGGGTTTATGGATCAGGGCCATTCGTTAAACCCATAACACTCCTTTCCATTTTCATCTCTCTTTTCCTGAATTTGTTCTGCAAAGGGCACAAAACCGAAACCTCTGCATCAAAGACCAATGCCTCTCCTGTTATTACATCGGTCACCGTATTGCCCAAAAACCCAATAAAATAAAGAGAGGGCTTTACACAAACGAGAGGGGGGAGTGAAACCATCTCCCTCTCGGGAATTGTAAAAGATGTTACTTGGGATCATAAATCGATCGTTGTTGGCGGAAAGAGCTTCTTCATATCGAGTGACACCAAGGTTATAGACCAAAAGGGAAATCGATTAAAGATACATGATATAAAGAAGAATGCCGATGTCGCAATAGATGCTATTCCGCATCATAACGGATTCATCATCAAGGAGATTGTGGTGATTACAGACAGAGGCGTTTAATTTACTAACCTTTCACGACTTGACATTTTGTCCAAATATAAGAATTTTTTCAAAATACCCTCCCTTTTTAAGTGACCAAGCCCACTTCCTACATTTACTCACAATCCCCCAACATATTAGAAGCATTTGTTATTTTTTATTTCGAACCCATCCCCTCCTTCATTCAATTTTTAAAAAATATTGGTATGGCTTTTGCAATTCTTATTTAGCAAAAGGAGGAATCAAAGTGAAAAATTCTTTAAAATCAAATGGTTTTACACTTATTGAGGTACTCATCTCCTTGGTCATTTTAGCAATTTCATTGCTTGCCTTAGCCGGTTTAATGACAACGAGCACAAGAAACACCGCAGCAGGCGGACGCCTAACAGAAGCCGCCACGTTGGCCCAGGATAAATTAGAGGAATTAAGAGCAATACCGTGGGACAGCATTACTCCTCTTAATCAACCAGTTAGCGACTCCCCTTCGAGCAGACCCGGAGTTCAATATACCCGAAGTTGGGTTGCAAGTTTGAATGCTTTAAATCCGGAGATAAAAGAGATTCAGATCACGATTAGCTGGACGGATGTAACTTCGCACTCATTACGGTTTTTTTCAGCGCTTTCCAAATGAGAGAGGATGGAGAAGAAATGAAGATCATTAGAATGGCAAAAAGAGAAAATGGAATCACGATCATTGAACTCCTGGTGGCATTGGTCATCTTTTCAATGGTGGTTGCCGGAATCTACCGGGTCTTTGTCTCTCAGAGCCGTGCCTACACCGTTCAGGATCGTGTCGTTGAAACCCAGCAAAGCATCAGGAGCTCTATGGAGATCTTGCTCACTGACCTCCGGATCACTGGATTCGATAGCGACCACCCTGATTCGAAGATGAGTATCACCACTCCCATCATCCCCGGGGCAAATCAAATCACGGTTGATTACGAATTCGACAACACAACCCAGTACTCCATTCGATACTGGAGGGATGCTAATTCGCAAACCCTGAGGCGGCAGTTGACCACGATCAAAGACGATGGCTCGAGTGTGGCCGGCCCTGAGGAAATCCTTCTGGAAAATGTGGAAGAACTCAATTTCACCTATGGCGTGGACAAAGATGATGGCAAAGTCCTTGACAGATACTGGGTTGGGGCTAATGAAATAAATTCAAATAATGTTCTTGCTGTTCGAGTCCGGTTAACTGCAAGACCCCAGCAGGTAACTCCGGAGGACCAAAAAATGATGTCGCCGAGAACCCTCGAAACAGCGGTCACCCTAAGAAATTTATGTATGAAATGATGGATCGAAAAGGAGTTTCAAAAATGATAAAGAAAATAAATATTTTAAAAGATGAATCCGGCGCTGTCCTGGTCATCGCCCTTATCATGATGGTTGTTTTGACATTGATCGGGATCGCTGGTTCTTTCACCTCTATCTTTGAAATAATAATCTCCGGCCATAAACGGGGATCCACCGATGCCTTCTACTCTGCAGACAGCGGCATTCAGGTTGTAGTTGCAAATGTCGATAATTTTGATCTGACCAACAAGTATGTCGACAACAAATACAATCCTTTTACCGACCCCAATAATCCAAATCCTACCAATGCCAGAGTAACAATCACTTACGATACGGTTCAACAGGGGTCCCCGAGAGGTCTCGGATTCAGCGCCACCGGAAATTACGAATTCAAACATTATATGATGGAATCAACAGGTCAGGACCAAACCGAATTGGGTTCAAATAAGTCCACTTGCACCATCGAGCAGAAGGTGGTCAGGATCGTTCCAACCCTTCAAGGAGGGAATTAAGAAATGAAAACAACTCATCCGATGAAATCAGGGTTTTTAGTCGTCCTAATAATCCTTATGACCTCCACGGTCTGTTACGGATTAGATACCGACCTCTATGTCGTCTCGGGTGTCAATATCCCTCCGAATGTCTTGATCATTCTGGACAACTCGGCCAGCATGGATGAGGTCAGTTCAGGCCAGATTTATGATTCGACAATTGATTATAGTGCCTATAATCCCACCACTGTTTATCCAGGGAATGCCGTTTATACCAAATCGGGTAGCAAATGGACACAATGGCATATCGATTATACTGCACCCGACTTCCCATGCCCTGATCTCAGAGACAATTACTTGATCCCATTCGGAGAAGCGATCAATTATACAGGTTGCGGTATAAGCAAGAAAGATTTTCAGACCGGAAATTTCAGAAATTTTCTACAGCTCAACGGTGGGCCAGGTGGGAGCCGGCCCAGGTTCGGCCTGGCCAATGGAATCATCCACAGCTACATCAACACCACAGGCGGAGTCCGTTTTAGCGTCATGACTTTCAATAATGACATCGCCGGCAAGACCGTTAAATATAACGGCGGCACAAAAGAGGAATATGTCCTTAGCCCCGAAGACAGCGACGATGCGAAGGGGGCAAGGCTTCTGGGATTTGTCGATGAAAACAAGAACGGCAAGACCGCACTGTTCCAGAACCTTGCCGGCTTAAAGAATGAGACCTGGTCTCCGTTGGCAGAGTCTCTCTATGAAGCAGGAGTATATTTTCAGAAAGGGACAAGTGCCATCACAGAAACAAGCTATGCCGGTTCCAGCCCTATCCAATATTACTGCCAGAAAACTTATGTCCTCATCATTTCGGACGGAGATCCTACAAAGGATAATACTAATTCAATTTTATCCCAAATCATCGGAGATCGAACCGGAGATGGCAATTCCGGCAGACTCGACGACGTGGCAAAATACCTCTATGGCCTCGATCTAAGCAACGGTCAGTCCTCCTCCGGCCAAAACATCAAGACTTATACGATTGGGTTTAGCATCACCCAAAAACTGATGGAAGATGCGGCAAAGGCAGGAGGCGGAAAATATTTCTATGTATGGAGTTCCCAGAGTTTTAACATCGCCTTTCAGACGTTCATCGCAGAGGTTCTAAAAGAAAGCACATCTTATGTGGCGCCCGTTGTACCGATCAGCCAGATGGAGAGCTTCAAGTCTGGCAACCAGATGTATCTCGCCATGTTCAAACCAACCCCGAACAGTTTCTGGAAAGGAAATATAAAAAAATATGGTATCGCGACGGAAAGCACCACAGATTGCAACTCTGCGTCAGTCAATATCGGAGATGTCCTCGACGTCAGAGGTTGCCTTGTGATAGACCCTTCCAACAACAATATTAAAACGGCTGCAAAATCTTACTGGAGCACCATCGACGATGGGGACGATGTCGAAAAAGGAGGCGTGGGTGAAATCCTCAAAAACAGGGAACCCGCCAGAAATATCTATACCTATCTGGGGAGCAATGTCAATCTGTCTGACTCCTCCAATGTCTTCAGTACCTCTAACAACGCCATTACTCCTACTCTTCTCGGCCTTTCCGCCGGCGATGCAACCGGAAGGGATAATGTCATCAAGTTCATCCATGGAATTGACGCATACGATGAAAATATGAACGGAAACACCACTGAGAAAAGAGAATGGATATTGGGGTCATTCATCCATTCGAGACCGGTCGTCATTCACTATGGCACAGCCCCCGGATCTAAATCAATCGTCTTCGCCGGCGCCAATGAGGGAATGCTTCATGCCTTTGATAACTCAACCGGAGAGGAACTGTGGGCATTTATCCCACCTAATGTTCTACCCAATCTGAAAAATTTAACCGGAGAAGCCATCCAGTTCATGGTCGACGGAGCCCCAAGAATTTATCTCGAGAGAAAGCCGGATGGAACGCTTGAAAAAGCCATCCTCATCTTCGGCCTTCGCAGAGGAGGAAACCGGTATTTTGCTCTCGATGTCAAGACCCCAGATGCTCCTAAACTCCTTTGGGAGATCAGCCCTTCAACTGCGGGATTCGGAGAGTTGGGTCAGACCTGGTCCACACCTCAATTAGGAAAGATCAAATACGGAGCGGGAGAGAAGTGGGTAGCATTCATTGGAGGAGGGTACGATACAAACCAGGACAACATCCCTGTCGCTGCCAACGACACCAAGGGAAGGGCGGTCTATGTCATTGATATCTTAACAGGCGGCCTGGTATGGAGCTATTCCTATGCCCAAAATACGAATATGAAATATTCCATCCCCAGCGATATTGCAAGAGTGGATACAAATGGAGATG
Organism: Deltaproteobacteria bacterium; assembly: GCA_016875255.1. The sequence goes on from VGRU01000007.1 coordinate 19,079, forward strand.
GGAAAATTGATAGGTTTTATGTGGGTGACATGGGCGGTCAGATGTGGAGATTCAATGTCGGAGATCCCGATCCTGCCAACTGGACGGCAAAGATCATCTTCGATTCCAACCCCGGATTATCTGATAAAAGGAAGATCTTCTATCCGCCGGATGTCTCCCTTGAAAAAGGCAATTATGAGATGCTCTTCTTCGGAACCGGTGACCGGGAAGCCCCAAAAAACACGACCGTTGTGAATAGGATCTATGCGATCAAGGATAAAAACCCTTCGACCGTTTTAACGGAAAACGACCTGCTGGATGTGACAGACGACTTGCTGCAGGACCCGAACACGACTGCAGTCCAGAAGACGACCATCATGAACGCATTGAGCACAAAAAATGGCTGGTATATCAAACTGGATCAGAATGCCGGAGAGAAATGCCTGTCCAATTCCGTCCTCTTCTATGGAGTCATCTATTACACCACCTTCACGCCGGAATTCGGCGATCCGGGAGATCCCTGTTTCCTCAGCGAAGGAAAAGGAAGGCTCTACGCCCTGAACTATAAGACCGGGGAAGCGGTGTTCAATATGGATGGCATTAGCATTGATGGGCTTCCAATCACTAAAGAGGATCGCTCCAAGATTATCGGACCTTCGATCCCATCCGGAGTCATCATCACTTTTATTGGAAATCAATCCGTGGCTTATGCAGGGGTGGGAGGAGGAGTCTATCGGCCGCCCATGAAAAAGACCAAAAACATCATCCCCATCAACTGGAAAACCGTATCTAAATAAAAACAAGCCCTGATTCCTTTTCGGAAGGAGTCAGGGCTTATTTTCTTCTTCGGCAAGTCATTCACCCCGAATTATCTTCCCTTCACTTTTAAGATCGTTTTGGCCAGGGCTTCGCCGTTACGGTCCATGGCATATTCCACGGTATCCTCAGAGCCTGTTGAGGTGGTTCTGAGGTTGGTTTCATACACCACTTTTCCGCTCTCCTTGTCCACGAACTGGTAGTGGGCCGCAAAGGCAGACGTGCCGGTGTGCTCGCCTCCCGGAATAAAGGAGCGTCCGATTCTTCTTCCCACGGTTGCCTTCGAATACTCTTTGACCTCTCCTTTCAGGATGAGAACTTTTTTCCCGGAAGGACCCTCCGCTCCCTTGCTTCCTTCTTTGACGATTGTGTCAAAGAGTTTATATTTTTCAGAGTATCTCTTGAGCTGATAGATCGCCTTTTCAGCCATCTGCATGCCTGCCGATTCCGGAGCCGGAGAACCGGGGGGAACTTCGAGGTCCTTTACGACTAAAACATTATAATCCCTCAAATTCGACTCCTGAGCATTTGCCAAAAGACTCATTCCAAAGACCAAACCCAGAACCAACACGATTGTCATGATCCGATTAGGCTTCATTTCTCTTCCTCCTTTTTTATTTGTTTATTTTTTAACCCTATCTCCCTGTCTGATAAACCCTCTTAATATATTCTACGGCGAAAGTGGAGATTCGATCCACCCCTTGTTGAAGAAAGGCATACCCCTCTCTTGCGCCCAATGCTCCGCCACGCATTCCGCTCGTAGGCTTCAGATGATGAGCGAGCAGAATCTTCTTCTCCTCCGCAGTGTTCACATAAGTCTTAATCTCTGCCACGGCCTTTCCGGCGCCCATCCCAACCCAGAACCGTGCCGCCCCAGACCCCGGATGCATTGCAAGGATATCTCCCCAGATGACCAGCGTATTGGGACCTGACGCCCTGGCCTGATCATCCGTCACTTCTTTAAAAATTCCTGCGGCAGTCAACTTCGTCCTGAGCTGGACTCTATAGGTATCCCTGTACTCTTCCAATTTCCCCGGCCCAATGTCCGGAAGCCCTGCTGTGGAAAACTCGCCGATAACAACCGTATCATAAGATTTCAGATCCACCCCCGTCCCCAGGTAAACAAACCCTGTTGCATCTTTTTGAAAAGTGACCTGCGATTTATCGGTGACAGCGCCCGCCTGAGTATGGATCAGGCTGGCCATACCGAGCACCAATAAAGCCGATACAATCATTGCCCATCGTAAAATTCTCATGGTCTACCTCCTTTAAATATATGCTCAGCTTTCTTATTTTTTATCATAAACCCAAAGGGATCGATTTTCAACCCTTGTTTTTTTAGAAAAAAATGGGATATAAATTATTTCGGCAGGCGGTTAAGGTTACGAAGCCCGTTTCGGTCACAGGTAACGGTTACGTTCAAAGAATTGGAAGACGACAACCGTAGCCTTTTATTAACGATACGGGCCTCGTTACCGTTACCGTTTACCAAAACCTTTATTTTTAAAAACGAATATTCCTGGAGGTTTCCAAATGGAAAAGGATTTAGTTGCGGTATTGGGGGGAGGAAATGGCGGTCATGCAGTCGCCGCCAATCTTGCCCTGAACGGATATAAGGTCAACTTCTTCGAGCTCCCTCAGTTTGCCGAATCTTTTGAAAGAGTGCTTCGAACAAAGGAGATTCGCATTGAAGGCGTTTCGATTGATGGGACAGCCAAATTGCATTTGGCCACGACCGATATTCAGCAGGCCATCAAGGATGTGGAGGTTATCTTTGTGATCACTCCTTCCTTCGGACATAAAGCCATGGCTGAAGCCTGCGCCCCTTTTGTCGAGGATGGTCAGATCATCGTCCTGATGCCCGGTTCCGGTGGAAGCCTCGAATTTGTTAAAATCTTTAAAAAGAGAAAGGTGAAACAGGAGATCGCCTTCGCAGAAAGTTGCACACTTCCCTATGGCGCCCGGCTTAAAAGCTCAGGCCATGTCTCTGTCTTCATCCATGCAGTCACCCTTCCAACAGGGGTTTTCCCATCGAAAAGGACGAATGAGGTCATCCCAAAATTGAAACAATTTTACCCCTCTATCTCGCCTGCGAAAGATGTTCTGGAGGCGGCCATCAATAACCCCAACCCCGTCGTCCACCCGGTGGCCACTCTACTGAGCGCTACACGGATTGAACATTCTAAAGGAGAGTTCTACCTCTATGCGGAAGGGATGACTCCATCGGTTGCCAGAACCTATGAGTCACTCAATGAGGAGAGACTTTCCATCTGCAAAGCACTGGGATATAAACTCTACCACTGGGATAATCTCGAATTTCGGGATTATAACCTGGGCGAAACCGAAGAGGAGTGCCGTTATCGGATTCTCAACACCAGCATGGATGCCGCCTTTGGAAAGGATGGAATTTATGCCGGGATCAAGATGAAGGGACCCGAACATATGAAAGACCGGTACATTACCGAGGATGTCCCATATGGGATGGTCCTTGTCTCCACGCTTGGAGAACTCCTTGGTGTTCCTACTCCTACGCACAACGCAGTGATTCAGCTTTGCTCTGTGGTTAATCGGACTGACTACTGGAAAACAGGCCGGGGAATCAAGGAATTGGATCTTTCAAAGTGGGATAAAAAAGGTCTGAAAAGATTTCTAAAAGAAGGTAAATAGCTCTTCTGGGGAGCCCTGTATTTAGAGTCTGTTTATAAATGCACCTTTTCCGTCATGCCGGACTTGATCCGGCATCCAGACGTCGTCCCGACGAAAGTCGGGAACCATCTCCATGACTGGATCCCGGTTTTCACCGGGAACCCTGGATTCCGGCTTTCGCCGGAATGACGACCTTTTTTGAAAACATTAGTTTATAAACAGACTCTATTTAATAAATTTTCAGGGCTAAAGGATTTAGAAATTGAATTTAAAAAACTTATTTAATTTCAATCTGTTAGCTGTATTATCCAGAACCCTTAAAATGAATAAAAAATTTATACTTCTCTGCCAATTTTTACCCTTCCATGAAACAGACCTGAAGCAATAAATTCTCAAATAATATCAGCATATTACCGAATCACGCTAAGTTAATCTCTTTATCCAAAAATTTCCCTTGACAAAAAAATTCTATTATTTTAGTATCGACTGCCACATTGTGATTGTTGTCACATAAGCAAATTTTCTTAACGCTCCTACTGAAAGATATTCGAAAATATGACTCGAAAGGGGGGAATTAAACAAGGTTTAAAGTTCAAAATTTAAAATTTAAAAGAAAGGGGGAGTAAGACACATGCCTTTTAATATTCCAAAAAAATATGTCGATGCAGACCCAAGAAAGCTCATGGATTGGCAGATTGCTGAAATTGCAGAAGAAAACATGCCAACCGTCGAAGAATGGCAACAGAAACTGGGGCTCAAAAAGGAAGAAATCATTCCTATGGGTAAATTGTGCAAACTCGATTTCATGAAGATTATTGACCGTCTGAAAGACAAACCGGACGGGAAATATATTGAAGTGACAGCCATCACCCCAACCCCTCTTGGAGAAGGAAAGTCAACGACAAGTATGGGTTTGATTGAGGGGCTTGGAAAAAGGGGCAAAAATGTCGGTGGTTGTCTCCGGCAACCTTCGGGCGGGCCTACCATGAATGTGAAAGGGACAGCAGCCGGAGGAGGCAAATCACTGCTCATTCCCATGACTGAATTCTCCCTCGGTCTCACCGGAGATATTAATGACATCATTAACGCCCACAACCTCGCCATGGTTGCTCTTACCTCGAGAATGCAGCATGAACGAAATTATGACGATGCCGAATTAGCCAAGCGAAAACTGAAACGGCTCGACATCGATCCCTGCAACATTGAGATGGGCTGGATCATGGATTTTTGCGCCCAGTCCTTGAGGAACATTGTTATTGGCCTCGGAGGAAAGATGGATGGCTTTGCCATGCAATCCAAATTCGGCATTGCCGTGAGCTCCGAGTTGATGGCCATTCTCTCCATTGTCAGGGATTTGAAAGACCTTCGGGAAAGATTGGGCAATATTGTGGTCGCTTATGATAAGAAAGGCAATCCGGTTACGACCACCGATCTCGAAGTGGCCGGGGCAATGTGTGCCTGGATGAGAAATACGATCAACCCCACCCTGATGATGTCCACCGAATATCAGCCCTGCCTGGTTCATGCAGGCCCCTTTGCCAACATCGCCGTGGGGCAATCCTCCATCATTGGCGATCGGGTTGGATTAAAGATGTTCGATTATCATATTACGGAAAGCGGTTTTGCGGCGGATATCGGCTTTGAGAAATTCTGGAATGTGAAATCCCGCTTAAGCGGGCTGGTTCCAAATGTCTCGATTCTGACCACAACGATCAGGGCGTCGAAGATGCACGGGGGAGGACCGACGGTCGTACCCGGAAGGCCTCTCCCTGAGGATTACACAAAGGAGAACCTGGGCCTTCTCGAAAAAGGGCTTGTCAACATGACCCATCTCATCGGTGTCATCCGAAAATCCGGGATCAACCCGGTCGTCTGTATCAATGCCTTCCATACCGACACCAAAGATGAAATCGCAATGGTTCGAAAACATGCCGAAGCAGCCGGAGCCCGATGTGCCCTGTCCGAGCATTGGCTGAAAGGTGGAGACGGAGCCCTTGAACTGGCTGATGTCGTTATGGATGCGTGCAAAGAAAAAGCCGACCTTAAATTTCTCTACCCTCTTGATATGCCGTTAAGGAAGCGGGTTGAGTTGGTTGCCAAAGAAGTCTATGGTGCAGATGGGGTTTCATGGACTCCGGATGCCGAAGCCAAAGCAAAACGATTTGAGGCGGACCCCAAATATAACGATTTTATGACCATGATGGTCAAGACCCACCTGAGCCTCAGCCATGACCCGACCAAGAAAGGAGTGCCCAAAGGCTGGGCCCTTCCGGTGCGGGATGTTCTGATCTTTGGTGGAGCGAAGTTCCTCTGCCCCGTGACTGGAACAATCAGTCTGATGCCTGGAACTGGCTCAGACCCTGCTTACAGAAGAGTGGATGTTGACGTTAATACAGGCAAGGTTAGTGGACTGTTCTAAGATGGAAAAGAGGCACGGCATTGCCGTGCCTCTTTTTTTAAGATCGGTCCAGATCAAATTTTGCACCATCCGGGAATACAGGTTATAGATGAAGCATCAGCGCATAAACATCTGATTACGTTTTGTCCGGGTGAAAGAAAAAAAGATGAAGCGCCCGAAGGCGCCATCAAAAACCAACTAAGTCCATCGATTCATAAATTCGGTAACGTATTTATTTACTCAGGACTTAGTGCTGAGTCAGCAATGATTTCAATTCGCAGCATGAGGATACGTGATCGTATTTGCGAACCGAAGCACTAAGGCATTATTAAATTTTTAAAGGGGGAAAAAAGATGACGGCAAAATTGATCAATGGCAATGAGGTTGCACAACTGATTCGAGAAGAATTGAAACAGGAAGTGGCCCAGATTAAAGAAAAATACAATGTCACACCCGGCCTGGTGACCATTCTGGTCGGCGAAAACCCAGCCTCCATCAGTTATGTCACAGCAAAACAAAAAACCTCCAAAGACCTTGGCTTTTATTCCATTCAGGACAACCAGCCTCAGGACATCACCGAAGAGCAGTTGCTCAACCTGATCGACAAATATAACAAGGATCCGAAGATCCACGGAATATTGGTTCAACTTCCATTGCCCAAGCACATCAACGAAACAAAAGTTCTTTATGCGATCGACCCTAAGAAGGATGTGGACGGCTTTCATCCTGTCAATGTCGGAAAATTGATGATCGGCGAGGCCGATTTCCTTCCCTGCACCCCGGCGGGCATCCAGCAGCTACTGATCCGCTCCGGCGCAAAAATCGATGGCGCAGAGGTTGTTGTAGTGGGGCGCTCGAACATTGTTGGAAAGCCCATCACGAACATCCTCCTCCAGAAACAAAAGGGAGCCAATGCCACCGTCACCATCTGCCACACCGGCACGAAGGACATGGCTTTTCATACGAAAAGGGCTGATATTCTTATTGTGGCTGCCGGAAAACCGAAAGCGGTCACAGCCGATATGGTGAAAGAAGGGGTCGTTGTCATCGATGTGGGCGTCAACCGCATCGGAATGACTCCCGAAGGAAAGGCTAAGCTCTGCGGCGATGTCGATTTCGACGGCGTCAAAGAGAAGGCGAGCGCCATCACCCCCGTCCCCGGCGGCGTGGGACCCATGACGATCACCATGCTGATGATGAATACGGTTAAGGCGGCCAAGATTGCCGCAGGAGTTAAGTAGTCAGATAGTCAAATAGTCGATTAGTCGTATAGTGAAAGGCTAATAGACTATGAGACTATTGGACTATAAGACTATAGGACTAATCATGAAGATCGCAGTCTCGGGTAAAGGAGGAACAGGCAAGACGACCCTTGCGGCTCTGATTCTCCGTTACCTCCTCCGAAAAAACTACAAACCCATTCTCGCGGTTGACGCTGACCCCAACTCCAACTTCGGCGATGCTCTCGGCGTGAAGGTTCAAAGCACAGTCGGAAAGGTTCTGGACGGTTTTTTAAAGGATAAAGAGAGCCTGGCGATGGGGGTGGTGAAAGAATCCCTGATTGACTACAAACTCTCGGAGATCCTCGCCGAAGAGAAGGGTTTTGATCTCTTGAGCATGGGGCAGGGAGAAGGGCCGGGTTGTTACTGTTATCCCAATACCATCATCCGCAATTACATTGAAAAGCTCTCTTCTAATTATAAACATGTGGTCATCGACAACGAGGCGGGCATGGAGCACATCTCAAGGAGGACCAATGGGAGCCTCGATGTGCTCTTTCTGGTCTCCGATCCATCCATGAAGGGAATCAGGACCTGCAAGAAACTTGAAGACCTGGTCAGCGAATTGGGTTTAAACATCAAAAAGACCTACCTGCTCATCAACCGTGTCTCAAATGAAACGCCGCCTCAAATCGCCGAGGAGATAAAGAGATTGAGCCTCAATCTTCTCGAGATCATCCCCGAAGACAGCAATATTATCGACCATGAACTGAGAGGGATCCCCATGCTAAATTTGGAAGAGTCAAGTCCCTCTGTCATCAAAATAAATGAAGCCATGGCAAAGGTATTATCATGAAAAAAGTGAGCCAAATTTCATTGACAACACTTTATATAAAGTTTTACAAATAATTGTGAAATATTTCGTTAACCCCGTTAGAAATTCCAGTCGTTCGACCCAGAGGCTCTCGACGGGCGGGCCATTAAGTCAAGCCGGAATAATTCTGAAATGTAACACCGCTGCAGAGCAGTGGGGCATTACTTCTAACGGGGTAAAAAGGAGGAGCGCATGATTCTAATTGGGGAAAATATTCAAATTCTGTCAAAAGTCGTTTCCAATGCCCTGAAGGAAAAGGACGAGAAACCACTGCAGGAACTTGCAATCAGACAGGCTAAAGCCGGCGCAGATTATATTGATCTTAATGTCGGACCTGCGAGAAAAGACCCTGATGTCATGAAGTGGCTGGCAGGGGTCATTCAGGAGGCGGTCAATAAACCCCTTTCGCTGGATACGACCAATCCGGTTGCCATGGAGGCAGGTCTCTCCGTGTGCAAAATCCCCCCGTTAATCAACTCTGCATCCGGCAAGCAGGAGAGCAAAGACAAGATGCTTCCCCTGGCGGTTAAGTATAATTGCGATGTCGTCCTCTCGGTACTGATCGATGCTGGAATACCAACCGATTCCTCATCGAGAGCAGAAGCCATCATGGAAACGGTCGCTTATGCCAATGAGATCGGAATCCCCAATGAAAGGATCTGGGTCGACCCCATCATGATGCCCATCTCGGTTGATCAACCGCAGGTCGTGGAGCTTTTTGAGTTTATGAAGATCCTCCAGGATATCTGCCCGGGAGCCAAATCGACCCTCGGACTGTCCAACCTCTCCAATGGAGCTCCGGAGCACCTAAGAGGAATATTGAACCGTATCTGCCTGGTGATGCTCGATCGATATAAATGTTTTTCTGCCATTGTGGATAGCTTTGATGAGGAGCTGGTAAAGCTTGCCAAGGGGCAATTGCCGGACATCCAGAATTTGATCTACAGGGCCATGGATGAAGAAGTGGACGTCTCCGGACTTCCAAAAAAAGAGGTTGATATTGTCAAAACGGTCAATGTGCTCATGGGAAAGAGTCTTTACTCCCATTCGTGGTTGGAAACTTAGTGACACGAATATCACGAATAAAAACGAATGAAACGAATATTCGTGTGATTCGTTCTCATTCGTGCCATTCGATAATTAAAAGGAGGCAAGTATGCAACTCAACGACTTTTTTGAACCTTATAAGGGAGACGTAAAAGAGGTGGCGATCGGCCCTGAAGGAAAAACGGTTAAAATAGGAGGGGAGAAGACCCTTCCCTTCCATGCCTTTGAAGGTCAGGTGGGAACGCCTGTCAGATTTGCTCTTGAGGTTTTCGATGCCCCTCCCGAAGGCTGGCCCGAACACCTCCGCTCCTCTTATGCGGATGTCCTCGCCGATCCGGTCGCTTGGGCAAATAAATGTGTTAAACAGTTTGGCGCAGATTTCATCTGTCTTAACCTGGCGAGTTTGGATGGTGAAAATCCCGATATGAAAAGGATCGCTGAAAATGTGAAAAAAATTGCCGAACAGATCACTGTTCCCCTCGTTATCATGGGCATTGGAGATAAGGACAAGGATGCCAAGGCGCTGGTAGAGATCGCGAAGGTCTGCAGCGGAAAGAACCTCCTTCTGGGCCCTCTCGTAAAGGAAAACTACGAAGAAATTGCCAAAGCTGCACTCGAAGGAGGGCACGGCATCATCCCCCAGAGCCCCCTCGACATTAACCTCTGTAAAGAACTCAATGTTAAGCTGACCAAATTCTTCCCCAAGGAGAAGATGGTCATCGATCCCTTATCCGCTGCCATCGGTTATGGCATTGACTACTCTTTTTCGATTATGGAACGAGTCAAGCAGGTGGCAGTCATCCATAACGATGAGATGATGAAGGCCCCAATGGTTGCCAATATCGGAAAGGACTGCTGGAAGACGAAGGAGGCCAAGGAGGACAAAACCCAGGGCATCCTGTGGGAAGCCATCACAGCCTTCACCCTCGTTTTGTCGGGTGCAAACATGGTGATCATGCGCCATCCGGAGAGTTTGAGACTGGTTAAAAAATTAATCTCTTGAAAGGAGTCTGTCATGAGTAAAGGAAAAGCTAAGATCGAAGAGATCAATAAGACGATTCGGGCAGAGGATAACTGGGAACCGGTCGGCCCCACTCCCATGCCGGAAATATCCGATTTGCGGCGGTGGGACAGGAGGCTTCTGCAGACCTATAAACCTTTCTACTCCCCCTTCTGCGACCTCTGCTGTTTCTGTACCTTTGGAAAATGCGATTTGACAGGAGATAAAAAAGGAGCCTGTGGCATCAACATTTCCGGTCAGCAGGGAAGATGGGCGCTGATGTTCTCTCTGATGGGGTGCTCAGCCCATGGCGCTCACGGTCGTCACCTGGTCGATTACCTCATCGACAAGTATGGTGAGGATTACAAGATCGATCTGGGCGGTCAGGTGGCAGTCGAAGCCCCCCATATCCGAACGGTGATGGGTCTTAAACCCGAAACCCTTGGCGATCTCAAGAAAGCGATCGAGTATGTGGAAAGAGGTATTATTCACGGTGTCTCAGCCACGCATATGGGCCAGGAGGGAAGCGACATCGATTTCGAGTCGAAGTCGCTCCATATTGGTATGCTCGACCATGTAGCCATGGAGGTTGCCGATATCGCCCAGACCATCGGATTTAAATTTCCGACCTCGGTGGCCGACACTCCCCTTTCCGGTTTGGGTTGGGGAGTTGTAGATAAATCAAAACCGGTTGTCACGTGCGTAGGCCATAATGCTGCTGTGGCCACGGTGATGATCGATCATCTGGTGAAAAACGGGACCTATGATCAGGTGGAGGTGACAGGAATCTGCTGTACGGCCCATGACAATATCCGCTATTCGGACAAAACGAAGATCATCGGCCCCCTTTCAAAGCAACTCTTCTTCCTCAGAACTGGGATTGCAGATCTTGTTATATCGGATGAACAATGTGTTCGGTGTGATATCCCCGCACTGGCCAAAGATGCAGGAAGCGCACTCATCGCCACCTCGGACAAGATCAGTTACGGGCTCGATGATGTAACCCATAAGGAGGTTGATGAGATCGTCCGGATGATCACCCAGGAAGGAAAACAGGTGCTCATCCGCGATGTGGATAAGGCCGGAGAAGTGGCTGCAAAAGTCCTTCCCATCGTGGCCAAAGGCAGAAAGAAAGAAATTACCACAAAAGAGAAAGCCCAGGAACTGGCCAACAAATGCACCGCCTGCGGGATGTGCGATCGGGTCTGTCCCAACCTTCTTAATATTTCAGCAGCCACTTCGGATGTCAGAGATGGCAAATTCGAAAAGATGGCCGACCTCTTTGAAAAATGCATCGGTTGTGGCAAATGCGAACAGGAGTGCCCCAAGAGCATCCCAATTATTACGACCATGCATGCCGCAGCCTCCTGGGATACTTATAATATCCGGGTAGGCAGAGGACCTATTCAGGACGTGGAGATCAGAAAAGTGGGGGCACCCATTGTTCTGGGAACCATCCCCGGTATCATCGCCATCGTCGGCTGTTCCAACTATCCCGAAGAAGCTGATGAAGTTGCTGAAATTGCCGAGGAGTTTGCAAAACGAAAATATATCGTCGTGCTTTCCGGCTGCGCGGCCATGGCTGCCGGAATGAAGAAGGATGCCGAAGGAAAGACAATCTATGATAAATTTAAACCTGAATTCGATGCAGGCGGAGTCCTGAATGTGGGAAGCTGTGTGGCCAACGCCCATATCACCGGTGCGGCCATGAAGGTCGCCAACATCTTCGCAAAGCTTCCTTTACGTGGAAACTACGAAGTCATTGCCGACTATATCCTGAACCGGGTTGGTGCGGTTGGTCTCGTCTGGGGATCTTACTCCCAGAAGGCCTTCTCCATCGGGACGGGCTGCAACCGTTTGGGCATCCCGGTGGTCCTGGGCCCCCACTCCGCTAAATATCGAAGGCTCTACCTCTCCCGGAAGGAAGAAGATGATTGGACTGTAATGGACGGGAGGAAGAAGGAATTGGTCAATACCGAAGAACCTTCTCCCGAACATCTCTCCATCGTCGTAGAGAGCAAAGAGCGGGCTATCATCACGATGGCAAAGCTCTGTATCCGGAAGAATGATACCCCCCAGGGAAGACAGCTCAAATTGAACCATTACATCTCCCTTTACAAAAATTATATGGGAACGCTTCCGGACGACCTCCAGAATTTTGTAAGAAACGATAAGGACATTCCCATCGTCTACAAGAAAGAAGTGGCCGAATACCTCAAGAGTGTCGGGTGGAAGCCGAAGCCCCTGTTGACCCTGCCTACCCTGATCGGCACTTACGAAAGCAATATCCCGATTGATGCGGTGGTCAAATGAAAGTGCTCATCCTTTACCAGGGAGATTACGGGAAGAGGTTTTGGGAGAATATCGGCCAACATGCCCCTAAAGAGTGGGAGGTCAAGGGATATTACTATACAAAGAAGATCCCCACGTTTGTTGAGGAGCTTTCGGACTACCTCCCCAAGGATCTCCCCACCTGTGATCTATTTCTATCTGTCCAGGAGCATCCGGTCGTAGCTGAGATGATCCCGCTTTTCATCAAGCAGATCGGCGCACGTGCGGTGATCGCCCCTGTTGATAACAAGGCTCATCTAACCACGGGACTGGCCAGACAGCTTAAAAAGAAACTTGAACAAATAGGAGTCGAATTTCTTCACCCGATGACCTTCTGCACCCTGACGGAAAAAATGACCCAGAACGATCTGATCCTCGAATTTCTCAAGCATTTTGGAAGGCCTCAGGTGGAAATCAATCTTGAGAATGAGAAAGTGAAACAGGTCAGGGTGATCCGGGATGCCCCTTGCGGAAATACCAGATATGTGGCGGAGCATCTGATCGGGACACACATGAAGGATGCTGTGGAAAGCTCGGGCATCCTGCATCACAACCATCCCTGCATGGCCACCATGGGGATGGATGCGGAAATCGGCGATACCCTGATGCATCATGCGGGGTTACAGATCAAACTGGCCGTGGATGAGGCGATAAAAAAACGGTGATTTGTGAATCGTGATTCGTGGTTCGGAAAATCTTCCACGATTCACCATTCACCCTTCACGATTCACAAAAGAAATGGAGGAGAAAAATGAGCTTACCATTACATTATGTCAATGTTTTAACGGGATTGAAGGGGTGTCGGGTCATTGAGGACCCTCAAACGTTGGGAAAGATCATGAAAAAAGCGGAGAGACCTCTGCTCGTCTTCGGACCTCGATGTCCGGAGATTTTCCTTAACGGGAGGTATGCCATTGAATATGGGATAGACATCGTCAAGGTCCTTGGCGCGGCAACCTGCGCAACAGCATGTACGAAGAAAAAATTGATGGAATACGGGATCGTCCCGGATTCAACCTACGATATTATTGAAATCATCAATCACCTGAAGGATCCTGACTGGAAAGGCGTCAAAAAGCAAGGGAACCATGATCTGGTCATGTTTTTAGGCGTCCGAACAGATCTGGGAAACCAGGGGCTTTCCACACTGAAGCATTATGCCCCCCATTTGAAAACCGTCACGCTTTGTCCCTATGTCTATCCCCATGCGACTTTCTCTCTGGCCAATCTGAAGGCGGATAAATGGAAGGAGTATCTGGAGGGTCTGATCCAGAGTTTAAAATCCTAAATACAATAAACATTAAAGTCTCTCATTAGAAAGGAGGAGGAACATGTTTTCAGTCGATGTAGGGCCTCAGTATGAAGGCGAAACCGTACGGAAGGAAGATTTCCAGATTGAGTTCGGAGGGCCGAAGCATAAGTTCAAAGCGGAGCTGGTGACGGTCAAACCGGCCGCCGACGTGGAGGACGAAAAGGTGGAGATCATTGGAAAAGATATCAAGGATTTTGAAGAGGGAGCCTCCGTCCCCATTTTTATCAAGATCTTAGTGGCGGGCGAACAGTTGGAAAAAGATATGGAACCCGTCTTTGAACGCCGGGTTCACATGTACATCAACTATATCGAAGGATTCTGGCACATGGCCCAGAGGGATGAGATCTGGATGAGGCTCCATAAGGACAGTTTTAAAAAGGGCCTCAACTCCCTCGACGAGATCGGAAGAGTTCTTGTCATGCTTTATAAGAATGAGCTTTCCATCATCGAGAAAATCCAGATCACCTTCATCACCGATCCCGCACTGGTGGAAAAAGAGGTCCTGGAAGCCCGCAAGACTTATAAGGAGCGCGATGACCGGCTCAAAGGGATCACCGAGGAAGAAGTGGACGAATTCTATGGATGCTCGCTCTGTCAATCCTTTGCGCCCACCCACGTCTGCGTCGTTACTCCCGAGAGAGTCTCGCTTTGCGGGGCCATCAACTGGTTCGATGGAAGGGCCGCTTACAAGATGGATCCGGAAGGCCCCCAGTTTGCAGTGAAAAAAGGAGATCTCATCGATCCGGAGAAGTTTATCTATTCCGGGGTCAATGCCATTGTGGCAGAGAAGTCCCTTGGGGCAAACAGTGTCTTCTGTCTCCACAGCGCCCTGGAAACTCCCCATACGTCCTGCGGTTGTTTTCAGGCCATCTGCTTCTACATTCCGGAGGTCGATGCTTTTGGTGTGGTCCACAGGGATTATCTCGGTGAGGCGGTTAACGGCCAGAAGTTTTCGGGGATTGCCGGAGAAGCTTCCGGTGGAAGGCAGAACGAAGGAATGCTGGGAATGGCCATCTCCTACATGAGATCAAAGAAGTTTCTAAAAACGGACGGAGGTTTGAAGAGGATCGTCTGGCTGCCCAAATCCATCAAGGAGCAGGTGAAAGACGTACTCGAAGAGGCTGGTCTATACGACAAGATTGCAACCGAAGAAGATGTGAAAAATGTGGATGAGCTGACCGAATATATGAATCGGGTGGGACACCCCTGGGTCACAGGCTGATGATCAATGACCAATTTTCAATGATCAATCGGCAATGGTCAAAGATTGGTTTGTAAGAGCCGGTTCTTATATTGATCAATGGTCATTGTATATTGACCATTGATAATTGAGTATTTGATAGGAGGATCTCATGGCGCTGAAAGCATCGGATATACAAAAAAAACTTCCGGATGGGGGCAAAAAGAATTGTAAGGAGTGCGGGTTCCCCACCTGTTTTGCCTTTGCAATGAAACTGGCATCGGGTGCGGTGACTGTGGATAAGTGCCCCTATCTGCCAGGCGAAATTAAAACAGAACTCGAAGAGGCATTGGCTCCCCCGATCAGGCTGGTGACCATCGGCACAGGGGAAAATGCTTTGAGCATTGGCGAAGAAGAGGTCATCTACCGGCATGAAAAAACCTTTTACAGACCCTCGGGGATCGCCATCCTCATCACCGACAAGGAAGATGAAGCAACGGTCTCCGCTAAGATCAACAAACTGAAGGCGCTTCAGTTTGACCGGGTGGGCCAGAAGCTTCGGGCCAATCTCTATACCTTGAAGTATGAAGGAAATGCCGAAAAGTATCTTGGGCTGGTCAAGAGAGTGGCTGCAGAAGGGTTTCCTGTTGTCTTAATCTGCGAAGACCTGGAAACGCTCTTTAAAGCCAGAGACCTGATCGCAGACAAAAACCCTCTTCTCTATCCCATCACCAAAGAGAATCTGGATGCGGCCCTGCCAAAATTAAAGGCTAAACCCGCACCCATCGGAGTCAAAACCAACGGGGTTGAAGAGATCATTCCAATCACCAAACGACTCAAGGAAGAGGGCATTCTGGACATCGTCCTCGATCCTTCCCCTAAATCGCTCAAGGAGATGATCAGGGATTACACCCTCATCCGGAGGGCGGCTCTTAAGAAGACCTTCCGGCCTCTGGGTTATCCCATCCTTTCTCTGCCCTGTATGCTCGCAGAAAATAAGATGGAGGAAACCCTGCTGGCATCCGCAGGAGTGATCAAATATGCCGGCATCGTCGTCCTGTCCGATTTTGAGAAAGAGATGCTCTATCCTCTTCTTGTCTTAAGGCAGAACATCTTCACCGATCCGAGAGTCCCCCTTGCGGTGGAGCAGAAAATTTACGAAATCGGAGCGGTTACGGATGAATCCCCGGTGCTTCTGACGACCAATTTTGCGCTGACCTACTTTGCAGTGGCCAGTGAGATCGAAAACAGCAAAATCCCCGCCTATCTCTGCGTTAAAGATACGGAAGGGTTATGTGTGCTTGCGGCCTGGTCAACGGGGAAATTCAGCGGAGACACGGCCGGGCCATTTCTCAAGAAAATAGGGGTTGGAGATAAAGTCAAGAATAAGAGGGTCATCATCCCTGGATTCGCCGCAAGGATCAAGGGAGAACTTGAAGAGGAATTACAGGGCTGGGATGTGATTGTGGGCCCCCGTGAGGCAAGCGATCTCCCCGCCTTTCTTCCCCAGATGATTGAGAAATGGAAGAGTCAAATCAAATAGAGGAGATCCTCGGAAGGTTCCATCCGGAGAGAGAAAATTTACTCCCCGTGCTTCAAGAGATTCAGGAGAAAGTGGGCTACCTCTCACGAGAGGTCATGGAGAGTGTAGCTCATTTTTTCCATCTTCCTCCTTCTGAAGTTTTTAGTATTGTCACCTTCTATAATCAGTTCAGAAGAAAGCCCCCTGGCCGCCATCCCGTCCATGTCTGTCTGGGGACGGCCTGCTACCTCCTGGGGGGGAGCTTAATCCTCGATGCCTTCTCAAGAGAACTCCAGATCAAAAAAGGGGATACTACGGAGGACGGAAATTTCGGCCTCGAGTCCACAGCCTGTTTCGGTTGCTGTAATGTCGCCCCTGTGGTCAAGATTAACAGCCAGATCTACCCCAAAATGACTCCCGGAACGGTGGAGGAGGTCCTCATCAACCTTCGCGACAAGGATAAAAAGGGTTAAGCGTCAATCGGTTATAGGTGACGATACTCGTATCGAAGCAAGAGGCTCGAAAAACGAAGCTCGAGCATCCAGATTCTATTCACGAGTTTCGATACGAGCTTCGACAACGACAAACGTCATTTTTAATTAACGATACGGGTCCCGCGAAGCGCGGGATTACCCTTACCGTTAGACTTTATTTTCTGAGCAATATGATCTACTCACAGATCAGGCAGGAAGCCGGACAATATTTTCAAGAGAAATGGAGTGACGGAACGCCAAAGATCTTTATCGGGTGCGCCACCTGCGGGATATCGGTCGGCGCCCTTGAAGTGGCGGAGGCTTTTGAAAAAGAGCTGATCAAACATGGCCTCCTCGGAGAGATTATCAAGGTCGGATGTCTCGGAATCTGCTTTGCCGAGCCTCTCGTTTGTATCATGAAAGAAGGCAATCCAACGATCTGCTATAAAAACCTGAAACCGGAAGACGCCTCCAGAATCGTTTACAGCTACCTGATGGAGGATGATCCCTGTTTTGATCTGGCCATCGGGACCCTGGAGATGAAGGAAGGGAATATCCCTTATATCCCCGAGCTTGAAAAATTTGAAAAGGAGG
>VGRU01000008.1 GCA_016875255.1 Deltaproteobacteria bacterium
GCAATATCAATTCTTTTTCCCTTTTGCTTGACACCATCCCACCAACTCTGTTAGCATTTTGAAAATTTTTCAAACCGGAGAGGCGATCCTTGATCAAGCTGGCAGGAATCCAGATATCTTGCAGTGAGGAGAAAGAAAAGACTATAGAAAAAGCGACAAAATTTGCGCAAATTGCTGTTGAGCGGGGGGCCCATATCATCTGCTTTCAGGAGCTGTTTACTACCCACTGGTTTCCAAGAGAGATGAACCCCGGCCATTTTCTTTTGGCCGAGACAGTGGAAGGCCCAACCGTAATGAGGATGCGAGAATTGGCAAAACAGCACGGGGTGGTTTTGGTCTGTCCCATTTTTGAAAAAGACAAGGAGGCGTTTTATAATTCTGCGGTGGTCATCAATACGGAAGGAGAGGTTTTGGGAATCTATCGGAAGGTCCATGTTCCACAGATTCCCCTCTGGGAAGAGAGGTTCTACTTCTCTTCAGGCAACCTCGGGTTTCCTGTGTTTCAAACGAAATTTGGAATGATCGGCGTTCAAATCTGCTGGGACAATTTTTTCCCGGAGGGATCCAGAATATTGGCCCTGAAGGGGGCCCAGATCATCTTTGCCCCTACGGCAGCCGCCTTTGCCTCACAGGAAAGATGGAGGACAGTGATTTCGAGCCATGCGATGACCAATGGTGTGTTTATCTTCAGGGTGAACCGGGTGGGAAGCGAAGAGAAACAGGATTTCTATGGTAAATCTTTCTGTGTGTCTCCGGAAGGGGAATTGATGGACAAACCAAGCGGAATGAAGGAAGGCATCGCCTTGATTGACGTCGACCTTAAACACATTGACCGGGCCAGAAAGGAATGGCCTTTTTTAAAAGAGAGGAAACCGGAAACGTATCGGGAGATCATCCTTTAACAATGAAAACGATCACAGGCCTTGGGTAAAGGTTACGGTTACGAAGCCCCTGCCTACCGGCAGGCAGGCGTTTCGGTTACCGGTAACGGTTACGTGTAAAGAATTAAGAACCGATAAACGTTACCTTTTACTAACGATACGGGCATCGTTACCCTTACCGTTAGAGTTTGTTTTTTAGGCAAGAGGAGAAAATGAATAAGCGAAAATTTATTAAAGAGTATTTAGAGCCGATACTCATCGCCATATTGATCGCTCTTTTTATTCGAACCTTTATTGTTCAAGCCTTTAAAATTCCCTCCAGTTCGATGGAACCAACCCTTCAGATCGGGGATCATATCCTTGTCAGTAAATTTATTTATGGGATTAAAATCCCTTTTACCCAGGCCAAACTGTTTCAATATAAAAATCCTCAGAGAGGAGATGTGATCGTTTTCATCTTTCCTAAAGACTCTTCAAAGGATTTCATCAAGAGAGTGGTTGGAATCGGCGGGGATCGGGTCGATATCGAGGGGGAGAAAGTTTATATCAATGGAAAGCAAATGGAGGACCCGTGGGGGTATTACGACACAAAAAACGAGTGGAGGAGAACCCTTGGCCCCGTGGGCCCTTTTGAACATGTGGTTGTGCCGGAAGATCACCTCTTTGTCCTGGGAGATAACCGGGACAACAGTCAGGACAGCCGTTTTTGGGGGTTTGTCCATCTGAGCGAGGTGAGGGGGAAAGCTTTTATCATTTATTTTTCAGGACCAAGTTTCTTAAATATTTTATTCCCGTGGATATGGGATGAGATCAGGTGGGGAAGGTTTGGCAAGTTCATTTATTGATTTCGGAAGACATTTGTTTTGGCCCATTCGATATCTTTTCTGATCTGCTCGATTAACATTTCTATTGAAGTAAAACGGATTTCATCACGGATTCTTTTCGTAAAGCACACCTGGAGGTCCTCGCCGTAAATCTCACGATCAAAGTTTAAGATATGAACCTCCAATGACACAGCGTTTGCATTAAAGGTCGGATTGAATCCGATATTGGCAAGGCCATTGAAACCCTGGCCATGCAAATTCACCCTGACCGCATACACCCCGGGTTTGGGATAAAGCTCTTCAGTCATTTCAAGATTGGCCGTGGGAATACCAAGAGTATGACCCCTTTTCGCCCCCTCGATCACACGCCCGATCACCGGATAATCTCTTCCCATTAATTTCGAAGCCTTTTCCACCTCTCCATTCCCGATAAGGTCTCTGATCTTGGAACTGCTGACGATGGCGTCATCAACGATTAATGCCTCCACCACCTCGACTTCAATTCCAAATCTGGCGCAATTTTCTTTAAGGGAATCCACATCCCCGCTCTTCTCTTTGCCAAATCGATAATTATATCCGACAAGGATCTTTTTAGCTCCGACTTTCCCCGCCAGGATGCTTTTTACAAATTCAGGAGGTGAAAGCCATGCAAAAGCCATGGTAAATTGAATGCAAAGGACTTTGTCCACCCCGGTTTCTTCGATGAACATCATTTTCTTTTTAAACGGGGTGAGCAGGGGAGGGCATTGATCGGGGGAAAGTATTTTCAGGGGATGGGGTTCAAAGGTGATGACAACGGATTCCCCGCCAATCTTTCTGGCTTCCTCTTTGACTTTTTTAAATATTCTCTGGTGCCCGAGATGAACGCCATCAAAATTTCCCAGTGTGACCACGGGATTCCTGAAGGGTTCTTTTAAATTTTCAATTCCTTTGATGATTTCCATGGCGATAATTTTCGTCTTGATTAAAAATTAGCGCTTATCATTGTCGAAACTCGTATCGAGGCTCGTATAGGGAATCTGGATGCTCGAGCTTCATTTTCCGAGTTTCGGGCTTCGATGCCAGCATCGTCACCGTTAAACGCTGATGGGGGGTTCAACGTATGATCACTTGACTTTAATCGAAAAAAATATAAAATAGTATCTGACTTTTTTCAATGCAGTGATTTGCAGAGGCCGAAGTGGCGGAATTGGTAGACGCGCTAGATTCAGGGTCTAGTGGGGAGTAGTCCCCGTGGGGGTTCAAGTCCCTTCTTCGGCACCAACCTTCCTATTAAGATGGTTTATCGGTTAAGGTAAGGATGCCCGTATCGTTGATAAAAGGTTACGTTTAACGGCTTTAAATTCTTTTTACGTAACCGCATAACGATTCACGAAACGGGCTTCGTAACCGTGTCCCCATTACTGGTTACCTGGTTTTTGAAGAAAGATTCATGTCGAATTTGAAGAAGTCGGTGGTTGCAACCAATCGGGTCGAAGTTTTTGAAGTGGGTCCTGTTCCTTCCTTGAAACATTCAAGAACTCCTCCTTTATCCGAACCCATCTGGCCTGTTTTAGGATCGATCTTCATAAACTCGATCCCTTCGGGAATAGGGAAGGCTTTAATGTCTTTGTCCTTCAACGCCCTTGACATAAAAGCGACCCAGATGGGAGAGGCCGCACGAGCGCCGGTCTCATTTTCACCAAGGGACCTCTCTTCATCGAAACCCACCCATACACCGGTGAGGAGTTCGGGAGTATAACCGACAAACCAGGCGTCGAAAAATTGATCGGTTGTGCCTGTTTTTGCCGCCACAGGCCTTTCGAGCGCTTTTGCCCTCCATCCTGTTCCACTCCGAACCGCGCTCTCGAGAAGGTGTGTGATGAGAAAAGCTGTTTGAGTACTGATGACCTGGTCGACATGATTTAATTCGCCGGGATGATTGAGGGGGAGATGCTCTTCGAGTAAATTTCCGTCCCGGTCGAGAATTTTTTTAATAAAAAGAGGTGTGAACTTTTTCCCCTGATTGCCAAAGACAGCATAGGCTTTCGTTAATTCATAAAGCGAGAGACCCGAAGAACCCAGAGCCATGGCAAGGTTGTCGTGGAGTGAAGATGATATCCCAAGAGTTCGGGCATAATCCCTGATGTAATCAATTCCGATATCGCGGGCAATCTTCACGGTGACGACATTCATCGAATGGGTGAGCGCATTTCTGAGGGTGGTCGGCCCCATAAATTTGTCTTCAAAATTTTTCGGTCTCCATTTTTTGTTTCCGAATTCGAACACGATCGGAGCGTCAACAACAATCGAAGCAGGGGTATAACCTTTATCTAAAGCCGAAGCGAAGATAATGGGTTTAAAAGCTGATCCGCTCTGTCTTCTGGCCTGGGTAACCCGGTTGAACTGACTTTTTCTGAAATCTCTTCCGCCCACCATTGCCCTGACATATCCCGAATCTAATTCGAAGCAGAACAATGCCCCTTCTAAAATGGAAGCCATCTCGCCGGGGCGGTACTTCTGTCTGTTTTCTATCTCTTTTAATCCGGATTCAAGCGCTTCCTGAGCGATGTTTTGGGCATAGAGATCGATGGTTGTATGGACCTGGAGGCCGCTTTTATAAAGGGCATCTTTTCCATATCTCTCTTCGATATATCTCCTCACATGCTCGACAAAATGGGGGGCTTTTTCAAAAGAAAGGCTTTGCTTTCCCTTAACCTTTAACGGGGCCTGTAATGCTCTCAGAGATTCACTATGAGAGGTATATCCTTCTTCAACCATCCGGTTCAGAATGTAGATCTGCCTCTTTCTTGCTTGTTCGGGGTGTTGATGAGGAGAATATTTGGAGGGGGCCTGGGGAAGTCCTGCAAGCAGGGCGGATTCCGCAAGATTCAGCTCTTGAACATCCTTTCCGAAATAATTTTCAGAAGCAACTGCAACTCCATAAGCTCCGTGTCCTAAATAGATTTGATTAAGATAGAGATGAAGTATCTCCTCCTTGGAAAGATACTTCTCAATTTTAAAGGACAGGATGGCCTCACGTATCTTCCTCGAGAAACTCTTTTCTGGGGTAAGGAGAAGCGACTTGACAACCTGCTGAGTGATGGTGCTGCCGCCCTGTACGATCTCTCCGGAGAAGATATTTTTAAAAAGCGCTCGCAAAATAGCCCAGTAGTCCAATCCCTTATGCTGAAAAAATCTGGCGTCCTCTCCTGCGACAAAGGCTTGAATTAAATGATTGGGGAGCCTATCAAGAGAGATGACCTCTCTCTTCTCCATAAAAAATTCTCCAATCAGCTCTCCATTTTCAGAAAAAATTTTGGTGATGGCAGGAGGTTTATAATTCTTTAAACTTTCAATGCTTGGAAGATCGTGGCTGAAATAGAAGTAGGAGACGCCTCCAAATACAATGATGGAAGTTAGAGATACCATCAGTATTGAAATCAAAACCTTAGCCGTTTTTTCTGTTAAAGGTGATTTCATAATTATTATAAGATGTTAGAGCAAAGAACATCAGATATTTCTTGACTTCTTAGCCCAAAATATACAATAATGACGGAGATTTTTCAATTACTTTCCATTTGTCTCCTTCCCTCCTGATGGAGAGAATAAAGGAGCAATCCATGGCCCATAAACCACTCGAGACACTTTCAATCTTGATCCCTGTTTATAATGAAGTAGATAATATCTTGCCATTGTTTGAAAGATTAAGCGCGGCGCTTAAGAAGACAGACAGGCCTTATGAAGTGATCTTCATTGATGATGGGAGCACGGATGGAACCCTGGACGCCTTAATAGACATCAACCGCAAAAATCAGAATATAAAGATGATCAGTTTTACCCGTAATTTTGGTCAGACGGCGGCATTGAGCGCCGGGATCGATTCCTGCAAGGGAGATATTATCATTCCGATGGATGGTGATCTTCAAAATGATCCGGAGGATATTCTCCTTCTTCTCCAAAAAATCGAGGAAGGTTACGATGTTGTGAGCGGATGGAGAAAAGACCGCAAAGATCCCTTCTTGAACCGAAGATTGCCATCCGTCATTGCCAACAAGATGATTTCGTTCATCGGCGGCGTTCACCTTCATGATTACGGGTGTACGTTGAAGGCGTATCGAAAAGATATTTTGAAGAATATCCGTCTCTATGGCGAGATGCACCGTTTCATTCCCATTTATGCAAAGTGGGTGGGGGCCCATGTGACTGAGGTTCCTGTTAAACATCTTGCAAGAAAGGCCGGTTCTTCAAAATATGGAATAGGCAGAGTCTTCAAAGTGATTCTAGATCTGATGGTGGTGAAGTTCCTTATGTCCTATTCGCAAAAACCCATCTATGTCTTCGGTGGAATGGGGCTGTTGATGGTTTTAGGCGCTTTTATCTCCGGGGGATACGCCATTTACCTGAAACTCTTAAAGGGGGTTTCATTTATTTTAACCCCTTTGCCACTGTTAAGCGTCCTTCTTTTAATGCTGGGTTTTCTTTCCATTCTAATGGGTTTTTTGGCGGAGATCCTGACCAGAACTTACTACGAATCGCAAGGAAAACCCACTTATCATATTAAGGAGACCATCCCATAGTATAAATATGGATGAACGTTTATCGTTGTCGAATCTCGTATCGAAGCAAGAGGCTCGAAATTTGAAGCTCGAGTATCGAGCATCCATATACGAGCCTCCCTGCCTGCCGGCAGGCAGGGATACCAGCTTCGACAACGTCAAACGTCAATTTCAGCTCAACGATACGGGCCTCGTTACCCTTACCATTAGACTTTTTAGGCAATTAGTATGTGCGGCATCGTAGGATTTCTCACCTCAAATCCATCCGATATTCCCGACCACCAAATTCTACAAAGGATGCGGGATCTCCTGACCCATCGCGGACCAGACGACCAGGGCGAGCATATTCGGTCCCTGAATGAAAAAGGTCCTTTTCTCTTTTTGGGACATCGACGATTAAGCATCATCGATCTGGTTTCAGGTCAACAACCCCTTTCTAATGAGGATGGAACGGTATGGGTCCTCTTTAACGGAGAGATATATAATTTCAAAGAATTGAGGGATAGATTAAGAACACTTGGCCACCGGTTTGCGACAAATTCAGATACCGAAGTCATCGTCCATTCCTATGAAGAATATGGAGAAGGATGTTTCAAGCGCCTGAATGGGATGTTTGCCATTGGAATCTGGGATGAGCGAAAAAAACAACTCATCCTTGCGAGGGACCGGCTCGGAAAGAAACCTCTCTATTATAGCGCTCTCCCCGGCACTTTCTTATTTGCTTCAGAATTGAAAGCGATTATGGCCTACCCCAAATTCAAACGAAAGATTGCCCCCCTCTCTCTGATGAAATATCTTTTCTATGAATTTATCCCCTCACCGCATACCATCTTTGAAGATGCCATGAAACTCCCGGCTGCCTCCTACCTGATCTGGAGAGATGAAAAAACGGAAATAAAAAGATATTGGTCCCCCTTCGATATGGAAGTGATAAAAGACATTTCAGAGGAGGAGGCTGAGTCGAGAATAATCGATCTCCTGAGAACATCAGTCAAAAGGAGACTCATCAGCGATGTCCCTCTGGGTATTTTTTTAAGCGGAGGAATTGATTCAAGCGCGGTGGCCGCCTTTGCCCAAAGAGAAGTGCCAGGAAAGGTAAAAACATTTTCGATCGGCTTTGAAGACCCATCGTTTGACGAATCAGGATATGCCTCCCTTGCATCTACTTTTCTCGAAACAGAACATTATGAACAGAGGATGACCCCTGAGGATATGCTTGCCATTGTTCCCCAATTGCCCGATATCTTAGATGAGCCGATGGCTGATGCCTCCATCTTGCCCACCTATCTTCTTTCTAAATTCACAAGGAAGCATGTAACAGTCGCATTGGGTGGAGACGGAGGAGATGAGTTGTTTGCGGGGTATCCCACCTATCTTGCTCATCAACTGGCTAACCCTTATGAAAATTATTTAGGTTTGCTTCATCCACTCGCAACCTATCTTGGGAATTTACTTCCCGTATCCGATAATAACATCAGTTTCGATTTCAAGGTGAAGAAATTCCTCTCCGGCATCGGCTATCCTGATGGGATCAGAAATTCGATCTGGTTAGGTTCCTTTCCTTTCATGGAAAATGAAAAAGTATTATCTGATGAAATTCGTACCCAATTCAATCGGGATCGATTGGTTGAGGACCTCGCGCGATATGAGAAGGATTATCCATTGAATGACCGAATGACCCTGCTACAATACCTCGATTTAAAACTCTATCTCCAGGAAGCGATTCTGGTAAAGGTAGATCGAGCCAGCATGGCCTGTTCTCTTGAGGTGAGAGCGCCTTTTCTGGATTATGAGTTAGTCGAGTTTGTAATGAGGCTTCCTTCCAGGCTGAAATTTAAAGGATTTACATCGAAATACATTTTAAAAAGAGCGATGAAGAAATTTCTTCCGCCCGAGGTGGTCCATAGGCCCAAAAAAGGATTTGGCGTTCCCATTGCCAAATGGGTAAAAGGGCCGCTGAAGGAGTTGTTTAGAAATATGCTGTCGCTGGAGAGAATAGAAAGGGAAGGGTTCTTAAGCCAAGAATATGTGGCTACCCTGCTTGAAGATCACCTAAAAAACAAGAAGGACAACCGAAAACCACTCTGGACCCTCCTCATCTGGCAACTCTGGGTGGATCGTTATCATCCCTCGCATTGATCTTGTAAATATCATTCTGGCAGGCCCAGAAGGGGCCTGGTTGACAAAACCTTTTTTTTAGTTTAAAAATGAATATCGGTTCATAAAATGAATTAACATTATTGGGACCAGGAGAGAATGATATGGAAGCGATCGGCAGGAAGAAGAGGGAACACCTTGCCCATCGAGGAGAAATCCTTCGGGCGGCGGAAAAGGTCTTTGCCGCCAAGGGATTTTTCCAGGCCACTATGAGCGAAATTGCCCGGGCGGCGGAGTTTGGAACAGGAACCCTTTATAAATACTTCAAGTCGAAAGAGGACCTCTATTTCACCCTCATCGATGAAAAAACGGACGAAATCAATCGTCTGGTCAAGGCCGAACTCTCCCGGAAAACTTCCGCCATTGAAAGGATCAAAAAAGTCCTGATCCTCGAGCTGGAATTCATTGAACGGAACCGGGATTTTTTCAGAATCTATACCTCGGAGGGAAGCCGTTTCGAGTGGTCGGTCAAGGACGATTGCGGAAATAAGATTCACGATAAGATGGTGGACTATATCCATCTTCTTGCCCAGGTTTTAAAGCAGGGGATGAATGCGGGTGAGTTAAAAGGCATGAACCCACTGGATTTAGCCCATGCCTTTGAAGGAATCGTCCATTCTTTTATCTTCGAATGGCTGATCAGTCCGGAATCGTATCCGCTCATTTCAAAGGTGGAGACCATTTTAGAGATCTTCTTAAAGGGAACCGAAAAGAGGGAAAGGAGGAAATAGGTCGATGAGAACGAGATGGTCTGTCGGATTGGTTTTAGGAATTCTCCTCTCTGCAGGAGTGGTTTTAGCCCAGGAGTCCCAGAAGCCGCTGACCCTTGAGGAAAGCATCAAAATCGCTTTGGATCGTAATTTGAAACTCCATTCTTCGATGGAGGGCGTGGCGGGTTCCGAATTCAGAAAAAAGGCCGCCATGACTGATTTCTTTGCAAAATGGACAGGACAGTATGGTTACACTTATTATAACAGTCCAACGGTTGTAGGGTTTTTTGGAAGTGGTCTGAGTGGAACAGACCGGAATCTCTACAATTTAGGCACCACCGTTAGCCAGCCCCTTTTCGCGGGAGGCTCCATCCTCTCAAATTATCGAAATGAGAAATTGGGAGTGGATATCTCCAAAACGGATGTGGAGACGGTCAAAAGGGACATTGTGCTTCAGGTGAGAGAAGGATACTTCAATATCTTGAGGGCTGAGAAATTTCTGGATGTGGCCCGCCAGACGGTCAAACAATTTACAGCCCAGTTGGAGGTAACCCGAGCTTTTTTTGAGGTGGGGATCGTTCCCAAGAATGATGTCCTTCAGGCAGAGGTGAGGCTTGCCAATGCAAAACAGGGGCTGGTCAGGGCAGAAAATGACGTGGTTTTGGCCAAGGCTTCATTTAATTCATTGCTTCGCAATGAAATTAATACGCCTTTCCATATTATCGATATTCTCAGTTACGCGCCATTTAAACTTCCATTTGAAGAATCCCTCAAGGAGGCGTTTGAAAAGAGACCGGAGATAAAGGTGGCCGGATTGAAGATCGAACAGGCCAAGGAAGGGGTGAAGATTGCGAAGAGCGGATTCTTTCCCACTATTAATCTTTCGGGCAATTATTCCCGATTTTCAGAGGAGCCTACGCTCATGGGCGATCTTCGAAGTGAGAGATGGACCATCCAGGGCATTGCAACGATTACCCTCGGGGATTGGGGAAAGACCGCGCATAAAGTTGGAGAGAGCAAGGTAAAGGTGACACAGGCCGAGGATGCAAAAGTTCAATTGGTCGAGGGGATCACCCTGGATGTTAAGAATGGCCATCAGGTTATGCTGGTTGCTGAAAAAAATATCGGCGTGGCGGAAAAAGCAATTGAGCAGGCAGAAGAGAATTTGAGGATGAATGAGGAACGATATAAACATCAGGTGGCCACAGCCACCGATGTTCTCGATGCAGTCACTTTGTTGGCTCAGGCAAGGGTCAATTACTATGGAGCCTTAAGCGATTTTAATATCGCCAAAGCAAGACTGGAACGGGCCATGGGAAGGATGTATCCGTGAAACGGAAAGTGGATCGTGGAAAGTGGAAGGTGGTTGGTGAAATTAAGATAAGTTCCTTAATGAATGGAAGAGGATGAGGATGAGATACTTTTTGACATTTACACTATTGATTACCTTGCTTGGGGGGTGCGGGTCGAAGGAGTCGGTGAGCCTTGAAAAACCTTTCAAGGCTCCGGCCCAAATCTCAGAGGAGAGACAGGTGGAGGTAGTCGAGGTTGTTCCGAGACCCATCTCTTACACCCTTTCAGCCGTGGGAAGCCTCAAGACTCCTGAACATGTGACGATCAGCCCTAAAAAGGCAGGGATTATTGAGAAGATTTTGGTCAGGGAAGGGGAAAGAGTTCGAAGAGGGCAGCTCCTGGTCCAACTGGATGAAGTCGATGCAAGGCTGCAGGTGGAAAGGGCGGAGGCGAGGGTCCAGGAGGCAGAAGCCTCTTTAGAGGCGCATCGAATCGTCCTGGTCCGCTACCAGAAACTTCTTGGGGGAAAGGTCATTCCCCAACAGACCTACGAGGATATCGCTCTGAAGGTCAAGCTGGATGAGGCCAGATTGTCCCTTACGAGAACCGAGTTGAGTCTGGCGAGGCAGAATCTTCAGGACCATCGAATCATCTCGCCGATTGATGGAATCATCAACCTCAAAATCGCCTCAATCGGCGAGCATGTGAACGTGGCGCCCAAAGATGAAATATTGACGATTGTTCAGATGGATCCGCTGGAGTTGGAATTTTATATCCCTGAAAACTGGGCAGGAAGAGTCCGTCAGGGAAGCCAGATTCAATTTTCAGTCAAGGCCTTCTCCGAAGAGAAGTATTCAGCCACCCTTCATTTTATCAGTCCGACGGCTGACCCGGCCACCCGAAATGTGAAGATGAAAGCCATGGCTCCCAATCCCCATCATCGATTAAAACCAGGTTTTTTTGCCGAAGTCACCCTCCCGGGCGGAAGCAATCCCAATGGCATTGCCGTCCCGGAATCAGCCCTTTTCAGCCAGGAGGGAAAGATGTTCGCTTTTGTGGTGAAGGAAGGGGTCGCCCTTCGGAGAGAAGTTGAAGCCGGAAGCCGGTTCGATGGAAAGGTGGAGGTTGTCAGAGGGATTCAAAAAGGAGAAAAGGTTGTCACCATCGGACACGAACAATTGACCGAAGGAATGAAAGTAAAAACAAGCAATAAATAATGTCAAATGTCAAAACCCAAAGTTCAAACAAAGCCCAAAATTCAAACATCAAATGAATTCGAAATTCCGAATTTATTGAAATTTGAGTTTTGAATTTGATTTGGCATTTGAACTTTGAAATTTGACATTCTCAATCGGAGTAACCATGTTCCTTTCCGATACCTCTGTCCGGCGGCCTGTGGTTGCCACCATCATTACCATCGCCCTCGTCTTTTTTGGAATCCTCGGATACCAGCGCCTTGGCATCGACCTCTTTCCCCAGGTCGATTTTCCCTATGTCACTGTCACCACCACACTATTCGGAGCCGCACCGGAAGTGATGGATACGGATGTGACCGATCCCATCGAAGAACAGGTCAACACCATCGAGGGCGTCAAACATATCACCTCCTCAAGCGGTTATGGGTTTTCGCAAGTGGTGATTGAATTCGAACTTTATCGCAATATCGATTCAGCGGTTCAGGATGTGAGGGCAAAGGTCGATCTGGCAAGAAGGAAATTGCCGACCGATATCGATTCGCCCATCATCGATAAATTCGACATCAATGCCATTCCCATTATCTGGCTATCCATGAAGGGCAACCTCTCCCTCCAGCGATTAGGGATGATTGCGGATGAGGTGTTGAGGCCCCAGTTAGAGTCGATCCAGGGAGTCGGGACGATCAACCTGGATGGTTATGCAAAGAGGGAAATCCGGGTCTGGCTTGACGGGAAGAGGCTGGAGGCCCACCGACTTACCTCAAATGATGTCGCAAAGGCCTTTCTGACGAAGAATGTGGAACTGCCGGGCGGAATCATCGAAAGTGTGGACCGTGAATTTACCGTCCGAAATCTGGGTGAACTCCGCAATATCGAAGAGTTCAACAGTCTGGTCATCACCTATCAAAATGGGGCGCCCGTCCGTCTGAAGGATATCGGCTGGACCGAGGACAGCACGGAACCGGTCCGATCGATTGCCAGGTTTAACCGGGTCCCTGCGATTGGGTTGAGCGTTGTCCCCCGTTCCGGAGCCAATGTGGTGGAGGTGGCCCGTACGGTCAAATCGAAACTCGTTGAGATGAATAAGACCCTTCCTCCGGGGGTCGAGGTCTCGGTCTCCTTTGACAGCTCTTTTTTCATCGAGGAGGCGATTTCCGATGTGGGCTATGATGTCTTCCTGGGAGGGATCCTGGCTGCGGGAGTGATGTTCTTCTTCCTTCTCAGCATCCGGAGCACAATCATCACGGCCCTTGCGATTCCCGCCTCCCTGATCACCAGTTTCGGCATCATGCATTTTATGGGGTTTACAAGAAACTATATGACGATGCTGGCCCTCTCGATGATGGTGGGGGTGGTCATCGATGATGCGATCATCGTCCTCGAAAATATCTACCGTCATATGGAAGAGGGAAAGGATCCGATGACTGCGGCGAAGCAGGGGGCATCAGAGATTGCCTTTGCTGCCACGGCTGCGACCTTCTCGATTGCCGCCGTCTTCATCCCGGTAGCCTTCATGGGAGGAATCATTGGGCGGTTCTTTTACCAGTTCGGCGTCACGGTAGCCACCTCGGTCATCGCCTCACTGGTCATTGCGCTGATCCTGATCCCCATGCTCTGTTCACGGTTCCTGAAGGTGGAAAAGAAGAGAAGCAAACTCACTGATATTTTAGAACGAGGTTATGAGAGGCTTGAAGGCCGGTATCGGAAGACCCTTGGTTTCTGCCTGAACCATCGATGGATCATTGTGGCTATGGCCACATTGATCTTTATCGGGAGCGTGGCCATTCTGATCAATCTGAAGAGTGAGTTCGTCCCCAAATCGGATGAAAGCCGTTTCCTCATCCATCTGGAGGCCCCTACAGGATCGACCCTCCATTACACGGACGCTAAGATGAGGAAAGTAGAGGAACTGGTCCTTAACCTGCCTGAAGTGAAAAATATTTTTTCAAACATCGGAGTCGGCGCCCGAAAAGAAGTGAACAAAGGGATATTGCTGATCGCCCTGAAAGATCGCGGGGAGAGAAAGCGCACACAGCATGAGGTCATGGCTGGCCTGAGACAGGAAGTTCGGGGAGTTCCAGGATGTAAAGTCTATATCGAAGACTTCGAGCCCGTTGCCGTGGGGGGAAGACGAGGGGCTCC
This sequence comes from Deltaproteobacteria bacterium, assembly GCA_016875255.1. The sequence goes on from VGRU01000008.1 coordinate 13,742, forward strand.
GGTGCAGTTTGACATTAAAGGTCCGGATGTGAAGGAGCTGGAGGCGATATCCGGACGGATTATGGCGGAGATGATGAGGCGTCCGGGGTTTGTGGATGTCGGCTCCGATCTCGAATTGACGAAGCCCGAAGTGAGGGTCTTTATCGACCGGAATAAGGCATCCGATGCAGGCGTCGATGTTCGTGAAATATCTTCAGCCGTCCGGCAGATGATCGGGGGGCAGGAGGTCTCCAAGTTTAAGGATGCAGAGAGGGCCAAACGCTATGATGTGAGAGTCAGGCTGATTAAGGATCAAAGGATGAGTCCTGAAGACATCGCACAGATCTCGATTCGTACTCCCAGAGGGGGGTTGATCAAACTGGCCCAGGTCATCAGAGTGGAAGAGGGAATCGGTCCCAATCTGATCAACCGCAAGGACAGACAGAGAAGCGCCACGATTTATGCTGAAACTTCTGGCGGCAAGACTCTGGGTGACGCAATCGAAGAGATGGAAGATTTGGCTAAAAAAATGATCCCTTCAGGATATTCCCACAGTTTTTTTGGTCAGGCAGAGGCATTTAAAGAGTCTTTCCGCTATCTGATCGATGCCCTGATCCAGGCCATCATCATTATCTATATGGTTCTGGCGATTCAATTCAATAGCTTTCTCCATCCCCTCACCGTGATGCTGGCCCTTCCCTTAAGCACGGCAGGAGCCTTTGGCGCTCTCTATCTGACCGGCGACACCATCTCCATCATCAGCATGATCGGCATGATCACCCTGACGGCGCTGGTGGTCAAAAATTCGATCCTGTTAGTTGATTATACGAACAAATTGCGTGAAAATGGAATGGACAGGAATTCAGCCGTGCTTCAGGCAGCGCCTGTGAGGCTTCGGCCCATTCTGATGACAGCGGTGACGACGATGCTTGGAGTTCTTCCAGTAGCTCTCGGCTATAGCGCAGGAGGAGAGCTGAGGGCGGGAATGGGCCGGGCAACCTTTGGAGGGATGTTTGCCTCAACACTCCTCACCCTCTTCGTTGTGCCGGTGGCTTATACTCTTATGGATGACATACGATTATTCGTGAGAAGGGTCTTTGGAATGGGGCGAGAGGGTGGGATTTCTACTTAGGCTTCAATGAGGCACAGAGATTGCATAATTATCTATTAATAATCGAGGGCTTATTTAATTAATAGATCATATATATCAACAAGTTGAATCATTTTTGGAGAAATTGAACCCCAAGTGCTTATTGACAGAACGGGCAGGTTCTGGTAAATTTTTAATCAACCCTTCGGCTTGAGACCTCGACGAGATCAGGTCGAGGGCTCAGGGTTGACCCTGAGCGGCACCTCTCTACCCCCGCCTTTAAAAACCGATATGGGGCCGTTGAACGGGTCAAATTTTGTACATTGGGGATTAAATTCTGTGAAATTGATTGTCGCCGTTATTTTAATCATTCATCTGATTCTGGTCGCTGGGCCTTCTCATGCTGGAATCTACCGCTGGGTAGATGAGAATGGAGTGATCCATTTTACAAACTGTCCGAGGGACGCCAAGTTTAAACTTTACATCAGAGAGAGCAGGGATGACGTGGGAGGCGAGGAGAACCATTCCAATAAAGCCCCCATCAGGGATCAGAGCCAATTTGATACGCTGATCGAGGAATTTTCCAGGAAACATAATGTCGATTTCGCCCTGGTCAAGGCGATGATCAGAGTCGAATCAGGATTTAACCCCCTGGCTGTCTCTAAAAAAGGGGCCAAAGGGTTGATGCAATTGATGCCGGAGACCGCCCAGCGGATGAATGTTGTTAATGTCTTCAACCCGAGAGAGAACATCGATGGCGGGGTTCGCTATTTCAGACATCTTCTCTCTCTCTTTAACAATGATCTCCGCCTCTCGCTTGCCGCCTACAATGCAGGCGAAAATATTGTTTCTGAATTACGATCCATCCCGCCTTATCGAGAGACAATTGATTATGTGCGGAAAGTATTGAACCATTACCAATCCTACAAACCCTGATCGAAAGCCTTTTTCAATGGGGAAAATGAGTTACCAGCAAATATTAAGCCTCCCGAACGGGGTGACGGCCATCCGGATTGTGGCTATTCCCATTATCCTCCTGCTCCTCTTTAGCGCCGGAAAAGCATATCAGGTCATTACAGCCATTGCCTTTCTCCTGGTGGCATTCACCGATATGCTGGATGGCTACTTTGCCCGGCGACAAAAGATGGTGACGACCCTGGGGAAATTTTTGGACCCCCTTGCCGACAAACTCCTCATCGTCACAGCCCTGATCGCCCTTATCTCAGCGAGAGGAATTCCCCTCTGGATGGTGATCGTCATCGTCGGAAGGGAGATTGCAGTGACCGGGCTGAGAGGGATCGCCATGTCTGAGGGAATCGTCATTTCATCAAGCATGATGGGGAAGTATAAGACAGCCTTTGAAATGACCTCCATCTTCTTTCTGATTTTAGATGGTCCCTTCCTATCGATTAACTTCCACCTGATCGGGATGGCCCTTCTCTGGGTCGCTCTGTTCCTGGCCATCTTCTCAGGATTTGATTATTTCAGAAAGTTTTTAAAAACCATCATCATTTAGATTTCATTTTGGTTTTTTACTCCGAACTCCGAACTCCCCACTCCGAACTATCTTTCTCCTCTTGACTTTGAATCCTAAATCTTTTAATTTTTACATCAGAAAATGCGGGAATAACTCAGCGGTAGAGTGCAACCTTGCCAAGGTTGAAGTCGCGGGTTCAAATCCCGTTTCCCGCTCCAGAGGCGGCATAGCCAAGTGGTAAGGCGACGGTCTGCAAAATCGTTATCACCGGTTCAAATCCGGTTGCCGCCTCCAAGAAAAAATAAAGGGTTACAAGAAGCATCCATTCCTTGTAACCCTTTCTTATTTTATAGCAATGTTAATATTTAGAGTCTGTTTATAAACTAATGTTTTCAAAAAAGGTTGTCATTCCGGCGAAAGCCGGAATCCAGTAATTTCAAAACCTTCTGGATGCCGGATCATGTCCGGCATGACGGAAAAAGTGCATTTATAAACAGACACTATTTATACGCAGGACCATCTTTTAGAGTTGCTACTATGTTGCGAAGCTAAGTCCATCGATTCATAAATTCGGTAACGTATTTATTTACTCAGGACTTAGTGCTGAGTCAGCAATGATTGCAATTCGCAGCATGAGGATACGTGATCGTATTTGCGAATCGAAGCACTAAGCTGAAGCTTCAGCCTGGAAGGATATGGATGGGGTAGTTTCGTCGAAGCTGTGAAGATGCCCCGTGCGAGAGGGCAGGGAGATTTACTATTTCATCATAAACATTTAATTATCAAATGGTTAGCCTTATTTCAGCTTTTTTTATTTTTTTCTTGACAGGTTTTTAATATCTCCTTATAATTATATTATAGCTATTTTATAAGTAACAAATAATTATTTATCCCTTGTGGATTTTTTTCTTGACAACTTTAATGCATAGATATATTAAGATTGTGAAATAGTTAACTTGTAATTAATTAGCTCTCTGATGAACGTCATGATCCAAAGAAAAGAACCCAAACCCGATCTCCTTCCTGCAATAAGCATACAGAACAAGTCTAAATTCGAGGTCTATGGTGAGGAGATGATTGAGAAAGAAGTTAAACAGAGCGGAAATAGCGGCCGCGTTTACCTTCCTCCGGAATGGGTTGGGAAGCGCGTAAAAATCATTCGGATTGATTGAGGAAAGAATGGAAAAAGGGATTAAAATCCGAAAGATTAAACCTGAAGATGTTTCTGAGATCGTTGCTATCCAGGAATCGATATTGCAGAAAAGAGTATCGAAAAAGTGGGTTCAAATGGTGCAAAGTCATCTCAAAAAAGAAGAATCTTTAGGTTTTGTTGCTTTGAAGGACGGTCAGGTCGGTGGCTTCATCATCGGCCAGATCAAAGGGGGAGGGTTTGGATTAGAGCAGAGCGCGTGGATCGAGGTGGTGGGAGTTCACCCCCGACAGATGGGAGTCGGAATTGGCAGGGCCTTGGCCGAAAAGCTCTTTCAGATCTTTAAGAAAGAAGGGATTCAGGATATCCACACCGCCGTTCGCTGGGATGCCGGTGATATGCTTTCTTTCTTCAAGGCCATTGGTTTTGATCGATCCCCATTTATCAATCTTAGGAAACATTTGGATTGAAATCTTCTATTCCCAGGAGGGAACTTCAGGTGCAGTAGACAGAAGCAACTCTTGCATTGAAAGGCGTTGGCTACGGAAATATTATAGAGAGGCTCATTATGAGGTACGCAGAAACAGGATATCATTTGGAAATTGACCTATCCCGGGGAAATGTTGAGAGGGTGGAAACTGACCCAAAATTAACCGAACTTCATCTCGGGGGTCTGGGCACAAACTCGAAATTATTATGGGACAGAGTTCCTCCTGAGACCGACCCTTTTTCTCCTGATAATCTCCTCATCTTCGGGACCGGACTATTATGTGGCACACCCGCTGTTGGCGCGAATCGCACCATTGTCTCCGCCTTCTCTCCTCAAACGTTGTTCATGGCCTATTCAATGATGGGAGGATTTTGGGCGCCGGAATTGAAGTATGCGGGTTATGACAAAGTGATCTTTCGCGGCAAGTCCCCAAATCTGATTTATGTCTGGATCAACAATGACAAAGTGGAAATACGCGATGCCTCTCATTTGAAAGGGAAAGGCGCTGTTGAGACCGCAGAACTTATCAAACAGGAGTTGAAGGACCCAAACGTTCAGGTGGCTGCGATCGGCCTGGCCGGTGAGAACAGGGTCTATATGGCAAGCATCGAGCAGGGCCGCTCCAGCGCCAGCCGGCAGGGAATAGGCGCTGTGATGGGAGATAAGGGGATTAAAGCGATCGCCGTTCGTGGGACAAAAGACGTCAATATTGCTCGACCAGCCGAATTTCTTGAACTCAGCAACGAGGTGCTTAAATATATACAGCATCGAGCTGAAAATCCAATTAAGAATGTGGAGCCCATTTTCGAAGGACTTGGGTCGCCGCAAGAGATGAAACTGATCGATGAAAAATGGCACACCACCGGTTTCATGTGGGGAAATGCGCGCACCCGGAGAAAGGATTATTGGACCAAGGACGTCGAAGAAAAGTGGAAAGAGACTCAAGAAAGTATGCGGACGCGGCTCATCAGTTGCTATAACTGCCCGATGAAGTGCGGAGCGATCGTTTCCGTCCCGGGACTTTCAACCTACATGATGAAATGCTATTCGAAACTGACGTATACCATGGCGGCCTTTTCCGACCTCGATTTTGGTTTTAGAATCGCTCAACGTGCCACCGACTATGGAGTGGACGGATTTTCAACCCCGCAAACCATGGCGTTCGCCCTTGAGCTTTACGAGGCCGGCATTTTAACGGACCAGGATATGCCGGGAATGCCGTCCGATACCGAGGGGAGGTTTTACTGGCTGCTTGACCGGATCGTCCGACGAGAGGGGATTGGAGATGTGTTGGCCAATGGCACCTATTGGGCGGCCAAACAGATTGGAAAAGGGGCCGAAGAATTTGCTCATAACAACATCAAGAAACATGAGCAGCTTCCCCTAAAACTTGGCATGTTAAATCCGGTTTATTTTCTGATGTATTGCACCGGCGAGAAGGCAAACATTACCCAGATTGAAGGGCAGTTTCCCCAGGAGCCATTCCCCAAGAGAGAGCAGAGAGAGGAGTTTGTGAAGGATTGGATTCAGGTTCCCGATGAAAAGTTTAAGCAATATTTTCTCGACTGGGAGCCAAGGGGAGACAACTCCAATCCACATTACCCGACGGCTCAAATGTCCTGTGAAATTGTGGACTGGATGGAGAAGATGCATTATATCGACGATGCCCTCGGGGTGTGCGCCGGTTTGTCATCCTTTCCTCTGAAACCTCCCTATCATATTCATAATTACCCGGCTTTTATTTCGGCAGCGACCGGGATCGATATGGACGAAGCCGGACTCACACAGGTCTACAGGAGGAATCGAAACCTGATTCGATCCGTTAATGTGAGAAGGGGGTTGAGAAGGGCGGACGAGAAACCGCCGGAGGACCACTGGAAGAAAAGATTTCCGGAGCTCGAAGAAAAGCTCTTGGATGCGTATTACCAATTCAAGGGGTGGAATAAAGAAGGTATTCCCACCCAGGAGACTTTAAAGGAATTGGATTTGGCTTACGTTGCTGAAGACTTAGAACAGAGAGGAATAATAAAAAATGGCTAAAGTTAAGAAGAAAGTCAAGTCAATCAAGATCGATCTTGATAAATGCAATGGTTGCCGCGCATGCGAAATGATCTGTTCCGCCTTTCACGCCAACCCGAAATACAGCAGCAATAATCCGGCGAGGTCTCGTATTCGGCTGATTCGCGATCCGATCAGAGACGTCTATCTGCCTGTATATGCGGGTGAGTATACAGCAGCCGAATGCATGGGCAGAGATAAATACGTGATTGATGGAAAGGAATACAGCGAGTGCGACTTCTGCAGGGCCTCCTGTCCATCCAGGGACGCTTTCAAAGAACCCGATTCCGGCCTCCCTCTCAAATGCGATATGTGTGAAGACGATCCGGCACAAGAAAAGCCCCTTTGCGTTAAGTGGTGCTTAAATGACGCCCTGATTTACGAAGAGAGGGAAGAGGAAGTGGAAGAGGAAGTGAAGCTGGGCGAGATGGAGGTGGGGCTGGAATCACTGGTAGATAAGTATGGATTGCAGAAGGTGACAGATACCGTCGCCCGAATGTCGAAGAAAAGTTGAGATTACACAGATTTCAAAAAATAATTTCAGAGATATAAAACAAGAGGATTCAAAAAGAGCATGGAAACTGTACCATTATCCCCCTTCAAAGTGGTCATCGATGGCATCAAAGAGGCAGGTGGAGACGCCGATAAATTCTGCTATCAATGCGGAAAATGCGATACCGTGTGTCCCTGGAATCGTGTCAGAAAGTTTTTTGTCCGCCGGATGGTCAATCAGGCGAAATTCGGGGTGGTTCCTTTCGAATCCGAAGACCTATGGCTGTGTGTCACCTGTCGTCAATGTGTGGAGCGGTGCCCCAGAGGCGTAGAAATCATCGACGTGATGAGGGCGATGCGCAGGTTGTTGGTGCCGGACGGCGTTGTTCCTGCGAGCATCCCCAACCTTCGGGGCATCATGACAAGCCTTGCCAGTGTGGGCAATCCCTGGGGACAGGAACCCGAGGCCCGGGCAAATTGGGCTAAAGAGTTGTCTGTCAAGGAGTTCACCGAAGGGACAGAGACCTTATACTTCCCCTGCTGCTATCCCAGCTATGAACCAAGATTAAAGAAGATTGCACAGGCCACGGCCAGTATCCTCAATCAGGCAGGGGTGGACTTTGGGATCCTGGGTTCCAAGGAGATGTGCTGTGGTGAGAGTGTCCGCAAAGCGGGCAATGAGGATCTGTTCAAACGCCTTGCCAGAGAAAACATCAAAACGTTTATCGACAGTGGGGTAAAAAAAATCCTTGCTTCTTCCCCGCATTGCTTTCATACCTTCAAGAACGAATATTCCGAATTTAAGACGAACTTTGAAGTGCTTCATGTCTCCCAATACTTATTCAAGCTTATGACGGAAGGGAGGCTTCAATTCACCAAGGAGTACGGGAAGAAGGTGACCTATCATGACCCATGTTACTTAGGACGGCATCATGGGATCTATGACGAACCCCGGGAGGTCTTGAAGAAGATACCCGGCTTGGAGCTGGTTGAGATGGCTGATACGCGGGAAGATAGCCTCTGTTGCGGAATGGGAGGAGGCAGAATCTGGATGGAAACGGCAAAGGGGGAGAGATTCTCCGACCTCCGGCTGGAACAAGCGATCGGGGTTGGAGCGGAGGTGCTGGTCACGGCCTGCCCGTATTGCATCAGCCAATTTGAGGATAGCAGGTTAACCCTGAAGGATAGCGAGGCCATCCAGATTAAGGACATCACTGAGGTGATACAGGAAGTGATTTAGATAGAAAATCTAAATGGCACGAATTCCAACGAATGACACGAATGGGCTTTATTCGTGAAATTCGTTATCATTCGTGTAATTCGCCCACGGGGTACAGAAGGTGGAAAAAGAACAGATTGAGGAGATTTGTAAAACTCTCTCCGCAGGAAATTTCGGCGATGTGATGGTTGTCGGTGGTGGAATCAGTGGCGTTCAAGCCGCACTCGATCTTGGCAATGCGGGTTTTAAAGTTTACCTCATTGATAAAAGCCCCTCCATTGGCGGGAAGATGGCGCAGCTGGACAAGACCTTTCCGACCAATGAGTGCTCCATCTGAATACTCTCGCCCAAACTGGTCGAGGTCGGCCGGCATCCCAACATTGAGGTCCTGAGCTATACGGAAGTTGACCGTGTAGAAGGGGAAAAAGGAGACTTCAGGGTAACCCTGCTCAAAAAGCCCCGGTATGTCATCGAGAGCAAATGCACGGGTTGCACGACCTGTGTCGAGTACTGCCCGGTCAAATACCCGGACCAATTCAATCAGGAGATATCGAAGAATAAGGCGATCCATATCTACTTTGCTCAAGCCATCCCCCTGATCACCTATATCGATGAAAGCTGTCTTTACCTGAAAGAGAAGAAATGCCGCATCTGTGAAGCCGTATGCGAGAAAAAGGCCATCGATTTTACACAGACGCCGGAGAAGGTAGAGATAAAGGTGGCGGCGGTTATTTTTGCTCCTGGCTTTGAGCCATTTGACCCCAGGGTGAGGGATGAATATGGCTACGGAAAGATGGCTAACGTCCTCACCAGCATGGACTATGAGAGGCTGTTAAGCTCCACAGGGCCATACGAAGGTGAGATCAGGCGCACCTCGGACCTGAAACATCCCCATAAGATCGCCTGGATTCAATGCGTCGGTTCCAGACAGGTTATCCCGGGCGGTCAGAGCTATTGTTCAGCCGTATGCTGCACCTACACACAGAAACAGGTGATTTTAACAAAAGACCATAACGCAGAAGCAGAGTGCACGATCTTCCATAACGATATTCGGTCCTACGGGAAGGATTTTGAGCGATTCTACCAGAGGACAGAGAAACTTCCCGGGATTCGGTTTATCAGAAGCTACACCTCCATCGTTAAAGAGGACCCCGAAACCAGGAATGTCACCCTGCGGTATGCAACTCCCGACGATGGCGTAAAAGAGGAAGAATTCGATATGGTAGTCTTGTCCGTTGGATTGATCCCCACTGCTGATGCGAAGGGCCTGGCCAACAAGTTCGGCATCGAGCTCAATTCTCACGGATTCTGTAAAGCAATTCCTTTCAATCCAATGGAAACCACTCGTCCGGGAATTTTTGTAAGCGGAGCCTTCCATGGGCCGGTGGATATTCCCGAGTCGGTTTTTACCGCAAACAGTGCAAGTTCCAAATGTGGTGAACTTCTTGACTACCGGCGAGGGAAGCTAACCACAGAAAGGGTCTATCCACCCGAAAGAGATGTCTCGCAGGAAGAGCCCAGAGTCGGCGTCTTTGTGTGTCATTGTGGTGCCAACATTGGAAGAGTCGTCAATGTCCCTTCTGTCGTTGACTACAGCTTAAATTTACCTCATGTGGTTCATGCTCAAGAACAGCTCTTCTCATGTTCGACGGAATCAACCAATCAAATCATGGACGTGATCAGGGAAAAAGGGCTCAATCGCGTGGTGGTCGCCGCCTGTACCCCCAAAACACATGAGCCTACTTTCCGGTATTCGCTTCGAGAAGGAGGGATTAATCAATACTTCTTCGACATGGCCAATATCAGGGAACATTGCTCCTGGGTTCATTCAAAAGAAAAGGAAGAGTCCACCCAGAAGTCAAAGGAAATCGTCCGGATGTCGTTGGCACGAGCATGCCTTTTGGAGCCGTTACAGGATTTTGATCTGCCAGTGAACAAGGCGGCGCTCGTGGTGGGCGGAGGCATCGCCGGCATGAACTGCGCTCTCTCCATCGCCAATCAGGGGCATGAGGTTCATCTGGTGGAAAAGGAAGCAGACCTTGGCGGAATAGCGCAAAAGATTCATTCTACCCTGGAAGGACTGGATGTTCAGGCCTATTTGCGTGATCTTATAAAAAGGGTGTATCAACACCCCTTGGTCCATGTTTATACGAATTCGAGCATCACGGAGGCCACCGGTTATGTTGGAAATTTTGTAACCAGGGTGAAGTCCGAAAGAGGGATGACAGAGATAAAGCATGGCGCAGCCGTCATCGCAATAGGGGCTGAGGTCCATCAACCTGCCGAATACCTTTATGGAGAAGACGACAGGGTCATGACCCACCTTGAGTTGGAGGAGCAGATCCATCGGGGAGCTGAAAAGGTCGTTAGGGCAGAGAGCCTCGTGATGATCCAATGCGTTGGCTGCAGAAATGAAGAGAGAAATTATTGCTCTCGAATATGTTGCAGTGAGTCTATCAAGAACGCATTGAAACTGAAAGAGATCAACCCCAAAATGGATATCTACATTCTCTTCCGGGACATGAGAACATATGGGTTTAGCGAGGATTATTACAGGGAAGCAGCGGATAAAGAGGTAAAGTTTATCCGCTATGAACCGGAAGATAAACCCCAGGTGGTAGCGGGTGAGTCGGAGGAGGGGCGGCCTGTTTTAAAGGTTACCGCGACGGATTATATTTTAGGGAATAAGCTTGAAATCGATGCCGATATTATCTCTTTAGCTGCTGCCACGATTCCCTCCACAGGAAGCAAGGAAATATCCAAACACTTCAAGGCGCCTTTGGGTGCGGATGGTTTCTTCCAGGAAGCCCATGTCAAATTAAGACCCGTTGAGTTTGGCACAGACGGGGTTTATCTTTGCGGGATTGCTCATTATCCTAAGCTTATCTCTGAAGCGATTAGCCAGGCTTATGGAGCGGCAGGCCGGGCCTTGACGCTTCTCTCGCATGATACGGTCATCGCCTCCGGCTCTGTTTGCGAGGTGATTGAGAAGAAGTGTATGGGGTGCGGGGCATGCGTTGAGGCTTGTACCTACGGCGCCTTAGAGCTTTATGAGACACGTCAAGGGAAAAAGGTAAAGATTAACCCCATTCTCTGCAAAGGAGACGGTCTCTGTAATACAAAATGCCCGACCGGGGCGATTCAATTGAAACATTATGACGATGAACAGCTGATCGCCCAAATCGATGCGGCGGTTGGAGACGTGTAGACGTCTACCAATAAGTGTCTATCCACAAATAACCTTTTCCGTCATGCCGGACTTGATCCGGTATCCAGTCCCGCCTTTGAGGGACATTTAAAAACACTGGATTCCGGTTTTCACCGGAATGACAATGCTGATCGGAGTGAAACACGAATGAGCGCAGCCATTAAGTTTAAGCCGAGGATCATCAGCTTCGTATGCAATTGGTGAGGATACGGCGCTGCTGACCTGGCTGGAGTTTCCAGACTGCAATATTCGAATGAAATAAGACTGGTACGCGTCATGTGTACGGGTAGGGTGGACCTTGCGTTTATACTCCGGTCTTTCCAAAACAGAATGGATGGAGTGTATATCGCTGGCTGCCGCCTTGATGAATGCAAATATATTACGAATGGAAATTACCATGCCCTGAACATGGTGCTTTTAGGCAAAAAAATAATGGAACACATAGGGCTGAACCCGGAAAGGTTAAGAATCGAATTCATGTCTTCCGCTGAAGGAAGCCGTTTTGCGGAGACAGTGAACGATTTTATCAAAAGGGTGAGGACGATTGGGCCTTTTGGGAAAGGCGAAGGATTGGACGAGAGTGGATTAACGTCCAAGCTGAATGAAATCGGGAAGCTTATCCCCTATGTTAAGATCGCAACGAGGGATAAGCTATCGTCACGTCTTAAGGAACCGGAAGAGTGGAGTAAGCTTTTCACCAGAGAAGAGATAGAAAAATTATTCCGTGAATTGCCATCGTATTATATCGACCCGGAAAAGTGTCAAGCCTGTATGACCTGCGCCAAACGATGCCCCGTGGATGCGATTTTAAGCGGGAAGAACCTGATCCATATCATTGATCAGGAGAAGTGCATCAAATGCGGGACTTGCTTTGAAGTTTGTCCCACTAAATTTGGTGCAGTGACAAAGATTTCTGGCGAACCTGTTCCGCCTCCCATTCCTGAAGAAAAAAGAACGATCGTCAGAAAGAAGAAGGAGTAAAGAAAATAAAGAAAGGGTATCAGGTGATCAGAAGAACAGGGTGCAGGGGACCAGGGAATCAGGAGACCAGGGAATCAGGAGACCAGACAAAGAATTCTTTTTCAGCCTGATGCTCTGATATCCTGATATCCACTTCCTGATAACCAGGTCCTCTGATATCCGTTTTACAAAAATTAAATTGATCCAGGGTCGATTGTCCCAAAGATATATCCATAGGAGGTTATCGTGTCGCCGGTTAGCGCAACCTATTGGTCCATACCGGGCTATGTCATTTTCTGGGTCTTGTTCGCCGTTGCCTTCGGTCTATTTTTACAGAGGTTTTATCTCCTCTACCGCCTCATGCGTCTGGGGAAGCAGGAGAATCGTTTCGACCAGATAGGTCAAAGAATCAAGAACATGCTGGTCGAGGTCGTCCCTCAATGGTGCACCCTGAAAACCGTCACCCGAAAGGACCTGGCCGGACTCGCACATGCTCTCTTATTCTGGTCCTTCAGCCTCTTCTTCATCAGTTACATCATCTTTATCGGTCTGGCCGGAGGGTTTGGACTTTCTTCACTGATTGAGCGCACCCCCTTTGAGACCGTCTATTTTTCCATTCTGGATATTGCTGCAGTGCTGGTCACCCTGACGTTAATCTTGGCGGCTGTCAGGCGTTATATCATCAGACCGCCGAGACTGGAGCCAACGGCTGAAGCCGGCATCATTTTGATAATGGTTTTTTCGCTGATGGCGCTTCATGTTTTAGGCGTAGGTTTTGATCATGCCGCACGTGGGGTTCACGCCTCCTGGCCACCCCTTGGAGCAGCTCTCGCAGGTTTCCTTAGCGGGACCGGAATTTCACAGGGCACACTGGAGGCGGGCTACCGATGGGTATGGTGGCTGCATTATCTCGTGATCCTCAGCTTTATGGTCTATATCCCACGCTCCAAGCATCTGCATATTCTTGCCTCCCTCGTCAATGCCTTCTTTAAACCACTTGGACCCAAAGTGGCGCTTGAGCCTATTCCTCTTGAAGCTCTTGAAGCTCCTGAGGGGTCGGCAACCTTTGGAGCATCGAAGATTCAGGATTTTACATGGAAGGACTTACTTGATTTTTATGCCTGCGCTGAGTGTGGTCGGTGCCATGTTAATTGTCCGGCCCAACTGACCGGCAAGTCCCTCTCGCCCAGAGAGGTTATTCATCATTTGAAAGAGCATCTGCTCGAGGCGGGCCCTGGATTGCTTGCCAATAAGACGGATGCCTCTCCGGAAAGCCAGGCCGAGGCACCAGGCAAGACGATGATCGGGGATGTGGTCACCGAGGAGGAGATCTGGGCCTGCACCACCTGCGGCGCCTGCCAGGAGGTATGCCCTGTCAATATCGAACATATCCGCAAGATCATCGACCTCAGGCGAAATCTGGTGATGGCGCAAAGTAAGATGCCGGAAAGCGCCCAGTTGATGCTTAGAAATATGCAACAGAGAGGACACCCATGGGCCGGAGTCCAGTCGATGAGGTTGAGGGGCGACTGGACCAGTGATCTGGAACTGAAAATATTGGCTGAGGGTGATAACGCTGATACCTTATTCTGGGTAGGTTGCACCGGCGCCCTTGTTGAGCGTAATGTCAAGGCCACTTTATCCATGACGAGGGTGCTGAAAGCGGGGGGCGTCGATTTCGCGGTATTGGGCGATGCCGAGACCTGCTGCGGTGACCCGGCACGAAGGGCAGGGTATGAGTTTCAGTTCCAGATGATGGCAGAGCAAAATATTGAACTTTTTAAAAGCTACAACATTAAAGAGATCATCACCACCTGTCCCCACTGCTATAATACCATTAAGCATGAATACCCCCGGTACGGCGGCGATTTCAAGGTGGTTCACTATACCGAGCTGATTGCCGATTTGATCAGCCAGGGGAAATTGAAGCTGATCAACGAATTGAATTCCAAACTCACCTACCATGACCCCTGCTATTTAGGCCGTTATAACAGCGTCTATTCGGAGCCTCGCCGGATCCTGCAGGCTATCCCCAAGGCAAAGCTTGAAGAAATGGAGCGCTCGCGAGACACGGGCTTTTGTTGCGGCGGCGGCGGGGGACTGATGTGGATAGAAGAACAGCCCGGCACAACAAAGATTAATCAAATGCGTATCGAAGACGTCATCAAGACCGGGGTTGACACGGTCGTGGCCGCCTGCCCCTATTGTTTACAGATGTTTGAGGATGCCATCGATCATAAAGAGATGAAAGACTCGTTGAAAGCAAGAGACCTTGTTGAATTGGTCGAAGAAGCCATGAAGCAAAATTGATGGTTTCTTAAAAATCGTCACACCGGTGAAAACCGGTGTCCAGAGAATTGATAACTATTTGAAAGAACTGGATTCCGGCTTTCGCCGGAATGACGAAAAAACGAGAATCACGACTTTTTACGAATTCATCAAAATTGATTACACCGATTAAAAACCCCGATTACACAGATTAGAACACACTGAAACTAAAGAAATCTGTGTAATCTCTTTTTAAAATCTGTGTAATCAGAACTTAGGAGGAAGTTCTATGAATACGATCGTCTGTGTTAAACAAGTGCTTGACCCTGAGATACCACCGGCCAAATTCAAGATTGACCCCGAGGCGAAACAGGTGATTCCTCCGGCCGGAGTGCCGCCTGTGATCAGCGTGTATGATGAACGGGCCGTTGAGGCAGCATGCCGGCTCAAAGACAAGCACAAAGGAAAAATAACAGTGATCAGCATGGGGTCAGCCAAAGCTGCTGACGTGATAAAGCATGCCATATCGATGGGGGCAGACGATGGATTTGTTCTCCAGGATCCGGCCTTCGAAAACCTGGATAGCTTTGGTACGGCTTATGTCTTGTCGAAAGCGATCCAGAAAATTGGCGGGTATGACCTGATTCTCTGTGGCCGACAGGCCGCTGACTGGGGCGCTGGTCAGGTTGGCTCCATTCTGGCCGAAATACTCGGCCTCCCTGTCGTGACCCTCGCCTGTGCTATCGAGGCAGTGGACAAGAAGCTTAAGGTGAAGAGGATGGTGAGCGATGGCTATGAAGTGTTGGAAGCTCCTATGCCAAGCCTGGTGACCGTCAGCAGTGAGATTGGGCTTCCCCGTCTTCCCGGTGGAATGGGCCTCATGATGGCTCGAAAAAAGCAGATTCCGATCTGGAAGGCGCAGGATATCGGGGCAGAGCCCTCGCAGTTGGACAAGGCCAAAGCCCATACCGAGGTGACCGGTCTCTCTGTGCCTACCCGAAAGACCGAGTGCGAGATCATTGCCGGAAATACTCCAGCTGAAGCCGGGTCCAATTTAGCCGAAAAGATTGCTAAATTGATTTGATGAGACCCATAGCATCATAAAAAAGAAAGTCATTCCTGCGAAAGCAGGAATCCAGAAAAATACTGGATTCCGGGTCAAGCCCGGAATGACAAATCGTGGAAAACCGATATTATCGAGCAGTAAAAGAACGGAGGAAACGATGGATACTCATAAGGGTGTTTTAGTTGTTGGAGAGATCACCGAGGGGAAGTTGGCGCCAATTACGATAGAACTCCTTGGATCCGGAAGAAAGCTCGCCAATGAATTAGGCGAGGAGCTAAGTATCCTATTGATGGGCGGCAAAGCAGGTGGCCTGGGTCAGGAGGGAATCGCCTATGGGGCTGACAATGTCTATGTTGCCGAAGACACTCTCCTGGATCAGTATAACTCCGAGGCCTACACTCAGGTAGCCGCGGAATTATGCCGGAAAGCGCTTCCTTCCATTATGCTTCTTGGCTATACGGATGTCGGCTGTGATTTGGCTCCACGCCTCAATGGGCGCTTGGGGGGGGGACTCGCTATGGATTGCCTGGCGTTATCCGTTGACCCGGCTACCAAGCTCCTGGCCTCGACGAGGCCTGTCTTTAGTGGTAACGCCCAAGCCACAATCGTATCAAAGGTTGCCCGGCCTCAGATGGCTACTGTAAGACTGAAAACAATGCCACCAGCAGAGCGCAATGACTCGCGGCAAGGCAAGGTTATTCCTGTGGAGGGCAAGATTGACCCTTCGGCGCTTAAAGTCAAAGTTGTCGAGCGGGTAAAAGAGGAGACAGAAGGGGTCAAGTTGGAAGATGCTGAGGTTGTTGTGAGCGGTGGCCGTGGCATAGGCAGCGCTCAAAATTGGGGGATGGTCAAGGAACTCGCTCTCGCTCTGGGTGGCGCTGTGGGTGCTACGAGGCCTGCCTGTGACGAGGGATGGGCGTCAGTGTCGCTTCAGATCGGCCAGAGCGGAAAAGTGGTCAGCCCTAAACTATACATTGCCGTAGCTCTCTCAGGCGCCATGTCGCATATCTCCGGCTGTTTGGGATCAAAGACGATTGTGGCGATCAATAAGGACAAAGAAGCGAATATCTTCAGCGTAGCCCACTTCGGCATCGTTGGAGATTATAAGGAAATCGTACCTGCCCTGACTGCGAAACTGAAGGAGCTAAAATCAAAATAAGCACAACTTCAATAACCAAACAAAAAAGGGGGCCGCTGGGTTCCCTTTTTTGTTTGATGTCTTAGTGTTGACTTCGCCACAATCAAGTCGGTAGAATAGATCCCAATCCGACCAAAGAAAGGAAAGTGATGCAAGACGCGGACCTCCTATTCCTGAAGAGATTGATGATACGAGAGGTTGTTCCGGCAACAGGCTGTACCGAGGTCGGAGCCGTTGCCCTGGCCACGGGCTGCGCCATGCAGGCCTTGGCCGACCCCGTGGAGAAGATTGAAGAAGTCCTCCTTGAAGTTGACGAACGGACTTACAAGAATGGACTCGGAGTCGGCATCCCTGGAACGGGTGAGGTTGGCTTGGAATTCGCTGCAGCGATGGGAGTTGCTTCTTCAAAATATGTCAATCGAGGGCTCCAAATTCTTGAGAATCCTTCAAAAGACACCATCAATAAAGCCAAAGCCCTCGTCCAGGAAAAGAAGATTCACCTCGCCAGAACCCCTTACGTTAAAGAAATTCTAGTCCTGGCAAAGATCCGCAGTCATGCGAATGAAGCGTGCGCTGTCATACGAGGAAGCCACGATCATGTCGTCTCGGTGGAGAGAAATGGCAAGCCCTGTCACGCGATTTCGTTTCAGGAAGAGGAAGTGGGAGAGATCTATAATCGTGTCAAGGGGATGGACTACCGGACCCTGATCGAATTCATCAAAACGATGAGTTTGACCGAATACCCCATCCTTCGACAGGCAATGGACATGAACATGCATTTTGCTGAAAAAGCCATGGAAGACCTTTCAAACCTTGAAATGGGCAAGGTGATGGAGAAACACGGGGAGCCCAATGCGAACGAGAGAAGGCTACCCTCTCGGATTCAGCACCTCACGGCTGTTGTCGTGGAGGCCCGTATGAGAGGCCTCGATTTCCCGGTCATGGCCTGCGCCGGGTCCGGAAACCAGGGGCTGGTTGCAACAATCCCTGTCGTTGAGACGGCGAAAGCAATGAAGGCCTCCCATGAGCATCTCCTTCGGGCCCTCGCGCTCTCCTATCTGACCACGATCTACATCAAGTCATTCACAGGCTTGTTGTCTCCCGTCTGCGGATGTGGTCTTGCTGCGGCCGTGGGTGCTGGATGTGGAATCGTTTATCTCCTGGGAGGAGACGCCGGACAGATCGAGGCCCAGATCAATAACATGGTGGGGACCATGGCGGGAATGATCTGTGACGGTGCCAAATCAGGCTGTAGCCTGAAAGCATTGATGGCTGTGGGATTGGCTGTCGACAGTGCCTATCTCAGTTTAGAGAATGTGCGTATTCCTGAAAGCGAAGGCATCATGGGTAAAGGGATTCTGGAAACCTTAAAAAACCTCCAGAGAATCATCGAGGTGGGTATGCCTACCATGGATTCGGTCATCGTTGAACTGATGGAAACCAAAAGCCCAAAAGATTGAGGGGTGTTAAAAAATCGCGTCCATGAGAATTGATCTGGCCCCCTTTTTCAAACCGAACCACATTGCCATTGTCGGCGTTACGCGATCGGAGTCAAGTTTCGGAGGCTTTAGCTTTTTACAGAAGCTCCAGGAGGCCAGATTCCCTGGGACACTCTATTGCATCAACCCCAATGCAACCGAGATCAGGGGACTTCCGGCCTATCCAAATCTCTCTTCCTTGCCTCTGGTGCCCGATCTTGCTATGGTCTGCGTCCCCGCAGCACATGTACCACCTGTTCTGGAGGAATGTGGCCGGATCGGCCAACGATACATTCATATCCTGACCTCTGGGTTCAGTGAAATTGGAACAGAGCAAGGAAGGCAACTTGAAGAACGGATTGCTTTTATAGCAAAGGAAAAAGGACTTCTCATCATTGGGCCGAACTGTATGGGCCCTTACTGCCCGGCTTCAGGCCTTACTCCGTGGGGAGCGATACCTGGTGCACCTGGCCCTTTGGGTGTCATTTCACAGAGCGGCTCCATTACGCAGCGTCTGACTGAATGTGCCTATTCCCTCCGCATTGGAACAGACAAAGCTGTAAGCGTTGGCAATGGAACTGTTCTCGATACTCTGGACTTCCTCGAGTTCATGGGCCAGGATGAAGGCATACGGGTGATTGCTCTGTACGTTGAGAACATGAGGGACGGAAGAAGGTTCTTTGACCTGGCACGGGAGATAAACAAAAGAAAACCTATTGTCGTCTGGAAAGGCGGAAAGACCGATGTGGGGGCGCGCACAGCGGCCTCTCATACCGGTGGAATGGCGGGTGAGCAGGTAATATGGGAGGCCGTTTTTCGACAGACCGGGGTGATCCAGGTGAATTCGTTCGACGAGTGGATGGATGCAGTCCTTGCATTTGCACTTTTGCCCCCACCGAGAAGCCGTGGGGTCTTTTTGATCGGCGGCGGCGGGGGTTCCAGTGTAGTGAGCAGCGACACGTGCATACACGAGGGTCTCAATGTCCCCTCACCCTCATCTGCCACCATGGAAAAGCTGCGTGAGACCGTACCGGTTGCAGGTTCTATTGCTGGGAATCCCCTGGATGACTGGCAGACTTTTGTGAGCCCCGATTACCTCGGAACCATATTGGATCTTGTTTGCGCCGAGCCAGCTATGGGCATGGTCATCGTGACTCGACTGATTGCAAGAAAAGCCTTCCACATGTCCGGCCAGACCCACTCCATCCCGGCGACGATCGAACAGGTAAAGCAGAGAAACCATCAGAAGCCAGTGGTTTTTGTCGTCGACTCAGAGGGCGGCGATCCTGACCTGGCTGCGCAAGGCGCGAGCTTGCGGCAGGAATTTGGCAGAGGGGGCATTCCCGCATATCCTTCAGTAAACCGCGCTGCACGTGCCCTCATTCACCTTTATCGATACTATAATCGGTTGGACCGGATTAAGACGCAGGATTGATAAAGAGGAAGAACCGATGACGATTACTAAAAGGCAGCTTACGCTTGCCGGTTGGCTTTCTATGACGAGTGCCATTTTTGCAATTCCGTCGATTGCTATGTCCTGGTATTTGGAGGAGATGGGCGGGGCAGGGGCGAAGCTCTCTCAAGCCATCTTGACCTTGGTCAGTCTGGGATTATTTTTATCTGTTATCATCTCCCTGAGAAAATTGTTGAACTACCGATTTCAATTCCACCATGCCGACCTCTCGATTTCATTGCTGATATGGGGGAACGTGATCCTGGCAGCTTTCGGTCTTTTAGCTCTGGAGAGTCAAGGCTTCGAATCGCTCATGAATATTTTATCGATGGTTTCATTGATCATTATCGGTATCCTCGCAATTATGTTTGGAACAAGGCTTCTGCAGTTCTCCGGCAGTTTCTATGGGCTTCTAAAACCATTTTGCTACACGACGATCGCAAGTGGCATTTGCTTGATCACCGTCTTTTTAACGCCAGTGGGGATTATTGTCGGAGCAGTGTCAGATGTGATCCTTGCGACCATCTTTTTTAGAGCGGCCGAGCAACCTCCATCGACCATGGAGGTTCTCGGAACACCCATCGAATAAATGAGTCACATTTCAAGGCTTGATACCATGGCTTTCAACTCTTTTTCTCTTTGCGCTTTTGAAGGGAAAAAGATAGGAGATCGGTTTTGAACTTCCTTACCCACCTTTTTCTCTCCGGTGGTGCTACAGAACTCCTTGTCGGAAACCTCATGGGTGATTTTGTCAAAGGGAGGCTGGACGGGCGCTTCCCGCCTGGTATTGCACAAGGGATCTTACTTCACCGGGAGATCGACTCCTTTTCAGTACAGAATCAATATTTCCTTCGCAGCAAGCGCAGGCTCGATCAATCCTTCGGTCATTACCGGGGAGTGCTGGTCGATCTTTTCTACGACCACTTTCTTGCCGCAAACTGGAAGGATTATTCGGACGTGCCCTACTCTGTTTTATTATCAGACGCCTGGCGTGTCCTTCGCGAGCACAAAGAATTTCTTCCGGATAAACTGCAGCACATCATGCCTTTCATGTTCAGGGACTGGCTGCCGTCGTATGGTACTGTTGATGGAATTTCTGTAACCCTGAGCAGGATGTCCCGCTTCAGACTCAAAAGGGCAAACCCTATCTGGAAAGGGGCTGATGCATTGAGCAGCCACTATGAAGAACTTTTCAGGGATTTTCAGAAGTTTCTCCCTGAGTTGATTGAATTCTCAGAGATCCGGGTTGCACATCGGCGATAATGTGAGACATATCCCATTCCCAACCTCTTCAATAATGACCAACCGATACCGAATTGTTTTAGAAACAATGTGTTTTTGCGAGACCTGATCCCAAGCTGAGTAGCCTTTTAATCCGATTTGTCGGGGAGGTATGAAATATCAGAACTTCTTGACAATATACAAAGATTGTATGTATACTTTATTCAAAAGGAGGAAGGAAGATGAAGTCCAGCGCAGTGAATATCTCTTTCAGCGATGACCTCTTAAGGAAGATCGATCAAGTGGCACGAGAAGAGTCCCGATCACGGTCCGAGCTCATCCGGGAGGCGGCGCGGGGGTACATTGATCGAAAGCGTCGGTGGAAGCAGATATTTGATTTCGGCAAAATGAGCGCCGCCAGGAAAGGGATTACCGAGTCCGATATCGAGACTGAAATTAGAGCCTACCGCAGAGTTTTGCGCTCGCTAATGACTGATTGACCAATTACTTAAAGACATGCTTCAGGGTAGATGAGGTTTCCGGATGGAAAATAAGTGAAAGAATTCAACTACGTCCCCGAATACGTATGAAGACCCCAACGAAACCGTGCGCGACTTCACGCGCGGCATCTGCTCGAAGCTGGGAATATCGTTTTAAAGCGTGTACCGTAAACATAATGCTCAGGCCGAACCTGCCAACGATAAACGATCAAGAAGGCTCC
>VGRU01000009.1 GCA_016875255.1 Deltaproteobacteria bacterium
TTCGCATAAAGCCCTGGCGATATGAGACCGGCCTTTGGCATAGAACTGGGTAATGGTATTTTGGATAAAACCAATCTCTTGTGGCCCAAGAGATCGAGACCGATAACGGAATAGGATGGGGTCCATAGCGTTCTCCTTGCTTCTGGAGAACGTTATACAACATTATTGAATCTGACGCCAGCTCTTTCTTTATTCAGTTTTCAAAGAACTTTTTTCAAAGCGCTAAAGTGTTACCATTTCTGAAACTTTTTGATATGGTTTGCATATAATTATTTGTTTCTAACGGTTGCCTTAACCGGCTGCCAATGCAGCGCAGCGGAATTGCCAGTCCGAGTTAAAGGCGTTGTTAGGCGGTTACACTCCTAAAGTCCCTTCCATGCCCATCGGTAGATGTAACCGTTTTTGTCAACCCAAAACATTCGGTAAGCGTTATAAGATGAAGTTTGCGGAGGCGTGTATGTTGTATAACCAGTCGCACTGCCGTATGCATAATTTCTTGTACCGTAGACCGATCCTGTTACAGTAGTAGTTGAGTGTCCAGGGGAAGTAAAGGTTCTGGTTGTTGAATAAATAAAAATGTTTCCTCCTTGACCGTCGCCGATCACTTGCTGTGGAGGCCCCCAACTTGCTATTAAATCTGATTGGTGATGTCCCATCCATGTTTGCATGGTCTTGTTGATGGAGGCACAGCCAGTGAAGATCGGCAGGACAAGGATGAGAATTAGGCCGAGCCTAGGGAAGTCTTTTCTCATGGTTTCCTCCTTTTGCCTTTGTTAGGCCCAACTTGGTGCTGGTCCAACTATGCAGTTCCAAGCCCGAATGCCCTCCGCGGTGGCTGCCGTTGCCAAGGGCCCGTCCGCTGTTATTAGTACCGATGCCGAGTCGCCGACAAATACGGAATAACGTCCCCTCTTAATAGTCAGCAACTGAAGCGCATCTGAGAGATCCAGGTGATACCTCCTAGCCATTTGCTCTACATCACCGTGAACTTTAGGATCCAGAAGCCCTAAGTCGTCAACCGCCAGACGCCCTCCCCATGCGTCAATGATGAGACCACGTGTAGCGAGGAAGTACTCGTCAGTAGTGAGGCGTTTCCCACCTTTCTTGCCCTTTTTCCAAAGCCCCTTTATACGACCAAGAGCTTCTGCGAGACAGAGCGAAGTGACACAAAAATTCGTGTTTCTATTAAAGAAATCTCGTATCAATAGACCGTCTGGCTCATCAATAACCAATTTGATGAGAGCGGATGCATCTACATAGCGGATCTTCACTGACGCACTATCAGTCATATATCACCCCTTTGGGCCTAACGATTCGGCCAGCGGCGAGGAAACCGCGGAGCGGATTCCTCGTACGTTGGAGCCTCTTGTTCGGGGCCATTATTTTATTCTCCAACCCAAAGAAGAGCGAAAGTGGTAAGGGCGCCCACCTATTCATTTTCAACGGATTAAGAAGCTTCAATTCTTTGAGTGATTTCAGTGGTCGAAGTTCTTTTAAACCTTTCAAGGGTTCAAGATTGTAGTTCATGGACACTGCGCCTTTTACACAACCCACTGCATAGCCTTTGTGGTACCCGATGATCCCGCTTTCAAACCAACCCAAATGTTTGCCATTGAAACCCCACACTGAATCGTCCGCCAAGTATGCGACATGTTTGCCTTCCCAGAGGTAGATGGTGAGGTCATGATCCGTGTCAATATATGCGGCGGCATCCCCCTCTGAGTCATATAGCGTTATTTCCTTCGCAAAGACAGTAGATGCAAAGATAATGATTCCCAAAGTGAGCAGTCTAGCAGACAATTTCTTCATTGTTCTTTCTCGTTAGCCTAACAATTATCGAACTACAGACTGTAATTTCTTAAAATCCTATACTTGATGGTCGATTTTGTCAAACAGATTATCGGAGGAAATAATTTGTTTGAATATCCAGGTTATGTTGCATATAATTATGCCCTCTTGTTGATTATTGATGGATAATGTCGGGTAGAGAGGAATCCTGTGGGCATTACTCAAGACCTTGCAAGATTTAGCAGTGAGTTGAAATTCCATCAACTTCCCGATGAAGTCATTGATCGAGCGAAGTATTTTTTCCTTGACTTCATTGGCGTGGCTTGTCGTGGCTCCAAGGAGGATTCATCCCAGAGTATGTATCGGTTCATCCAGGAGATGGGAAGTACCAACAGGGGTGGGGTCCTCATCGGGACAAAAAAAAGATCTCCCTTTGTCTATTCAGCCCTTGCCAATGGAACAGCAGGTCATGCGATTGAGATGGATGATGTGAATAACGAAGCCTCGCTCCACCCCGGAGTAGTCGTTTTTCCTTCTGCCCTTGCTACTGGTGAAATGATGGGATCAAGCGGAAGAAGCTTTATCGAGGCTGCTGTCACAGGATATGAAGTGATGATTCGCCTGGGAAAGGCGATTGGTCCCGCAAATAGCTATGCTCGGGGTTTCCATCCAACAGGCACATGCGGGACCTTTGGGTCGAGTGCGGTTGCCTCAAAGATCATGGGCCTCAAAACTGAAAAAATAGTAAGCGCCATGGGGATTGCCGGGAGTCAGGCGGCCGGCTCGATGGAGTATCTGGCTCAAGGGGCATGGACGAAGCGTTTCCACGCAGGGTGGGCAGCTCACAGTGGAATGATCGCCACCCTGCTCGCACGGAAGGGATTTAAGGGGCCCACTTCAATCATTGAAGGCAGAGATGGATTCCTGCACGCCTACTCCAATGGGGCGGATGAAAGCAAGGTGTTGGAAGGAATCGGTTCAGGATTTGAAATTCTTCGGACATCTGTAAAACCACATGCCTGCTGTCGTTACATGCAGCCTCCCATTGACGCTATCCTGAAGATAATGACGGAGCGTAATCTCAGGCCCGATCAGGTGGAAAAGGTCAGACTGGGACTTCTGAGCGCAGGCGCCTCCCTGATTGCCGAGCCTGCGGAGAAGAAGTATGACCCTCGATCGATTGTGGATGCCCAGTTTAGCATGCCTTTTGGAGCAGCGGTTGCACTCCTTTATAGGAAGGCAGGACTGAGAGAGTTTCAGCTCTCCAGGATCAGGTCTGAAGATGTGAAGGCAATGATGAAAAGAGTGGAGTATGCCGTTGGCCCTGAATTGGATGAGACCTTTCCAAGACAGTGGTGTGCCACTGCCGAAATTTTTACCAACGATGGAAAGCGATATTTCACGAGGATTGAATATCCCAAAGGCGACCCCGAGAATCCGCTTTCCTGGGATGAGTTGATCGAAAAGTTTTATGATCTGAGTAACCGTTTCTGGACAAAAGAACGACGAGTTAAGATTGTTGAACAAGTAAGGAACTTTGAAAAGATTCGAGATCTTCGGGAATGGTCCTCTTTATTGTTACGAAATAGATAGCCAATCATAAGGAGAAAGAGATATGGAAGACATCGGATGTAATTGTGCGAAGTGTGCGGTGGTGGAGAAGATCTGCAGGCTGGAGAAGGGAAGGGGGCCTTCGTCGTGTCCTACAAAGAAGGAAGGTCCAACCCTGACAGAGGCTCTATCAAGATATGATGATCCGGAGATCAAAGAGTTTGCGCGCATGGCTTCGGTTCAGGAAGGGTCCTGTTATGCCCAGCGGGATGCAAAGCCGTTTGTGATGATTCCCACCAAGAGCCGGATCGAGGAGTTGATCGAGTTCTCACAGAGGATGGGCTATAAGAAGCTTGGCCTGGCCTTCTGCGGGGGACTGACCCTTGAAGCTTCGATTCTTTCAGAGATACTGGAGAAACATGGTTTTGAAGTCATTTCAGTTTCCTGCAAGGTGGGAGGCATTCCAAAGGAGAGGATCGGCATCAAGGATGAGGAGAAGATCCAAATCGGCAAGTTCGAGCCGATGTGCAACCCCATTGCCCAGGCAAAGATCTTGAATCGGGCCGGAACCGATTTCAATATCATGCTGGGACTCTGCATTGGCCATGATTCCCTCTTCTTGAAATTTGTAGATGGTCTGACGACCGTCTTTGCCGTCAAAGACCGGGTTACAGGCCACAATCCGGTAGCCGCACTTTATACCTCACGATCCTATTATCAGCGGGTAATGAAGTTGGAATTCGGCAGTCCGGAGGAGATGAAGACCGGATTAATATCCAGAGAAAATGGTGAATAGGTAACTTTTCCCTTGACAAATTTTTATGGAGGCGTTAACGTTAACGCATAACATTAAAATAGAGTCTGTTTATAAATTCCGTTATTCCGTCATGCCGGACTTGAGGAGCTTCCCCCGTACTGGATACGAGGGCATCCAGACGTCGTCCCGACAAAAGTCGGGAACCATCTCTAAGGCTGGATCCCGGTTTTCACCGGGAACCCTGGATTCCGGTTTTCGCCGGAATGACGACCTTTTTGGAAACCGTTAGTTTATAAACAGATACTAAATAATTCCCTTTTGAAAAAGGAAAGGAGGCTATAAGAATGGAAGGAATGGATAAGGTGGCAAAGAAGCCAGTCGGGATAACGGATACTACCCTTCGTGACGGTCATCAATCCAATTTGGCGACGCGCATGAGGGTGGAGGATATGGTTCCCATTGCCGAGGAACTGGATCAGTCAGGGTTTCATTCTGTTGAGGTATGGGGAGGGGCGACTTATGATGTCTGCCATCGTTTTTTAGGAGAAGACCCCTGGGAAAGGGTGAGGATTCTGAAGAGGCTGATGCCAAAGACACCGTTTCAGATGCTGCTCCGGGGACAAAATTTAGTGGGCTACCGTCACTATGCCGATGATCTGGTGGAAGCATTCGTAGAAAAATGCGCAGAAGTGGGCATCGATATCTTTCGAGTTTTCGATGCGGTTAATGACGAGCGCAACTTTGAGACGGCCTTCAAAACGATCCAACGATGCGGCAAACACATCCAGGGAACGATCTGTTATTCTTTGACTGAGACACGGATGGGAGGGCCCATCTACAATATCAATTACTATCTTGACAAGGCAAAAATACTGGAGGATATGGGAGCAAATTCGCTCTGCATCAAAGATATGGCCGCACTGATAGCTCCGTATGACGCCTATGAGCTCGTTAAAGCGCTTAAAAAAGTCGTAAAAATTCCCATTCAGCTCCATACACATTATACGAGCGGGATGGGAACCATGACCTATCTGAAGGCGATTGAAGCTGGAGTGGATGTCGTCGATACATCGCTTGCCCCGTTTGCCCTCCGTTCTTCCCAGCCGGCCGTGGAACCTCTTCTTGTCGCCCTTCAGGGAACGCCCTGGGATCCGAAGATTGACCTTTCGAAACTCCTCAAATTAGGAGACTATCTGGAGTCCATCGCTCCCAAGTATCGCGACTTTCTGGATACGACGAAGATGTCCGTGATCGACACTGGAGTGCTCAAACATCAGATTCCCGGCGGGATGATTTCAAACATGGTGGGCCAGCTCAAACAGCAAAATGCCATCCACAGGATTTCAGAGGTCTATGCGGAACTGCCGCAGACCCGGAAAGACCTTGGGTATCCTCCATTGGTGACGCCGACTTCGCAGATCGTGGGGGTTCAGGCCGTGCTCAACGTTCTCTTCGGCCGTTATAAGATGCTGTCAAAGGAGACGCAGGACTATGTCTATGGCCTCTATGGAAAGTCTCCTGTTCCGATATCGGACGACGTCAAGAATACGGTTCTTAAGGGATATAAGAAAGGGAAGGAGCCGATCACCTGCCGTCCCGCGGATGTTATCGAGCCTGAGTTAGAGAAGGTGAAGGAGGAAACAAAAGGGCTGGCTAAAGACCTTTATGATACATTGATTTACGCTCTTTTCCCCCAGACCGGGACGCAGTTCTTAAAGTGGAAATATGGCCTGGAACCTGTTCCGGATAAGGTGAAGCCCAAAACGATGGAGGATGTGAAGCGGGAAGACGAAGCCGTTGCCAAAGCAAAGGCGGAAGCTCAGAAAAAATAAGTCAAGAAGAGGGGAGGGGGCCAAGATAGGCTCCCTCCCCCCTATGAACGCTACGAGATGAATAAAAAGGTCAATATAAAAGATATTGCCAGGATTGCAAAAGTTTCACACACCACCGTTTCAAGAGCCCTCAATGACAAATCTCGAATTCGCAATGAGACCAAAGAGAAGATTCTCTCCATCGCAAAAGAGTTAGGTTATCGGCCTAATTTTATCGCCAGAAGTCTGGTGATGAGGCGAACAAGAACTTTGGGTCTTGTCATAACGAATATTGCCAACCCTTTTTACACAGAACTCGCACAGGGGATTGAAAAGACAGCCACAAAGTTAGGATATAGCATCATCCTCTGCAGCACCCAGTCCAACATCTCCACTGAAAAACAGTATATTGAAATGCTTCGAAGCAAAGGAGTGGATGGAATCATTTTCTCCTCTGCCCATATGGAAGATCCGAACATCGTTATGTTGGCCGAGGAAGAATTTCCCATTATCATGGTCAATCGAAGGACCTACCATCCAACCGTAAAGGAGAAGATCGATTATGTGGGGGTGGATAATATCCTTGGGGGATTTATGGCTGTGGAGCATCTGACCAGGCTCGGTCATAAAAGAATTGGAGTGATTGGCGGGTCTGCGGAATCCTCAGTGGGCCTCGAACGTCTCGATGGCGGGAAAAAAGCGCTTGATGCCTATGGGTTGAAGCAAAGAGACGATTTTTTTCTCGAAGGAAATTTTTTAAAGAGGTCGGGTTATCAGAGGGCAAAACAATTTCTTAAAATGGCAGAGATGCCCACTGCCATCTTTGCCACTAATGATTACATGGCATTGGGAGTTTATCAGGCGATCCTCGAAGAGGGGCTCAGGATACCGGAGGATATGGCCCTGATCGGGTTCAACGACATCGAATTTTCCTCCATGCGGGGGATCGAGTTGACCACGATCGGCCAAAAAAAGTTTGAGATGGGAGCCATCGCTGTTGAGATGCTGGTCGAAAAGATTGAGAAGGGTGATGACAGGCCATCAGCCAAGGAGATTTTTCTCGTGCCCGAACTGATCATCCGGAAGACCTGCGGGTTTCATCTGAGGGGCTATTTGCTGGACCAAGAGAGCCAACCTCACAACCTTGAATCTTGAACCATGAACCTTTATTTAGACTCTGTCCATCAACTAAAGGTTTCCCAAAAGATCGTCATTCCGGCGAAAGCCGGAATCCAGGGTTCCCGGTGAAAACCGGGATCCAATCTTTGAAATGGTTCCCGACTTTTGTTGGGACGGCGTCTGGATGCCCCCGTATCCAGTACGGGGCAAGCTCCTCGAGTCCGGCATGACGGAAAAAGTGCATTTATCAACGAAGTCTATTCAGAAAGGAGGCAATCTTATGTCAAGAAAAAAGATTTCGATTATTGGAGCAGGATTTGTCGGAGCTACGGCGGCACACTGGGCCGCTGCTAAGGAATTAGGCGACATCGTTTTGGTGGACATTCTGGAAGGGATTCCCCAGGGCAAGGCACTTGACCTCTTTGAATCAGCGCCGGTAGAAGGTTTTGATTCAAATGTCATCGGCACAAACACGTATGAAGAGACGAAAGGTTCGGATATCGTCATCATCACCTCAGGAGTTCCAAGGAAACCAGGGATGAGCCGGGAGGATCTGCTCGAGATCAATCGGAAGATCATCGAATCCGTGGTCGCTGAGGTGACCTCAAAATCTCCGAATGCCATCCTCATCATGGTGACCAATCCTCTGGATACCATGACCTATTTGGCCGTGAAAAAGAGCGGTTTGCCGAAAGAGAGGGTGATGGGAATGGCAGGGGTTCTGGATACGGCCCGATACAGGGCTTTCATTGCGATGGAATTGGGAGTCTCTGTCGAGGATATTCAGGCGCTTTTGTTAGGCGGGCATGGGGATGAGATGGTTCCTCTTCCGAGATACACGACAATCAGCGGTATTCCGCTCTCACAACTTCTTCCAAAAGAGAAGATTGACAAATTGGTGGATCGGGCCCGCAAGGGTGGCGGAGAAATCGTCAATCTACTCAAGACAGGGAGCGCTTTCTATGCACCCTCAGCAGGAGCGATTCAAATGGCAGAGGCCATCCTCAAGGATAAAAAGAGAATTCTTCCCTGCTGTGTCTATCTCAACGGAGAATATGGCTTGAAAGACATCTGCTTTGGAGTCCCTGTGAAGCTTGGGGAAAAGGGTGTGGAGTCAATCATTGAACTGGATCTGACCGAAGAGGAGAAAGGTCTGGTAGCTAAGTCCGCAGAGAGCGTGAAAAAGAGCATCGAAGAGTTGAAACTGTAATTAAGGGTATAAGGAGCGTCCTGCTTTACAGGACTTGAGGATCGGCTTGTAGCCTTGAGGATAGAGGTAGAAAAATAAAGATTCTGCCTTAAGCGTAGCGGCCCTTAAACGAAGTGACCCTTAAGCGAAGCGCTCCTCAAACACAGCGGGGAAAAGATGCGAGAAATTGACGTAAAGCTGATTACCGAGAAGGTGAGAGACCTCTGTATGGAGGCGAATACCGATCTGGGAGAAGATGTGCTCGAGGCCTTTGATCGGGCCATACAAAAAGAAGAATCATCCTTAGGGGTGGAGATCCTGAAAGAGTTGAAAGAGAATGCCCGGATTGCGAGGGACGAAAAGGTGGCGATCTGCCAGGATACGGGGTTTGCAGTGGTCTTCATCGAATTGGGGCAGGAAGTCCATCTGGTCGGAGGGGGGCTGAAAGAAGCAATCTTTGAAGGGGTCCGTCAGGGATATCGGGACGGGTATCTCAGGAAATCGATCTGCCATCCCTTCACTCGGGAAAATACCGGCGACAATACTCCCGCCATCATCCATACGGAGATTGTACCCGGTGATCAGGTTCAGATCACTGTGGCTCCGAAAGGAGGCGGCAGCGAGAATATGAGCCGGGTGGTGATGCTCACTCCATCGGATGGGATTGAGGGAATCAAACGATATGTCGTTCAGAGGGTGAAGGAGTCCGGTTCGAATCCCTGCCCTCCGACCATTGTCGGAGTGGGAATCGGAGGGACATTTGAAATGGCCGCATTTCTTGCGAAGAAGAGCCTTCTCCGTCCTCTCGGGAGCAAGAATCAGGATCCGGAGCTGGACAAGTTGGAGTCAGAAATCCTGGAGGAGATCAATAAACTGGGAATCGGGCCACAGGGTTTGGGAGGACGAACCACCTCACTGGCAGTTCACGTCCTGATGATGCCCTGCCACATCGCCAGCTTTCCGCTGGCTGTGAACATCCAATGCCACGCCCAGAGACATAAAGAGATTGTGATATGAAAGGGAGCGGCCCCTACGGGGACTTGAGGTTGGAGGAGCGTCTCGCAAAGCAAGGCTTGAGGTGTGAGGCTAAAGATTTTGCGTCTAACCTTAAGCGAAAGCGTTCCTCAAGCGAACGCGATCCTCGAACGAAGTGTTCCTGAGACGGAGGATATATGACCGAGCCTATTCGTTTAAAAACTCCCCTGACCGATAAGGATGTGGAGAGATTGAAGATCGGAGATCGGGTTCTTATCAATGGGGTGATTTATACAGGAAGGGATGCCGCCCACAAAAGGCTCTCGGATCTCTTGAAAGAGGGAAAAGAATTTCCCTTTGACATTCGAGGCCAGATCATATACTATGTCGGCCCGACACCCGCGAGACCCGGACAGGTCTTCGGGTCTGCAGGCCCTACAACCAGTTACCGTATGGATGCCTATGCCCCTGCTTTGATTGAGAAAGGTTTGAAAGGGATGATCGGAAAGGGAATGCGTTCCGATGCAGTCAAAGAAGCGATGAAGAAACATCAAGCTGTCTACTTTGCGGCCACCGGAGGGGCAGGCGCTCTTCTGGCCAAAAAGGTGAAAAAGGCAGAAGTCGTGGCCTATGAGGATCTTGGTCCGGAGGCCATCCGGAGGCTTGAAGTGGAAGACCTTCCGGTCATCGTCATCAATGATGTCCGGGGAAATGACCTCTATATTGAAGGGGAGAAGAAATACCGTAAAGGTTAAGGTCAAGGTTGAAGTTGAGCAAAAAATCTCCATATATCAACTCCGCTTTCATTCGTCTTGTCACCAGGGATGTTTTATGATTAAGATGTGAGCCTATTTTTGGAGACCCATCATGAAAATTGAACTTACACGTGAGAAAGTTCACAACGAGTTTACGAAGAAGGTGGAGCTGATCAGCGGGCAGAACCTCTTTGCCTGTTATCAGTGCGGGAATTGCACGGCCGGTTGTCCGGTGGCTTTTGCCATGGATGTGGGCCCCCATGAGGTCATCCGTTATACGCTTCTCGGTCTCGAAGAAGAAGCGCTTGGAGTCAACACCTTCTGGCTCTGCGCTTCATGCCTCCAGTGTACGTCGAGGTGCCCGAAAGGGATCGATATCGCAAGGGTGATGGACGCCTTAAGAATGGTCATCTTGAGGAAGAAGGACCGGAAGGATCACATCCAGATTCCAGACTTCCCCGAAGGGTTTCTTGAAAGACTTCCGCAGATCGCCTTTGTCAGCGGGTTCAGAAAGTTTCTTTCATAAGATAATTTGTAATACTTTAGCGGTTTGAAAATCTTTGTAAAATCCCTCCCGACCTCCCTTTGCCAAAGGGAGGAGATAAGGGTTTCCCCCTTTGGAAAAGGGGGATTAAGGGGGATTTTATAATGAATCTTTTGGTCAATTGACTCGTAAAACTCTTCTTTTCAAAATGCTAAAGTGATACGATAATTTTAAATGTCAAAATCCAAATGCCAAATCAATACCAAATTTCAAAAACGGGATTCTGAAACGAGTTCAGAATGACATGTTGGTCATGCCGAACTTGGTTCGGCATCTCATTTTAGCTTGGGAGTTCTTATGGAATATCTCTATTTTCCGGGTTGCACCCTCTACACGAAGGCAAAGAATTTTGATCAGACGGCCAGGGACTGTTCTCTTCTCCTCGGATTTGAATTAAAAGAGCTTCCAAACTGGACCTGCTGTGGAGCGACCTTTCCATTAACCACAGACAATATCATGGCCCTTCTCCCGCCATCGAGAATTTTAGCCAAGGCGAGAGAAGAAGGGACAACGCTGACGACCCTCTGCGCCATCTGCTTCAATGTGATCAAGAGGACAAACCGGTTGATTCAGAACGATGGTGAGAAGCGAGAGAAGATCAACAACTTTATCGAGATGAACTACCAGGGAGACCTCCGGATCCTCCACTATCTGGAGATACTGAAACAGGAGATCGGTTTTTCTCAAATCAAAGAGAGGATGAAGAAGCCGTTAGCCGGACTTAAGGCGGCGGCCTATTATGGGTGTATGCTCCTGCGGCCGTTTGATGAGATGGGATTTGACGACAAGGAGAGCCCCACCCTGTTTGAAGAGTTTCTGGAGGCCATGGGCGCAGAACCGGTTGATTTTCCCTATAAGATCGAATGCTGTGGGTCTTTTCAGTCCGTGGGCTCGCCTGATGTAGCCACCGAGTGCGCCTATAAAATTCTTGGCTCTGCAGTGAAGAACGGGGCAGAGGTCGTCGTTTCAACCTGTCCGATGTGCACCTTCAACATCGACCATAAACAGTCCGATATTAAAGAAAAGTATCTGGGCTTCAAACCCATACCGGTCCTCTATTTCACCCAGCTATTAGGTATGGCCATGGGACTCGATTATCAGACTCTGGGATTTGAACAAAACTTCGTGGATCCTTTGCCGCTTTTAAAGGAAAAGGGTTTTATATAAATGAAGGTATCAATTTAGCGGTTTGAAATAAACTTGTTAGAATCCCTCCCCACCTCCCTTTTCCAAAGGGAGGAGAAACATTTCCCCCTTTTGACAAAGGGGGATGAAGGGGGATTAGATAACTTTTTTCAAAGAACTAAAGTGTTACAAATGAAGAATAATGGAAGATTCATCAAGAGGGCGATGGTTATTGGCGGAGGCATCGCCGGAATCTCCGCATCGATTGACATCGGAAATGCGGGTTATGAGGTCGTTCTGGTGGAGAAACTTCCCTCCATCGGAGGCAGGATGCTTCAGCTCTCGGAGACCTTTCCCACTCTTGATTGCGCCCAGTGCACCCTGACCCCTAAAACCGTGGAAACAGGCCAGCACCCTCATATTAAACTCCTCACCTATTCAGAGGTGGACGAGGTGGAGGGGAAAGCGGGTGACTTTACCGTGAGAATCCGCAGAAAGGCGGCCTATGTGGACTGGGAGAAATGCACAGGCTGCGGTCTCTGCCAGGAGAAGTGCCCTTCGAAAAAACCTTCTGAGTTTGACCGGGCCATGGGACTGGGAAAGGCGATCTATACGCTTTCGCCTCAGGCCGTTCCAAACAAACCCGTGATCAATCCTTCAACCTGCCGTTATTTTTTGGAGAAGAAATGCAGGGTCTGCGAGAAGGTCTGCCCGGTCGGAGCCATTGACTATGAACAACAGGACCGTTTTGTTGAAGAGAAGGTGGGAGCCATCATTACGGCTGTGGGTTTTGACCTGATCCCAAAGGAAACGTTCGGCGAATATGGCTATGGAGTGATTCCGGATGTGATCGATGGCCTGGCCTTCGAGAGGCTCAATTCTGCATCCGGGCCGACCACGGGCGAAATCAAAAGGCCTTCGGATGGCAAGATTCCGAAGGAGGTTGTTTTCATCCAGTGCACGGGGTCAAGAGACCCTGAACGGTATATGCCCTACTGCTCGCGGGTTTGCTGTATGTATACGGCCAAACATGCCAGGCTCTATAAACATAAGGTCCATGACGGGCAGGCTTATATCTTTTACATGGATATCCGGTCAACAGGCAAGGGATATGAAGAATTCATCCAGCAGGGGATGGAAGAGGAGGGGATCCTCTATCTCCGCGGCAGGGTCTCCCGGATCTTCAAGGATGACGGGAAGATCGTTGTCTGGGGCGTGGATACGCTGACAGGAAAGAAGGTGGAGGTCTCTGCGGATATGGTCGTCCTGGCCACGGCCATTCAACCCCAGGCGGAGGCAAAAGGACTGGCTCAAAAATTAGGGATCAACACGGATGAATATGGGTTCTTCACCGAGGCGGAGAGGAAACTCCGTCCAGTGGAGACCAATAGAGAGGGGATCTACATTGCAGGCTGCGCCCAGGGGCCCAAAGATATTGCCGACGCCGTGGCCCATGCCAACGCTTCGGCAAGCAAAGTCCAGGGATTGTTTGCGAAAAACTAAGAACGCTGGAGGATGGAGGAGCGGCCCGGAAAAGGCCTGAGGAGCGTCCTGCTTCGCAGGACTTGAGGATAGAGGCAAAAGGATAAAGGTTTTACCTTAAGCGAAGCGCTCCTCGAACGAAGTGTTCTTCAAACGAAGTGCTCCTTGAGCGAAAGAGAGCGAAGCGATCCTCAAACCTTAAGCAAAGCGATCATGAAAAAACTCGGTGTTTTTATCTGTCATTGCGGAGTGAATATTGCGGGCACGGTTGATGTTAAGTCGGTGGCTGGCAAAATGGAAGAAGTGAAGGATGTCAGCCATAGCGCCGATTACATCTATATGTGCTCCGAACCCGGGCAACAGCTCATCCGGGAGGCAATTCGGGAGAAGGGGTTGGAAGGGGTTGTTGTCGCCTGCTGTTCGCCGAGCATGCATGAGAATACATTCAGAAAGGCGGTTAAATCGGAAGGGATGAACCCCTATCTCTGCGAGATCGCCAATATCCGGGAGCAGTGCAGTTGGGTTCACCAGAAAGAGAAGCAGAGGGCGACAGAAAAAGCCGAAGAGATCATTCTGGCGACCCTGAAGAAGGTGAGAGAGAATGAGAAGCTTGAGGCCATTTCAGTTTCCATTAACCGGAGCGTTCTGGTCATCGGCGGAGGGATTGCCGGAATGACTGCAGCCCTCGATCTGGCAGAGGGAGGTTATGAGGTGATCCTGCTTGAAAAGGAGCAGGCCCTGGGCGGACATATGACCCAGCTTTCAAAAACTTTTCCTGATCTTCATCCCGCCCTTCCGAATCTCTTTGCGAAGGCAAAGGAGATAGAAAAACATCCGGGGATCGATCTCCATTGCTATTCGGAGATGGAGGATGTGAAAGGCTATGTGGGAAATTTTGAGCTGACCATCCGGAAGAAGGCAACCCATGTCGATTGGGAGAAGTGTAATGGTTGCGGTCTCTGCATCAGGGACTGTCCCGTGGAATATGTTTCCCAATTTGAGAGAGGGCTGGGCGTTCGAAAGGCGATTGATCTCCTTTATCCTAAGAGCGTTCCCGATAAGCCCGTGGTCCATCGCGACCATTGCCGATATTTTATTGATGGGAGTTGCAGAAAATGCGAAGAGGTCTGCCCTGAGAAGGCGATTCGGTTCAACCAGGAAGATGAACGGATCGGGAAGAAGGTCGGGGCCATTGTCGTAGCCACGGGATTTGATCTCTATCCCCGTGAGAAGCTGGGGGAGTATGGCTATGGAGAGATTCCGGATGTGATCGATGGCCTCTCCCTGGAACGGATGCTCTCAGCCGACGGGCCCACCCAGGGAAAGATCGTCCGGCCCTCCGATGGAAAAGTTCCAAAGGAGATGGTCTTTATCCAGTGCGTGGCATCGAGGGACCCGGACCGGTATATGCCTTACTGCTCCCGCATCTGCTGTATGTACACCGCCAAACAGGCGAAGATCTATAAGGAGCAGGTCCCGGACGGACAGCCCTATATCTTCTATATGGATATCCGGTCGGACGGCAAAGGCTACGAGGAATTTTTACAGAAGACGATCGAGGAGGAAGGGCTTCTCTATCTCAGGGGCCGTGTCTCCAGGATTTTTCAGGATAATGGGAAGGTGAGGGTGTTGGGGGTGGATACCCTCACGGGCAATATGGTTGAGGTGGCGGCTGATATGGTCGTATTGGCCACCGCCGTTGTCCCAAGCGATGGCGTGAAAGACCTGGCCGCCAAGCTGAGGGCGACCGTCGATCGCCATGGGTTTTTAACAGAGGCCCATATCAAACTCTATCCCGTGGAGAGTTCTACGAAGGGAATCTACTTAGCCGGTTGCGGTCAGGGCCCGAAAGATATCTCCGATACGGTCTCGCAGGCATCCGCCACAGCCAGCAAGATTCAGGCCCTGCTTTCAACGGACCAGCTCCTTCAGGACCCCTTGATCGCTTTTGTTGATGAACATATTTGCAGCGGGTGCGGCATCTGCGTTGAGATCTGTCCCTATGAGGCGAGAGAGATGGACTCCCGCCGGGGAATCTCGGTTGTCCATAGCGCGCTTTGCCAGGGATGCGGAGCCTGTATCGGGGCTTGCCCAAATTTCGCCTGTGAGTTAAGAAATAGTTCGTCGATCCAAACCCTTCGGATGATGGATACGTTTGTTTGAAAGCGCTTAGCGCTTAGCCTGCCTAACGCAGGCAGGCGCTATGCGCATAGCGATAAAAATGGAGGAATGAATGGAAGCCCTGACCAACGTAGAGAAGGCTAACAACACTTTTCTGGAGGAAGCGGAGAAATGGAGCGGGGAAAAGCTCAGCCTCTGCTATCAGTGCCTCAAGTGCACGGCGGGTTGCCCCACGGCCCCATCCATGGACATTCGGCCCAACAGCATCATCCGGATGATCCAGATGGGAAAGAAGAAAGAAGTCCTGGAAAGCAGCGCCATCTGGTTTTGTGTTTACTGTCAGACTTGCGGCACACGTTGTCCGAATGAGATCCACATCGGGGTTCTCATGGATGCCCTAAGAGAAATGGCAATGAGAGAGGGGATTCATGCAAAAGAGAAGAATATCCATCTCTTCCATGAGGCTTTTATCCAGAGCGTTCGTAGGGGAGGGAGGGCGCACGAGGTAACCATGCTGATGGACTACGTGCTCCGAAGCAGAGATTTGATGAAAGGTTCTCTCATCCCTGGCGTGAAGCTCTTTTTGAAGGGTAAATTTCCTTTGCTCCCCAGCTTTGTGAAGGGGAGAGGTGAGATCAAGAGGATTTTTGAGAAGTGTACAAAAGCGAAATAAATGCCGTATGGTAAATAAATTACAAGGGCTTAAAACGAGATGCCGAAACAAGTTCGGCATGACAAGAATGTCATTCTGAACTCGTTTCAGAATCTCGTTTGAAAGTTGATTATCTATTTGATTTTTAGCAAAAGTTAGGGAGGCAACAAATGCGATTCTCTTATTTTCCGGGTTGTACGGATCATTCTTCATCTTATGAGTACGGTCGGTCCACGGAGGCGGTTCTCGAAACACTGGGGGTGGAACTGGTGGAGATTGAGGATTGGAACTGTTGCGGAGCGGCGGCGACCCATAGCCTCAATCGTCTGCTTTCCCTCTGCCTCCCGGCCAGGAATATTTCCAAGGCACAGTTGGCGAAGGCAGGGCCTCTGGTGGTTCCCTGTGCCGGATGTTTTAGCTACTTGAAAAGGACCGAGTACGTTCTGCAGCATGATCAAGCGGAGCGAAAGGAGATCGAAGAGATCGTCGGATTTACCTATGACCCTTCGATTGAAATATTGGCGTTGATGGATGTGTTTCTGAATCGAATCGGTTTGGAGAAAATAAAAGAAAAGGTAAAGAACCCTTTGAAGGGATTGAAGCCCGTTTGTTACTATGGATGCGCTCTGGTTCGGCATCCCAAAATTACTCAGCTGGATGATCCGGAAAACCCACAATACATGGATCGTTTGATGAAGAGCCTCGGGGCCGAACCGGTGGATTGGTCTTATAAAACGGATTGCTGTGGCGCAGACCTGGCCATGACCTATGCGGATGTGGTTAAGAAACTGGTAGGGAAAATTGTATCCATGGCGAAAGAGGCAGGAGCCCATTGTATCGTAACCTCTTGTGGTCTCTGCCAGATGAACCTGGAGATGAGGCAGGACCAGGGACTCCCCATTTTTTATTTTACTGAGCTGATTGGAGCGGCATTTGACGTTAAGAACCAAGAGAAATGGTTGAAGAAACATTTGATCAACCCAAAGGGACTGTTGGAGTCGTTACAATTGGCATAGGAGATAAAATTCGCAAAAGGTTTGAGGCTGAAGGTTGGAGGCAAAGAATTTGCCTAAAACCTCAAACCTCCAACCTCAAACAATTTTCAGAGGATAACAAATGGCACAAGCAAAAATGAGAGGCGACAAGAGTTCGGCATTGGTTGTGGGCGCTGGGATCGCAGGAATGCAGTCGGCGCTTCTTCTGGCAGAGATGGGGAGGAAGGTTTTTCTCCTCGAACAGGGGCCGGCCATCGGAGGCTATTTTCCTCTTCTTGATAAGACCTTTCCAACGAATTCGTGCGGCGTCTGTTTTATGAGCCCCACTCCTCCGGCGTTCTGTCCGATCTATGAGTGTCATCTTCACGACAATATTGAACTGTTGCCCTATTCGGAAGTGAAGAAAGTGGAAGGGGCCGCAGGGGATTTTAGGGTTTCCATCGTCAGGAAACCCAGATGCGTGGACCCGAAGCGATGCACCCTCTGCGAGGCCTGCATCAAAGTCTGTCCGGTGGAGGTGGAGAGGGAATTCGGAGGCGGCCTGGAGAAGAGAAAGGCGATCTATCTTCCCTATCCGCAGGCGATTCCTCACAGTCTTGT
The DNA here is from genome assembly GCA_016875255.1 of Deltaproteobacteria bacterium. The sequence continues at coordinate 17,465 of VGRU01000009.1, forward strand.
GATTGACCCCAAGACCTGTACTCGATGCGGTGAATGCGTGAAGGTCTGCGCTCCGGGCGCCATCGATCTTGATATGAAGGAAGAGGAGGAAGCGATCGGGGTAGGGGCCATCCTGCTCGGATTTGGATTTGAACCTTTCTGGGCACAGAAGAAAGGGGAATACGGATTTGGCCGGTATGAGAATGTGTTGACCAGCATCCAGTTCGAAAGGCTCATCTCCACCTCAAGCCCCACACAGGGATTTCCAATCCGGGTCTCCGACAGAAAGAAGATGGAGAGGATTGCTTTTATCCAGTGCGTGGGATCGAGAGACCCTTCCTGCGGTCAGGATCACTGTTCCACGATCTGCTGCATGTATGCCACCAAGCAGGCGATGATCGCTAAAGAGAGGTCTCCGGGTTTGAATGTCACTTTCTTCTACATGGACATCCGGCCGATGGGAAAGGATTACGAACGATATTATGAAAGGGCGAAGACCGAATATGGAATTGAATATATTCGAAGCGCCATCTCAAGCGTCAAGGAACTTCAACAGACAAAGAACCTTCTCATCACTTATGTGAAGGAGGATGGGACCTTTGAAGAGAGGGAGTTCGACAGCGTCATCCTCTCCGTGGGATTTACGCCTCCCCAGAACATCAAGGATTTAGCGGGGGGGATGGGGCTCCGGTTAAATCCGCAGGGGTTTTGCGAGACCGATGAGTTTCATCCTGCCAAGACCTCGGTCAATGGAATTTTTGTCGGAGGTGCATTCCGGGGGCCGAGAGACATCCCGGAGACCGTTGTCGAGGGGTCAAGCGCGGCCGCGGCTGCCGCTTCATTCCTTGCTCCGAATTCCCTCCCCATTTCAAAACAGGAATATCCTGCGGAGGGAGCTTTATCATACGAGGTTCCGAAGATCGGTGTGTTCATCTGCCACTGCGGCGGAGAATTGAAGGAAAGCCTGTCCATTCCTGAACTGATCGAGGGGGCCAAACAGTTGGGAGAGGTCTCGCATGTGGAAGAGATGGGTCTGGCCTGCCTTCCTGAAGATCTCAACCAGATCAAAATGAAAATAGGAGAACACGGGATCAACCGGATCGTCATCGCAGGTTGCTCCCATCGGGAGATTCGAAAGACGATGGAGGAGATGGCAAAGGGAATGGGATTTAATCCCTATCTCATTGAATATGCCAATCTCCGGGAGCAGTGCGCCTTTGTTCATAGAGATCTTCCGAAATTGGCCACGGAGAAGGCAATGGCTCTCATCAGGATGGCCGTGGAAAGGGCGAGAAGGATTCAACCCATCCGAAAAGGGAGCCAGAAGGTTGAGAAGAGAGGATTGGTGGTGGGCGGAGGGGCGGCTGGAATCACCGCCTCCCTGCGACTGGCAGAGCAGGGCTATGAGGTCTACCTGATTGAGAAGGAGAAAGATCTGGGTGGGAATCTGAAAGAATCCTACTATACCTTGAAGGGATCAAATCCACAGGCCCTTTTGGAGGATCTCATTCAAAAAGTAAAAAGCTACCCTTCTATCCATCCTTATTTCGAAACGGAGATTGTCGAGTTTGGAAAGAAGAACGGCCATTACAAAACGAAGATTAAACATCCGGATGGAGAAGAATTTATCGACCACGGGGCCCTCATCCTGGCGACCGGCGGAAAAGAGGTGACTCCGAAGGAATATCTCTACGGCCAGGACCCCAGGGTCATCACACAGAAACAACTGGATAAGGCGATTCACCTCGATGACGGAGGATTGAAGGAGGTTCGGTCTGCCGTCATGATCCAGTGTGTGGGATCAAGAGATGAGGAACACCCTTATTGCAGCCGCGTCTGCTGCGGTCATGCGATAAAGAATGCCCTTAAATTGAAAGAGAAAAACCCTCATATGAATGTCTATGTCCTTTACCGGGATGTGAGAACTTACGGGTTCTATGAGACCTATTATTATGAGGCAAGGGGCAAAGGAGTCGTCTTCATCCGTTACGATCTGGAGAAGAAGCCCAGGGTAACCCTTGAGAATGGTGAGCTTCGTGTCTTGGCCTTTGATCCTGCGATGGGCGGCGAGGTGAGCCTTCCTGCGGACCGCATCATCCTCAGCGCCGGCATCGAACCGAATGACAACCGGGATCTGGCAAAGATATTTGATGTGGATCTTAATCCGGATGGTTTCTTTATGGAGGCCAACCCAAAATCCGCTCCCCTTGATTCGGTGGACCGGGGAAAATTCTTCTGCGGACTCTGCCATTCGCCCAATTTTATGGAGGATGCCATCTCCCAGGGGAATGCGGCGGCCGCACGGGCAGGGGCGCTCCTTTCGAAAGAGACAGTGGAAGAGAAGGCCTATTTGGCCTATGTGATCAAGAGGCTCTGCTGCGGGTGCGGACTCTGTGTGACAGCCTGTCCCTATGGGGCAAGGGTGCTCAATGAAGAGGAAGTGAAAGCAGAGGTGGTGGATGCGCTCTGCCAGGGATGCGGCAACTGTGTCGTCGCCTGCAGGAATGCGGCCTCACAGCAAAGAAACTTTGAAAAAGGATTGAATCTGACCGTTCTTAATGAAGCGATTGATTAAATGGGAAGAGGATAGAGGATCGGCCTTCGGCCTTGAGGGAAGAGGTAAAAGAAAAAGAATTTGCCTCAAGCGAAGCGCTCCTCAAATGTAATGCTCCTTAAACAAACGACGTAGGAGGTTGATATGGCAGACTTTGAACCGAGGATCGTTGCTTTTCTTTGTCACTGGTGCACCTATACCGGAGCGGATCTTGCAGGGACCACCCGGCAGCAGTATCCCCCCAATATTCGTGTCATCCATCTGATGTGCTCTGGAGCGGTCGATTCAATTTATGTGCTGAAGGCCCTGATCGACGGCGCAGATGGCGTGTTGCTCGGAGGATGCCACCCCGGCGACTGCCATTACCAGACCGGCAATTACAAGGCGCGAAGAAGGGTGGCGATTCTGAAAGGCATTCTAAACCAGATGGGGTTTACCGAAGATCGCATCTGGTTGAAATGGATCAGCGCCAGTGAGGGAAAACTTTTTGCCGATACCGTGACAAAGATGACCGAAGATTTGAGGAAGATGGGACCCAATCCCATGAAACAGTTATGGAACGCCTAAACGCAAAGCGCATAGCGCATAGGGCATAGCGTTAAGAAAAGTAGCCGCAGGCTTTAGCCTGCGATCAGGCGGATTTAATCATGAAAGGAGAATTTCCAAAGATGGCAAAGCAGACAGTGTTGAAAGTTTCGGGAGGAAAGACCGAAGAGACCGTTAACGGGTTTCTTAAATCCCTTTTAGAAAAGGGAGTGTTCGAGGCCCTTCTTATTCCCAAGAAGCTTCCTTCCGGAGATGGGTTTGCTCAAACGTTGATCCACGATCCCGGAAAGATGGATGGCGCGTCTCCGTTTTCACTGACCATACCGGTTCAATCCGCAAGGGTTGCCTCCAATCTCTCTATAAAGAATTTAAACAAGAAAGTCGCTGCCGTATTGAAGACCTGTGAGATCAGGGCCGTTGTTGAGCTGGCCAAATTTCTTCAGGTAAAACTGGAGAACCTCTTTGTCATCGGCATCGACTGTCCGGGAACATTTGAAGTAACGGACTACTCGAAGATGGTTCAAGAGGGAAAGGAAGGCGGAAAACTGGAATCAGATTTATTTAAAAGCATGGAGAAGGGGGCGCCCGTAGCTCCACAGGGATTTGCTTTCCGACCTGCCTGCCAGATGTGTGAATTTCCTGTTCCAAAGGCCGATATTCATATTAAGCTCTTTGGCTACAAAACAGATGAAGAGGTCGGGCTTGAGATCGGAGATAAATTAGAAAAAGAGCTGGATGAGAAAGGGCTCCTCTCTGCTTCAGGAAATGAACCCGCCTCAAGGAACGAGGTGATCAATAAAGTCATTGCTGAGAGAATAAAGAAAAGAGATGCTCTCTTCCAGGAATTCAGCGGGATTGTCAAGAATCTGCCAGCTTTTCTGGATAAATTTTCGACCTGTATTCGATGTCACAACTGCATGATTTCCTGTCCGATCTGTTATTGCAAGGAGTGCGTCTTCAGGACAGCCGTGTTTGAGCATGAGGGAGATCAATTCCTGAGATGGGCGGACCGCAAGGGGGGAATCCGGATGCCCACCGACACCCTTATCTTTCATCTCATCCGGATGACCCATATGGTCACCTCCTGCATTGGGTGCGGGCTCTGCGACAGCGCCTGCCCGAGCAAGCTTCCAGTTGCCACTCTCTTCAGGAGCGTTGGGGATAAGATCCAGAAGATGTTCAACTATGTTCCCGGAAGAGATGTCAATGAGGTGCCACCGGTCGCCACCTTCAAAGAAGACGAACTGAAAATCGAATCAGGAGCGATCTAAAAATCCAAATTCCAAAATCCAAATGTCAAAGGAATGTCAAAGCCCAAATTAGATTCTGAAACGAGTTCAGAATGACGTTATTGTCATGCCGAACTTGATTCGGCATCTCATTTGAGCTTTGGATTTGATTTGGGATTTGAACTTTGACATTTGACATTACAACCATTCAGATTTTTAGATAATCCATGTTTGAGGGAGACGTCGATGCAAACAGAAGAAATCAAAAAAGAGGACCTGGTTCCCATCTTCATCATGGGGAAGAGGTATGAAGTTCCTGCCTCTCTCACCATTCAGAAGGCGATGGAGTATGCTGGATACCAACTGATCCGGGGATGCGGATGCCGCGGAGGGATATGTGGAGCCTGCGGGACGGTCTACCGATTTCTAGGAAGTTATAAGATCGAGGTGGGGCTGGCCTGCCAAACCGTTGTCCAGCCCGACATGTATCTTGCCCAGATCCCCTTCTTCCCGGCTACCAAGAGTGTCTATGACATCGAAAAGGTCAAGCCTGCGATCGAGACACTGGTCAAACATTATCCTGAACTCCTCCGGTGTCTCCAGTGTAATACCTGCACCAAATCCTGCCCGATGGACATCGAGGTGATGGATTATATCGCTGCGGGAATGAGAGGGGATATCGCCAGATTGGCAGAGCTCTCTTTTGACTGCGTGATGTGTGGTCTCTGTACTTCAAGGTGCCCTGCAGAGATCTGTCAATATAACATTGCCATCCTGGGAAGGCGGCTATACGGAAAGTACGTTGCGCCCAGAGCGGAACATCTGGCCTCCATGGTCAAAGAGGTTGAGAAAGGGAAATACGAGCAGATGCTCCGTCAGTTGATGGATACGGATGAGGAGACATTAAAGAACCTTTATACCGCAAGAGAGATCGAGCCAGAGCAGGGGGACGAAGATTGGACCCCAAAGGATAAAACTTATCTGTAAAGATCATTGCAAATTGTAAAATGTAAATTACAAATTGAAAAATGGGGGCCGCTTAAAAGAAGATTATGAGAAATTTTACATTTTGCATTGCTAAATTTGCAATTTGCACTGTTATTTTGGAGGAATTATGCCGTATACAAGCGAGTTAAATGAGTTGATCAAGAAGGTTGAGGCAACGCGCCCCGGCAGGGTGGAAGCCAAGAGAAGAGGGGCAGAGTTTCCTTTGCTTACTTTGAAAGAAAGGGAGGAACGGCTAAAAAAGTATCATCCCGATTTCAAAAAAGGTTCACGAACGGAGATTCGTGTGGGTGTCAATAAGGGTTATTCGATCTCCCCGGAAATTGTTCATCTTCTCGAAGCCAAAAGTCGTGTCAACCCTGATGTGATTGATCTGAATAAAATCGCTTATGAAACCGATATCCTTATTCTCGGCGGAGGAGGCGCGGGAACGGCCGCTGCGTTGACCGCGCAGGAAAATGGAGTTAAGGCCCTGATCGCCACCAAATTGAGGCACGGGGATGCCAATACGATGATGGCGGAGGGCGGCATCCAGGGAGCCACGAAGGGAACGAAAGACTCTCCCTATTACCACTACCTCGATGTTTTGGGGGGAGGGCATTTTAAAAATGTTCCGGAGCTTGCCTATACCCTTGTCACGGAGGCTCCAAAGGTCCTGGCGTGGTTGGAAAATTTGGGGTGTATGCTGACGAAATTACCGGAAGGGCATCTGAAGTCACTTCATGGGGGCGGTACATGCCGGAAGCGGATGCATTACGCTGCCGATATTACCGGCGCCGAGATCATGAGAACCCTGAGAGATGAGGCAAAAAACCGGGCAGAAGACATTAAGGTTCTGGAATTTTCGCCGGCTGTGGAACTGATCTTGAATGAACACGGCCATTGTGCGGGGGCGGTGCTTTATAACCTGGAAACGGAAGAATATTTCATCGTAAAGGCGAAAGCGGTGATTATGGCTACGGGAGGTTCGGGAAGACTTCATATTCAGGGATTCATGACCACCAACCATTACGGTGCGACCGGGGATGGTTTGGTCATGGGTTATCGGGCAGGGGTAAAGTTATGTTTTCTCCATACCGTCCAGTACCATCCAACCGGTGCGGTCTTCCCTGAACAAGCAGAGGGTCTCCTGATCACAGAGAAGTTCAGAGGGGCAGGAGCCAATGTGCTCAACATTGATGGCGAACAATTCGTCAACGAACGGGAACCGAGAGATGTGGAATCCGCCTCGTTCATTAGAGAGTGTGATGAGGTTGGAAAGGGAATCCTGACGCCTACGGGTAAGTTGGGCATCTGGCTTGATTCTCCGATGATCGACATCCTGATGGGGGAAGGGGCGGTGAAGCGGGAATTCCCGGGCAAATTTATTTTGTTTAAGCGATTCGGGATCGATATTTCAAAGGATCCCATGCTGGTTTATCCCACGCTTCATTACCAGAACGGAGGCCTGGAATATAACAGCCTTTGCGAAACATCCGTCCCGGGATTTTTCGCTGCGGGCGAAGTTTCGGGTGGAGTCCATGGAGAAAATCGTTTAATGGGGAATTCGCTTCTTGACGTCACGGTCTTCGGCAGGATTGCGGGAGTAAGTGCATCGCTCTATACGAAAGACAAAGCGAAAGAAGGAAAATTGAACCTGGACCATGTCCGAAGATATCATAAAGAACTGGAAGAGGCAGGAATCGTCACAGACCGTGTAGCTCCCATGCTCCTTCCGGATTACTCCAATCCCAAAGTCCGGGAGCGTCAATTGACCGCCCATTATGTAGGCACAATACGGTAAGCTTCTGTTACGTAATTATAAGTGGCTTTTTATAAAAAGGAAGCTTCTTTTTCCTCCCTTTGGCAAAGCCTGCCTGCCGGTAGGCAGGGGAGGTTAGGAGGGATTTTACAAAGAATTTTAAACAACTAGATTAATATATTAACCTGTTTCTGATCCAGGAAGCCATGCCTCCAGTTTGAAATTACTTCCAAATGGATTGGCGAATCTCACATTTTCAATCATGACACCATCCCCGAAATCTTCGCTGATGACGATTGAAATCTGGTTCATCTTGGCAGAAGCCCAAATTTGTGCGTCCCAATAAGTCATCTGATAAGTACGGGCCCCGCGGATAGCCTCCAGAACGATTGCACCGTTAATATCTAATACCTCCCACGATAATAGATAGTTCTGGATACGAATATAAGCTTCCTCGAGAGTTAACGGGGGGCGCAATTTCTTTGTCGCATTGACGAAAAATTCAGCCAACACCTGCGGGGTTAAAACTCATAGATCATGGTCCACCAAACGGTCCAATAAAGCTAAAGCCAGGGGCTGTTTGGCCGTCTCCCCACGGTCATATGCGTAAAGCAGGATGTTTGTATCCACCAGGATTTTACCGGCCATAACGCATCAGCCTTTCTTCATAGGCATCCTCGCGCCTCCATCGGCGACCTCTTGAGGCAGGCCCCTTAGCCATGCGGTTGGCTATGAATGTTTTCTCCCTCTCCCATGCTTTTTTGTCTTTTGCACCCAACCGAACAGAGATCATTTGGCGATCAATCGCCCGTCGAATAACCTCTGCTTCCGTAATACCCAAAGACTTCGCTTGCTTTTTTAGAGTCGTTTCTTGGTGTGATTCGATATAAACTTGTTTTCGAACCATCCGAGGCATAGCCTTACCTCCTATAATACTTTAGCTACATCACAATATACATCACAGCACAAGGCCTGTCAAGAACGGGTTGTTAAAGGGGTTGTTTAAGGTGCGAGGGGAGAAGTGCCAACTCACTGCCCACTATTTGGAATTAAAGAGGGTCAGGTCTTTAATTTTGATGTTCATGAATTATCAAAAAGTAAGACTTGCCCCCAGGATTGCCATTTATGAATGGATAAAGTTAAACGATATTGAAATATAGCAACCCCCAATCCTTTTCTGGGCGGCGAGGATGCAAGATATTCAATTTATAAACCCAAAATACTCATTTCAATTTGGCCATCATTTTACCCTTTTTTAGGTTGATGAAATCCGTTATAATATGCCCGCCTATTTTTTAAAGAGGGGGAGGACGCAATGAAAATTCATGAGTATCAGGCCAAGGAGATTCTCAGGGGATACGGTATTCCTGTTCCAAAGGGAAGGGCGGCTGAAACGCCTGAAGAGGCGAGAAAGGTTGCTGAGGAGATTGGAGGAAAGCCGATCGTTGTCAAAGCCCAGATCCATGCAGGTGGCCGGGGAAAAGGTGGAGGTATTCGGGTTGTAAACAGCTCCGCAGAAGCAGAAAAGGCGGCAAAGGAGATTCTTGGGATGACCCTCGTTACCCATCAAACCGGACCAGCGGGCAGGGTGGTTCGGAAGATATTGGTCGAGGAGGGCGTGGAGATTAAAGAAGAACTCTATCTTGGTGTGGTGATGGACCGCTCCAGGGAACGCCCTGTGATCATGGCCAGCCGAGAAGGAGGAGTGGAGATCGAGAAGGTTGCCGCAGAGTCTCCGGAGAAAATTATAAAGGAATGGGTAGAGCCTTATGTGGGATTGAGGCCGTTTCAGGCAAATAAGGTTGGTTATGAACTCGGACTTGATCCTGCCCAGGTTGGAAAATTGAGAAGCGTGGTGAGCGGCCTTTATAAAACCTTTTACGAGAAAGACTGTCTTCTTGCAGAGATCAATCCTCTTGTGCTTACCGGAGGCGGAGATTTTATCGCCCTCGATGCCAAAATCAATTTCGATGATAATGGCCTTTTCAGGCACAAGGAGATTGCTGCCCTCAGGGATCTTAATGAAGAGGCCCCTCTGGAGATTGAAGCCTCCAAATACAATCTGAATTATATCAAGCTCGATGGAAATGTGGGATGCATGGTCAACGGCGCCGGGTTGGCCATGGCCACCATGGACATCATCAAGGTGTTCGGAGCCGAGCCTGCCAACTTTCTCGATGTAGGCGGAGGCGCAACGGTTGAGATGGTTAAAAACGGGTTTAAGATTCTCATGGCAGATCCGGCGGTGAAGGTCGTCTTTATCAACATCTTTGGCGGGATCCTTCGATGCGATACACTTGCCAGGGGAGTGACCGAGGCCGTTGAGGAGGTTAAAGTGAAAGTTCCTATTGTGGTGAGATTGGAAGGGACGAATGTGGAAGAGGGAAGAAAAATCTTAAGGGAATCAGGTCTCAATTTTACTGTTGCCTCTGGCATGCAGGAGGGAGCCCAGAAGGTGGTGGAAGCCCTTAAGAGCTAATGCGGATTGCGGATTGCGGAATGCGGAATGAAAAATTTTGAATTTGTGAGAATGACAGATTTTGGTTACTTCAACTCCGCATTCCGAAATCCGAATTCCGAAATATAAATGGGAGGAATTATGAGCATCTTGGTTGATGAGAATACAAAGGTAGTTGTTCAGGGGATTACGGGCAATGAGGGTCTATTCCATACGAAACAGATGAAAGAGTATGGAACAAAGGTGGTTGCCGGAGTGACTCCGGGTAAGGGAGGTCAGAAGGTTGAGGGAGTTCCTGTTTTTAATAGTGTCATGGAAGCGGTTAAGAATACCGGCGCAAATGCTTCAGCCATCTTTGTTCCTCCCGCCTTTTCTGCGGATGCGATCATGGAAGCCGCTGATTCAGGGGTATCTTTGGTTGTCTGTCTCACAGAGGGGATTCCAACGCTCGACATGGTGATGGTTCGAAAATATCTCAAAGAGAAGGGGACGAAGTTGGTTGGCCCAAATACTCCAGGAATCATCTCTCCAGGGAAGTGCAAAATCGGAGTAATGGCTGGATATATTCACAAACAAGGAGCAGTGGGAATTATGTCCAGGAGTGGAACACTCACTTACGAAGTGGTGGATCAATTGACGAAGAAGGGGATCGGGCAGTCGACCTGTGTGGGTATCGGCGGGGATCAGATCATAGGTCTGAACTATGTGGATTTATTGGACCTTTTCGAAAAAGACCCAGGCACTGAAGCCCTGATCATGATTGGCGAGATCGGGGGAACGGCCGAAGAAGAGGCAGCCCAATTTATTGAGAAGCATGTGAAAAAACCTGTAGTCGCTTTTATCGCCGGATTGACCGCTCCTCCTGGCAGAAGGATGGGGCATGCGGGGGCCATCATTTCCGGAGGAAAAGGCACAGCCGGAGAGAAGATGAAAGCATTAGAGAAAGCAGGGGTCAAAATCGTCAGGAATCCCGCATTGGTCGGAAGTGAACTTTCAGGTTTGCTGAAAAAGGCTTAATCTATATAAAAAACAATAATTATTTTAATAAGTTATTAAAAAATGTTTATCTTTTTTTTAATTTATGTTATTTTAATGCTAAGAATTTAAAAGGAAGGTGATAGATATGATTGTTGAATTGAGAGACCGTTTAAAGGGACTGAGCAATCGCCTTGAAATTCTTCGGGGCTATCTTTGACATTGCAAAGAGACATGAAAAACTCGGTGAAATTGAAAAGATGATGCTGGAACCTCATTTTTGGGAAGGGGGTGAGGCCGCACAGAAAATTTTGAAAGAAAGAACCTCCCTGCTTGAAGGTCTATCGCCATGGGAACAGGAGAAAAAGGGGCTTGAGGAGATGGAAATCCTCCTCCAGTTGATTGAGGAGGAGAAAGATGATGGGGAAGCCCAGGAATTATTGGATAGGATAAAGAGGAGTGAAGAAGCGATTGGCCAGATGGAATTCAAAAGAATGCTGGGCGGGGAGAATGACGAAAGAAATGCGATTGTCAGCATCAATGCAGGCGCAGGCGGTACAGAGGCGCAGGACTGGGTTGAAATGCTCCTTCGAATGTATCTGCGGTGGGCGGAGAATAAGAGATACCGGACTGAGATCATCGATATCCTTTCCGGTGATGAGGCGGGGTTGAAGAATGTGACCTTTACGGTCAACGGGCAATATGCCTACGGATATTTAAAGGCAGAGGTGGGAATCCATCGGCTCGTCCGGATTTCGCCCTTTGACGCGGGGGCAAGGCGACATACCTCATTTGCATCGGTTTTTGTCATTCCAGAGGTCCCGGATGATATTATGATTGAGATCGATGAGAAAGATTTGAGAGTTGACACCTACCGGTCGAGCGGGGCAGGGGGGCAACATGTCAACAAGACCGATTCAGCGGTCAGGATCACCCATCTTCCAACCGGAATGGTTGTCCAATGCCAGAATGAGCGATCTCAGCATAAGAATAAGGCGACTGCCCTGAAGATATTGAAGGCCCGCCTATACGAAAAGCAGATGGAAGAGAAGTCTGAGAAATTGGGGGAACTTCACAGCAACAAGAAAGAGATAGCCTGGGGAAGCCAGATTCGTTCTTATATTATGCATCCTTACAAAATGGTGAAAGATCACCGGACCGATGCGGTCATCCACCAGGTGGATCGGGTGATGGATGGAGAGATCGACGGGCTGATCCGGGCCTATCTGCTCAGCCCCTCTTGATTTAACATAAGAGAAACAATTGACTTTCTATGAATGAAGACATATCATTAAAGGGACCATTAGAAAAGACGATGCCGGAAGAGGAGAGAAATCTATTCGGAGCGCTGGAGGAAAAGATCGGTTATCTCCTGACGAAATATCAGGAGCTAATAAAGGAAAAAGACCGGTTGGCGGCTGAGGTCGATTCGGAAAGGGATAAGAGGGTTCGTTTGGAGAAGAGGATGGAACTCCTCTCCCAGGACAGGGAAAGTGTCAAAACCCGGATTGACCAGCTCCTTCACCGTTTGCGAAGCGTCGATCTATAAGTTCTCTGTATAGTTATTGAGATTTAAGACCTGTGATCGAGTCGGGCGAGAAGGTTGGGTGATGGGAAAAGAGAGGTCGGTTGAAATTAAAGTTTTCGGACAAACCTACACGGTAAAGACGGATGCCGAAGAGGGCCATATTCAGGAAGTGGCCAGGTATGTCAATGATAAGATGAACGAAGTTCTGAAGAAAACGAGAAGCGTCTCTACCTTGAATGTGGCGATATTGACGGCCCTCAATATTGCCGATGATCTTTTGAAGGAAAAAGATTACCGAGCGGCGATTCTTCGAGAAATTGAAGTAAGATCAAAAGACCTGGCCGATAAAATTGATATCCAGATAGGAGGAAAGGAATCAGGGAAGATTAGCATTACAGGCTAAAGTTCCCCTGGGGTGGTTATGATGGCCGGACAAGCCGAAATAAAACAGCCCGAAAAGGGAACCCTCCCCAATGGGTTGTTTCGGGCGGCCGACCGGATGACACCTCACGGGGAATTGCAAGGAACACCGTCGTGAGAAGATTGAAGGTGTGATGGGATAGAGAAGAGGATTGAGTTTTGAATCCTGAGGCGAGAAGAGAATGGCTTTGATACGGATTTTGATTTTGAATATGATTGAAATTCTTGGCAGGTCCTTCCAACCGAAGGTCCATCTGGAAAAGCGTCTCCGGGATGTGAGGAGATTAACAAACCAGAGAAAGCGTCATATTTTCCCCTTGGGAAGGCCGGCAGAATTTCATGATATAAAAAAGGCGAGATGGAAGTTCCCCCCGGGATTTTCCATGTTACTTTCTCCCTCTCGGATAACATCAAACCCTGCTTATTCTCTCTCCACCCTTCATTTCCTTTCTCCTCTCATTTGACGAACCTTTTTTCAGCAAAGAAAGGGAGGTGAGTTAAACGTTGAACCTATCCGTGGGATTTTATATCATTGTCGTTTTAGGTATGGCTTTTCTCGGAGGAATCATCGGATTCCTTCTGAATAAAAGGTACTCTGAGGCTAAAATAGGCGCAGCCAAAGAGGCTGCTAAACGGTTGATCGAAGAGGCGAAGAAAGCGGCTGAGATCTTAAAAAAAGAAGCTCTGCTCCAGGCCAAAGACAAGTTCTATCAGGAGAAGGCAGAGTTCGAAAAAGAGACCGTAGAGAAAAAACAGGAACTCCAGAATCTGGAGAGAAGGATCATCCAGCGAGAGTCCCATCTGGACAAGAGGATCGAACTTCTTGATTCAAAAGAAAACGAGATCACACGCAAAGAAAAGACGATGATTCTGCAGGAGAAAACAATTCAAGAACAGGAGAAGAAGGTGGCTGAACTGATTCAGAAACAGCGAATCCAGTTGGAAAACATAGCCAAGATGTCTTCTGAAGAAGCTAAACGCCTCCTGATGGAATCGATGGAGGAAGAGGCGAAACATGAGGCAGCGAAAGGGATCAAGAGGATTGAGGATGAAGCAAGAGAGACGGCTGACAAGAAAGCAAAAGAAATTATCAGCTTAGCCGTTCAACGTTATGCTGGAGAATATGTGGCTGAACAGACGGTTTCTGTGGTCAGTTTGCCAAACGAAGAGATGAAGGGGCGAATCATCGGCCGGGAGGGTCGGAATATCAGAGCCCTTGAAGCGGCTACAGGAATTGATCTGATCATCGATGATACCCCTGAGGCTGTCATTCTTTCGGGATTCAATCCTGTCCGCAGGGAGGTCGCCCGGGTTTCCCTTGAACGATTGGTGAGCGATGGCCGAATCCATCCTGCAAGGATTGAAGAGATCGTCCAGAAAGTGGAGCAGGAGGTGGAGACCACGATGCGCGAAGCCGGCGAACAGGCCACCTTCGATGTAGGAGTACATGGCATCCACCCTGAATTGATCAAACTGATCGGGCGCCTTAAATATCGTACGAGTTATGCTCAGAATGTCTACCAGCACTCTCTGGAAGTGGCGTTCCTTACCGGAATCATGGCCGCAGAGTTGGGCATCAATGTGAAACAGGCCAAGAGAGCAGGGCTTCTCCATGATATAGGGAAAGCAGTAGATCATGAGGTGGAAGGACCCCATGGCCGGATCGGAGCGGATTTAGCGAGAAAATATGGAGAATCGCCTGCGATCGTACACGCCATTGCCTCCCATCATGAAGAGGAAAAACCGGAGTCGATTCTGGATGTTCTGGTAGAAGCCGCGGATGCCCTTTCGGGCGCGAGGCCAGGGGCAAGGCGCGAGATGCTGGAGACCTATGTCAAACGGCTGGAGGATCTGGAAAAGATTGCCCAGTCGTTTCAGGGGGTGGAAAAATCGTATGCCATTCAAGCGGGAAGAGAAATCCGGGTGATGGTCCAACCCGAACGTATCTCAGACGAGGCCTCTGCGATTCTTTCAAGAGACATCGCCCGCAAGATCGAAAAAGATCTCACCTATCCCGGTCAGATCAAGGTGACAGTGATACGTGAGATGAGAGCGGTGGAGATCGCCAAGTAATAATCATTTCAAATTGCAACATTAGCATTGATCAATTAGCAATTAATTAAGAAAACATATCGATTTAACCTTTGCAAAACGGAGCTCTCGGAGCTTTTGTTTGCCCTGTGATTTCTCTATGCGAAAAGGGGCACCCAGCTTCCTTGAAATTTTTCTGGATTCTTGTTGGAATGCTTTTTATTGCTAACTGCTAATTTTCCAATGCTAATTTTTCAGTGAGCTTTAGGATGCGTATTCTTTTTATCGGAGACATTGTCGGGAAACCTGGCAGGCAGGCGATCGATCGACTTTTAAGAAAAGTCGTCAGTGACTATGGAATTGAGTTTACGATCGCCAACGGGGAGAACGCCGCAGGGGGAATGGGAATAACCCCTGCCATCGCCCTTGAGATTCTGGAGCAAGGAGCGGACCTTCTGACTTCAGGAAACCATATCTGGGCCAAGAAAGAGATTTTCCCTTTCCTGGATAAGGAGAGCAGGATCTTAAGGCCTGCAAATTATCCGCCTCATGTCCCGGGTCGAGGTGCGGGTGTTTTTCAATCGAAGAACGGGGAAAAGATCGGGGTGATCAATCTTGAAGGAAGGGTCTTTATGAAACATCTTGATTGTCCCTTCCGTGTTGGAGAAAAAGAGATTGAAGCATTAAGAAAAGAGACTCCCATCATCGTGGTCGATTTCCATGCGGAGGCCACTTCTGAGAAGGTGGCGATGGGATGGTTTTTAGATGGTAAAGTGACGGCTGTACTGGGAACCCACACTCATGTTCAGACCAGTGATGAAAAGATTCTGGATGGAGGGACAGCTTATATAACAGATGTGGGGATGACCGGGCCGCTGGATTCGGTCATCGGGATACGAAAACAGGTGGCTGTAAATCGGCTCTTAACACAGATTCCGTGGAAATTTGATGTGGCAACGGATGAGGTTGAAATGCAAGGGGTGATCGTTGAAGTTGACCCACTGATAGGAAAGGCAAAAGGGATTCAGAGGATCAGAATTTCCTTGGACCAACGGAGCGGATTGCCATGAGCAGAGTCAAACATAACGGAAAGATAACGGTTTTCGACATTTTTAAAGAGAGGGGCTTCATAGAGCAGGTGACCGATGAGATAAATGTTCCAAAAATATTGGGAGGCAGGATTACCTGTTACATCGGCTTTGATCCGACCGCTTCCAGTTTTCATGTGGGAAACCTGGTGCCCATTATGTCATTGGCTCATATGCAAAGACACGGTCATCGACCGATTGCATTGGTAGGGGGAGGGACAGGTCTTGTTGGAGATCCCAGCGGAAAAGATGAGATGCGGCAGATTTTAACCTATGAAGAGATTAATAAGAATGCCGAAGCTCAGAAGAGGCAATTTTCACGGTTTTTAGATTTTTCAGAGGATAAGGCTCTTCTATTAAACAACGCTGACTGGTTAACCCGGCTGAACTATATCGATTTTCTTCGAGATATTGGCGTTCACTTCAGCGTCAATCGGATGTTGGCAACAGAGTCGATAAAGACCCGGTTGGAGACAGGGCTCTCCTTTATCGAATTCAATTACCAGCTCCTCCAGGCCTATGATTTCTGGCATCTCTTTAAGAATTACGACTGTTTGATCCAGATGGGGGGAAGCGATCAGTGGGGGAATATCGTAGCCGGAACCGATCTGATTCGTCGTCTCGAAGGCAAACAGGCTTATGGAGTGACTTTTCCGCTCATCATGACCGCAGACGGAAGAAAAATGGGCAAGACCGAGAAAGGAGCTGTCTGGTTAGACCCTGAACGCACATCTCCTTATGAATATTATCAATTCTGGATCAATACGGATGATCGGGATGTGAGGAGATTTTTGGCTCTCTTCACTTTTCTCCCGATGGAAGAAGTTGAGGAATTTGGGAAGCTAAAAGGGGCTGAAATTAGAAAAGCCAAAGAAATTCTTGCATTTGAAGCGACCAAAATTGTTCATGGGGGAGAAGAAGCAAGCAAAGCAAGGGCAGCATCCAGGGCCCTTTTTTCCAAAGAGAAAACAGATGAAGGCTCAATTCCAACTACTCATCTGGGGAAAAAGGAATTTGTTCAGGGAATTCCAATATTTAAGTTGTTTGAGACAACCAACCTCTCAACCTCTGGTTCAGAAGCAAGGCGATTGATTGAACAAGGAGGGGGGTATTTAAATGAGAGGAGGATTGAAAAATTTGACCTTATGGTAACCCTTGAAGATTTCAATGAGAAGGGCGAGGTTCTGTTAAGAGCAGGAAAAAAGAAGTTTCATCGAATAAAAATACTTGACAATAATTAAAAATTAATTATAATTATAAGGTTTTGGTTAAAGTTGAAATAGAATAGTTTGAGAAATTTTTCTCCTTGACAAAAAAGTGGATTTGGTTTATATAGTAAAATGGTGTTGAGTCGTTCTTTGAAAAGAGAATAGGGGTTATTGATTCTGGGTTCTTGTTATTTCTTTTGAAACGGATCAAATTTTTTTGGTATAAATTGGAGAGTTTGATCCTGGCTCAGAACGAACGCTGGCGGCGTGCCTAACACATGCAAGTCGCACGAGAAATCCTGGGCAACCGGGAAAGTAAAGTGGCGCACGGGTGAGTAACGCGTGGGTAACCTGCCCTTGAGTTGGGGATAACCCCGCGAAAGCGGGGCTAATACCGAATAATATGTCAGTTTCTATGGGGATTGAAATCAAAGGTAGCCTCTGCATGCAAGCTATTGCTCAAGGATGGGCCCGCGTACCATTAGCTTGTTGGTAGGGTAATGGCCTACCAAGGCAACGATGGTTAGCTGGTCTGAGAGGATGGCCAGCCACACTGGAACTGAGACACGGTCCAGACTCCTACGGGAGGCAGCAGTGGGGAATCTTGCGCAATGGGGGAAAC
>VGRU01000010.1 GCA_016875255.1 Deltaproteobacteria bacterium
TCCCCAGTTCCAATTAAGACCACCCAGAGGATGTCCACCTTCATAAGAAGGGCAGTTATGGCTCCACCTGTGATGAAAAGACGTGGAAGGTCCCAATTAATAAAAGAGATTTTGGAGCGTGCGCCTTGTTCGTGGGACTTACTGCAGAAGAAAGAGGTTGTTTGTGATAAAGGATCACTCCCGAAAAGGCCGCTATGATAATGACCAGGATGGGGTTAATCTTCAGCCCAAAGAGACCTGCGGCAATCAACGCATTGATCACATTTTTCCAGCTCTTCATAGAGGTTCTGCCAAAGGATAAAGCGGCATTAGCGACAAGAGCAACAACGATGGCCTGAAGTCCATTAAATATTGAAACAACGGAGGGTAAGGTATGCGTCCTTGCATAGAGGGCGGACAGGATCATCATAAAAAGGAATGCAGGAAGTCCGAATCCGGGGAAGCTCGCTACAGTGCCGCCAACTCCCCCTGCCTTCTCTTAATGGTTGCATCCCCCTTGGTGTCCTTTGCAGCAACCATCCATAGAAAGTTCCTGGAGCCTATTTTCACCGAGCAATTGAAGATTCTCTTTCACTGTTCGGGCTCCTGTTTCATAGACCTTGACACCCATAGCATTTAACTTCATCAGGGCCCCTGGTCCGATACCTCCGACGACCACTGCGCCAACCTCTTTCCCGCCCAGGGCTGAAACAGGATTGCACATGCCATGGACGTGCTGAAGATCGCTATTTTGCACCGTCACCGCCTCCTTTGTCTCCGCATCGACAAGGATAAATGCGGGGGCCGAGCCGAAATGATTGTAAACCTGGCTTTCAATACCTTCATCCTTTTGAACAGCAAATCCTACTTTCATGACTTTCTCCTTTCTGATTGATATTCATTTCTATTCTCAGCGCCTTCCCTTTGAGAAGCGCCTCTGCCACTTTGCGCCTGGCCTGGTCAAGAATTCGCCCGAATGTGGCTCGAGATATTTTCATCCTTTGCGCCGCATCCTCGTGGTAAAGCCCCTCGTAATCGGCAAGCCTTAGGGCCTCCACTTCGTCCATGTGAAGAGATACCTCTTCAAGCCTAAACAAGGGGATCCCCCTGGGCTTGAAAAAATAAGCATTTGGCCTGCACCCCACAAACCGGCATTTTCTCGGTCTCGCCATAAAACAATTATAAGCATATGCTCATAATTTGTCAAGGCTTGGGGAATTTCTGGGGAATTTATAAAAGAGGGACAAACAACTTTCCAGAGTTTTGAGCTTTGCCAACGAGGAGGAAAAACGGCCTGTCCCCCTTTTTTAAGCAATGAGGTCGGGCCGGGGGATTTCGAATTCGCAGGGGACTCCGGTCTGGCAGAGGCCGCAGGCGGGAGGAGGGTTTTGTAATCCGTATTCCAGCCGTTTTGCTTTTAATGGCTCGGAATTGATGTATTCGTTGCATCTATCCTTATCATGACCTTCTTCCGTGATGGCTCCGGCAGGACATCTCGGGATGCACTTCCCGCATTTTTCATTCCGGAAGAAAAGGCAGTTTTCTTTATGATGGCCATACTTCCTCTCGCTCGGGGTCAGTTTCAAAAGGGTGACGACACTTCCTATTCGGACGGCCATCCCTTTTGGAGTAATCAATCCATCGTTGAGGCTGAAAGTCCCAAGACCGCAGGTGTAGGCCGCATGGCGCTCCGACCAGGGAGAAGCCCAGCCCACCTTTTCATCCCGGAAGTATCTAAATGCAGGCATCAGGAGAGGGGCGATAGCCACAAACCCCAAATCCTCGAGAAATCCCACGACATGTCTTCGCAAGGCGCCATTGCAGACCTCGCCGAAATCCCTTGTGTAGGCCCAGAGTTTGGAAGGAAATTTTTCTTCTTTGCGGTTGCTTTTCCGGGTGTCCTCGGCTGCGGGTAAGATCCATGAAATGACGCTAATCTGTTCTACCTCCGACAGAAGGAGCTCTCTACCTTTCTCCTTTAAGGCGGCAGCGATGATCTCTCTCGGAGTAAGGTGGAATGAACCGATGAGGGACTTAAATTGAAAGAAGAGCGGATCGGTCCCAGAGGCAAACCCGACCAGAGGCTCTTCCCAGTAGAGGCCATTATCCAGTTGGGTTCTCCGGTTCTGGTTATTCTCGTTAATGAAGTTCCTAATGAGCTGTTCGAGGACCTCATTTGGATTTTTTAGAAAGACAACCTTTTCCTCTTTTGTCATCGTTTTCTCCTGTTATTTTTTATCCCGATTTCTTAATTCTCTGATATCCCTATATCCTGTTATCCTGCATCCTGATCTCCTGGTTTCCTGATACCCTTTGGGGCTAATCCTTCTCCATCTCTTTTGAGTCAAAGCCGCCCTTTTCATGAATTCCCGCCAATTTGCAACGGTATTCCTCGATGGCCAGTTTTAATGCATCCGTGGCTAAGGTGAAACAGGGAACTTTCTCTTTTGGCAACTGGGAGAGGACCTCCCTGGATGTCTCCTCTGATATTTTCAGGGCCTCATCCAGAGTGGCTCCTTTGATTCGCTCGGTTAAGATGGAACTCGTTGCAATGGCGGCCCCACAACCAAAAGTTTTAAAGGTTGCCTCGGCGATTTTATTGTCATTGATCCTGATGAACATCTGCATGATATCGCCGCAGGAGGCATTGCCTACGGTTCCAACCCCATCTGCATCGGAGATCTCCCCGACATTTTTAGGGTTCTGAAAATGGTCGATTAAAAATTTCGGATACTTTGTCATGTTTACCCCGTTAGAAAGCCCCGCTGCTTGCCCCGTTAGATGGTCCAAGATTTTCTAACAGGGGTCACTCCTCACTCGGAATGGTTTTACTGTTTTGATCCTCTATGCGCTCCAGACGTTTGACCCTCTCTTCCAATTTGCCGTGAAGCTGGAGAAGCATCTTCATAATATCGGACAGCGGGTCCGGAAGATTCCCATGTTCGAAATCAAGATCCAATTTTTCAGGGGTGAGGGACTCAACAATGCGACCCGGAACACCGACCACCGTCGCACCGGGTGGAACGGCCTTAACCACCACAGAGCCAGACCCAATTTTTGCTCCATCCCCGATCGTGATCGCTCCCAGGATGGTGGAGTTCGACCCCACAATGACACGGTTTCCGAGGGTGGGGTGGCGTTTCTTCTTTTCAAGGGTGGTGCCTCCGAAGACCACGCCTTTATAAATGAGGCAGTCATCTCCAATCTCAGTAGTTTCCCCGATTACCACTCCCATGCCATGGTCAATGAAGAGCCGCTTACCGATCTTTGCGCCCGGATGGATCTCAATACCCGTCAAGCTCCGGTTGAGTTGAGAGATCAGTCGGGCAGTGGTGTGCCATTTTTTCTTATATAAAAAATGCGCAATACGGTGAAACCAGATAGCGTGAAGGCCCGGATAGCAGAGGAGGATCTCCACATAATTTTTAGCAGCAGGGTCTCTCTCTCTAATCGTCCGAATATCTTCTCTCAATTGCTCCCACATGATACCCTTCCACTCTTAATGGCCATATTCAACAAAAATTCTAACCCACAAATGAGACTAAATCCAATGTAATTCGTACGACAATGAACGTTAAACGATGAACGATGAACAATTCATCGAGTTTTTTGTTCATTGTTCGTTGTCCATTGTTCATTGTGTCTTTACAGGAATCCCTTTGGTTTTTGAGGCTGGGGGTTCTTTTCGTCTTTCTTTCCGCTCTCGACCTTAAATCCGGATTCTTCGAGAATGAATTTGTCGTCGCCAGGGTCGGCCTTGAACTCGAGCTGGAGTTTCTTGGCCTCCTTGACATAAGACCCCTCTTTGAGACGAATCTCTCCGTCGGGCACGACGACGATGGCCGATTCTCCGAGGACAGGACATCTCTGCTCGCAAAACCCGCAGCCGTTGCACTTCGAAGCGATGACGACAGGCCGGCGATATCCCTCGATAGGACGGAAAACGATTGCATTGTATGGACAGATCTCGTCACAGATCAGGCAGATCTTGTTTTGAGCCCAGACCAAGCACTTTTCCTTGAGTAAGATGGCGGTTCCCACTTTGGCATGGTTCTTCTCCTCAAGGGAGACGGAGCGGATGGCCTGGGTGGGGCAGACCTTTCCGCAGACATTGCAATTCTGGTCACAGGGAGCCAGGCGGAGGTCCATCTTCGGAGTCCAGAGCCCTGAGAAACCCGATTCCCAGAGGCAGGGTTGAAGCGTATTGGTGAGGCAGGACTTCATGCACTCTCCACATCGTATGCAGGTACGCAGGAATTCCGTTTCCGGGATGGCGCCTGGGGGACGTATGAGATTGTGTTTACCCTGAAGCGGAGTGAAGGGAGTTTGCGTGGCTAAAAATCCAACCCCCAATCCTCCCGCAACGGAATAGATGAACCCCCTACGAGAAAGATCGATCTTCGAATATTCGCCACCGATGGAAAGGGAAGCAGGGAAGGTGATAGCATTCTGCGGGCAGACATTCACGCAGGTTCGGCACTGGAAGCATTCCCGTAATCGGGTCTTTGTTGGATCTTCTGGGATAGCTCCCATGGGACAATTCTTCCGGCATTTCATACATTCATTGCACTCCTCGCTTACCCTCCGTTTGAAAATTCCCAGCGGAGAAATAAGGCTGAGCATTGCTCCAAGGGGGCAGAGATAGCGGCACCAGAATCGTGGTGCGATCAGGTTAAGCGCTATAATTCCTCCGAAGATGAGGAGCGTGATAGCGGACATATAAAATACGGGTTGAAAAATATGTAAGTGAGAGAGGGAGACCCATCCCAGACCTTTAAATAATGGACGCATCAGATCGAGAAAAAGGTTCATCAACGTAATTGCCAGAGGATAGAGGAAGAATGTGTAAAAGCGGGTCAGGAGGGCGATGGGATCCATGAGAAAAGCAAGAGACAGGCCGGTGATTGCGGCCATAATGAAAACGATTAGCAAAAAGTATTTTGTTTTTCTGAGGCTCGATTCGATGGTTAAGCTTTTCTGTTTTTTTCTTTTGAAGAGAAGGAGGTCGAGGAAGTCAATCGAAACACCCATGGGGCAGACATAGGCACAGAAAAACCTGCCGATCATCAGTGTGGCTCCGATCGTCACAAGGGCCCAGAGAGCCCGGCCAATGATCTCCCTTGAGGCAAAAATAGCATTCAGCCCTAAGAGGGGATCGAGCCGGAGATAGATATCTGCCGGAAACCAGTCCGGAAGTTTATATGTGGCAAAAAGGAAAAGGAGCGAAAATAGAAGCAGGGAGAGGGCCTGAACGATCGTCCTCATGCGGTTTCCTTATGAATCTTAAGCTGATCCATATCAATCTTTCCCAGACCCTGCTGGTGAGCGATGAGCAGGTGCTCCACCTGACGGCCCTTAAAGCTCCGGCCATACCAGGGGGTGATGGTGACCCCATAGGAGTCCACGGCTACAGGGTCGGCTCCGGCGATGACGAGATCGAGTTTTTTCACTTCCCCCGGGCCTCCGGGGCCGCCGGTAGTCAGAGCCCGAGTGGCATCGAGGATCGTTAACTGAGGCTTGATGACCGTTGCGAGATCGGCCAGAGCCTGATTGATATTGACCCTGGAATGAAAGATTCCCCTGTCCCAGATCAGACCCATCAACCCTTTGATGCCGAGGCTTACGCCCGTTGCGGAGTGGGATTTTGCAACGGGAATATTGATCAGGAGATCGCATTCTAACACTTCCTGGATGACCTCCACCCGGTCCAATACCTTCCCCTGCGGGATCTTGATCTCTTTAAAGAACTTCCTTTCTTGGAAAGCCTGTACATGGGCACCAGAGATATTCTTGCATGCCTCACGAATGCCGGATCTTTCAAGGCAGAGTTCTGCCCGGTGCAGGGTGTGATCCAGTATTAAAACTTGCCGGGCCCCTGCTTGAATGCAGGCCTCAGCCACAGGGGCGACGACCATGGGATGAGTGGTTGCGCCGAACTCAGGCGTTCTGGCAAAGGACATGTTGGGTTTTAGAACGACCCGGTGTCCTTTTTTGACAAAACGGGAGATCCCTCCCAATGCTTCCAGAGCCTTTTTTGTAGCGGCAGCAGGTTCTCCAGAGATCACGACAAGGTCATAGTCTTCTTTGGCATGCAAAAAGGGAGGATTACCCGAAAAAGCTAATGTAGCTCCGGCCATCGCCGTTTTGAGGAACCTACGCCGAGTTATTTTTTGATGAGTATGCACGAAACACTCCTTTTGTAATGCTTTAATTCTTTGAAAAAAGCTTCTTAAAATCCCTCCCCACCTCCCAAAGGGAGGAGAAATAATTCCCTCTTTAGCAAAGAAGGATGATAAAAAGTCCTCCCCTTTGGCAAAGGGGAGTTAGAGGGGATTTTGTCAAAATATTTTCACTCAATTGGAGTTACCCAACGAACTCCGATGGAACATTCCTCAAGCGAACAATGTCCCTGATTTTGCCGGGCACGTTGAACCCGATGGAGCATTTCACCGGACAGTAAGAGCAGTCCTCACAAACCCTATCGGGAAGATCGAGCGACACGAGCAAATCCTGAGCATGTGCCAGATTTCGATAGTCGTAAGTATACATGTATGCCCGCATCAGATCAGGGATGGGAAGATGCTCCGGGCATTGCCCCAAACATTGCCCGCAACCCTGGCAGTATAATCCGCGGATGGAGGCTTCCTTCTGCAGCTCTATTTTTTCTGGTTCAGTGAGAGTCAGGTCGTCCATAATGGATAGATCGATCTCTATATGTTCGAAGGCAGTAAACCCGGCAATCACCGTATGAACGTTCGGATCCTGAAGCATCCATTTGAAAGAAGCGGGGATATTCTTGACTGTCGGTGGTTGCTGGGAAATACCCCGGACCGCTTTCATGCCGACAATTCCAATACCCGTCTGAGAGGCTCTGGCAATTGCTTTTCTCACTTCCTGATAATGTTTCTGTTTGAAGGTATAGGAGGTCAGAATGACATCATGGACTTTCGAATCAGTTACGGCATCAATGACCTCCGGCTCGTTTGAATGGGTGGAGACACCGGAGAATCGTATTTTCCCGTCTTTCTTTGCCTGTTCGAACGCTTTGAGAATTGGTTCATACATGACCGATTCTTTTCTGGATACCCCATGTTGATAGAGGATATCCACGTAGTCGATGCCTAACCGCTTCAAACTGATATCCAGTCTCTTAAGAAACTCTTCGGTGGTTGCTCCTTCCTGATAGAGACCTGTTGTTCGATTCTGAGGAAGATTTATCTTAGTGGCAATATAGTATGAGTCCCTTGGCCGCCCCTTAATCACTCCTCCAATGGTTTCCTCATTTCGGCCTTGCATATAGCCGTGAGCTGTGTCCAGAAGCAGGATGCCCGAATTCAGGGCCGTCCGGATGATGTTAGGATTATCGGTGAGCATGACTCCCATATTGATGACAGGGAGCTTCAGCCCTGTTTTTCCCAGAGTGCGGTAGATCATCTTCCTCTCTTTTCCTTTTGCCTCAACAACTCTTACGTCCTGTTTCATGTCGAGTGGAGGGAGAAAAAAGAGTCCGCCAAACCCCGCCAAAGTTGACTTCATGAAATCTCTTCTTCCGATTAACTTTTTAATCATGGATTCTCTCTTTGTTAAAAAATTTACCCTCGATGTACACGAAAGCCATCGTGCTCTAAAATAACAAGCCTTCCTTTGACGGATGCAAGGTCAAACTTCTCAAAGAAGCGTTCCAATGCCCTTTTGACGTCTGACAGCAAAGGAGGGTGAATGCGAATTCTGATGATGCCATGATGGATAGAAGGCGGATAGAGTAAGATGTTGCTGAAGTGTTTATCAAAGGTCAACAACGCCCTTTCCTGTTCGGAGGCTAATTTGATGATCAAGGAGTCCGTGGCAGCGAAGAGGTTTGCCTCATGAACAGTTGTTACATTGAAACCTTTATTCCTGATAAAATCGACAATAGCAGGGGGAATGTTTTCATCCGCTAAGAATTTCATCATTGGCGGGCTGTCTCAAATGGTATGTATTCTGTGTTCCGAATGAGGCTGGCGGCATAGTGGAGACAGGCTTCAACATCTTGCTTCGTCAGTTGAGGATAATATTCTTGGATGATGCGTTCCGGGGTCATGCCTGTTTCGAGAAGTTCGAGAACCAGGTAGACCATGATTCGGGTGTTCTTAATACAGGGCTGCCCGTGACAAATATGGGGGTCAACTACGATTCGTTCTGTTAGGTTGCCCATCGAGTCACCTCAATCCGTATGATTAATCATACCATGAGGTCCAGGGTTAGTCAAACCGAGGAGATTTTATGAAGAGGTTTTATCCTCGTTAAGGTCTTTTTTCTAAGCTTATCCCAAGTTTTTCAATGTATTTAGACTTGAGAACATGTTCCATATTTCCAATTATGCCCCAGAGATATCTCCCTTGCCACTGAAGATCAATTTCTCCGTGGTGGGGGTCGGAGAGGATATAACGCCCCTCTGTTATCTCCTTCCTTGGACTCTTGATCGCCTGGAGGTACTTTTCAATCATGTCCCTGCATTCGTCTTTGCTTTTTCCCTCGATGACAAATAATTTGAAATTCTTGCCTTGAAGTTCGTAATCAGCAGTAAAGCCGGATTGAAAGAAAACATAGCCCAATAAGTTTTTAGAGATGAACATCTCTGAATTCCCTTTTTTCCCCTCTGCGGGAAAATAGGACAAAATTGTGGGGAATGCTCCCTTCGGCCCTAAATTTTCTGCCACTTTTTTGGCAAAGCTAACCAACACATCCCGATCCTCCGGTCCTGTATTTACAGCGCTTATCTTTACATAGTAAGGCCCAGTCAGAAAGTTGAGGAATCCTTTCTCGTAATAAGCCTGTACCCCGATATCCAGAAAAGTAGCCCCGGAAAGGCGTTCCTGGCTGTAGATCCCAAAGGCAAGAAGGGGAGTTTTGTGACGATAAACATCAACGGTCACGGAGGTTTTCTTTTCGTTCTGGTATTCCGCCACCTTCAATTCCACAAAATCGTACATCAAATAGAGATCCGCTGCTCCATTGATATATTCGTAAAGATTTTTTGGAATAAAAGTCTCAACCTCCCCGGATTGCTTCCATCCAACCATCTCAGGAAATTTGAAGTCCTTTGTCTCGGCCGCTGAACCCCATAAAAAAATAATTAATCCCACAACCATACAGATGGTTTTCATTCTCTTGCTCCCTTTCTTTTTTTAAGCAAACTACTTCTTTTTTGTCAATAGAAAAATCCCCCCTTTTAAAAGAGGGGGGATTTTTCTACATCAGGCAATAAACTCCGCCGGAACGTCTCTTAATCGTACCACATCCCGGATCTTGCTTGGCACATTAAACCCAAGAACCAATGACCCCAAGAACCAAGCGTTTTTTAGCAAGAGTCTTTTAGTGGTTAAATTGAGACAGTCTCCTAACGGGGTTTGTTTTTGATGTAGTCTTCGATCGCCTCTATGAAGGTGAGAAAATCGGTCTGGTTTTCGCGGACTAATGAAAGGAGTTTCTCGTCTGATATAACCCAATACCTGTGGATCAATGAATTCCTGAAATCAAAGAATGGCTTTATTTTCTTCGAAAGATGGTTGGGGATAATGTCCGTTTCTCCAGCCCGGATAACGGTTTCTACATAACCCGTCACAGGCTCACCCCTATCTTTTGCAAGAATGTGCTGAAGGATATTCGCCATCGCTTCGACAATTTCTACAAGGGAATATTTTAATCCTTTCAATACCCAGGGGTCCTTGAGAAGGTCTTCATCAGAACTTCTCAATAATAATTCTTTGATCTCATGGTGACGGACTTTAATCTCCATAAGATATTTCTGTATCTTTTCAGTATCGATCTTCATTACAGTGAGGCCTCGGCAAGAAGTCCGGCACATTCCCTGTATTTGACGGAGACATGTTCGATGAGATCGGTTCTCAGGTCTGGATCAAGGTCAATAAGAAGTTTTCCTTCTTTAAAGATTCGATTCAGGAATGTGAATGGGGCATCATTGATCACCTTCACATCAAATTGATCAGCCGTTAGGTTGACTCCCTCTTCCCTGGAATAACGGGACAATTCAGTTCTCAGATCGGAGGTGATAACAAAAATATTTTCTTCGGGATTCTTGATATAGATTCCGATATCGATATCCCGGAACGCTTCTTCTTTCACGAAGGACCCATAGGCATAAGCAAAAATGGTCCTTCCATCTCGCGCAAGAGCCCCTTTGATTAAGTTGAGAATTCTCTCTCTTTTCATATTCGATACGCCCATTTGTTGTATTCGTTAAAAATACTACCAGACTTTCAGAATTTACGCAATAAAAAATGAATACGCAGAACATAGAGACTTGCCAACCGGAGGCAGATTCCATGGTGGCATACAGTAAGCATTCCTATATTTTCACTTCGCTGATCTGAACGATGGGCTGAATGTCTGTGTAGTTGGGGATATCTGCCATGATGTTCTGTGCGTGCGGACCGAATGCAGTTTGAAATGCCTCTATTGAATCAAAATAGAGATGACACATGGCGATATAAGTTGCCGGCGCCCCTGGTGATATGCCGCCCAGTCCTTGTTCAGCTTCCACGCGTTTGCACGCAGGCCCTAACTTTTGTTGGACCATGGGCATGTGCTTATTTAAATAATAGTTCATATCGAATTTTTTACCTTCCTCATTCGGATAAACACACACTGACTTTGATCATTGGTCTCTCCTCCTTTCTTCTTACGAGAGCTCTGAAAAACTACTTTACGCTCTCTGATTACACACCTGCCTGCCCCGCCCTCGGTCTATTAATAGTGCGGGACCGGGGCCGGTAGGCAGGGATTTTAAAAAAATGATTCCAGAGATTTCTGAACTTTTTCGGAAATCTTTTCATCGGAGCTGTTTTCTCAACAGAGTTTTCCAAGTTCACCACATCTTCTATCTCTGGTGTGTTCCGTCTGATGTTATCCTCAAAGGCTTCAACGCACGACTGCCCACCTCAAAAAATTGCCATAAAATCAAATTTTTGGTATAAATGGTTCACCTCCCTGGAGGGTGATTCGAATAGAATTAAAGGAATTTAAAAACAGGAGAGACATTTAATTTCGCAACCCCCATTTTGCGGCATCCACACCGAACTGGCCGACCTCAATAAGGAAGCCGTAGCGCTGGCAGCAAAGATCCAGGAAAACTTCGAGGAACTGGGGATATGAGCAAGTTGATGACGAATGAGTATGCCAGTCTGCTTGGCGAAGTTAAGGAGCGTGTCCGGGCGGCACAATACGCCGCGTTTCGCACAGTGAATAAGGAATGGGTGGTCCTCTTTTACATGCGGGAATTCTACATTGCATACCGCGATCTACCCAAAGTGCAACCACCGGTTGCACAAATCGGGTGGACACAGAATCTAATCATTCTCCAGCGTTGTCGCGATCCTTTGGAACGTGAGTTCTACATCCGCATGACGAGAAAGTTCGGCTGGAGCAACAATCTGTCCGGCGGGAAAGGCGGCAAGAGAAATGACTGATCATCTTCCGGGAAAACGGCCACCCTCTTCAGAGATTCTGTTCTACAAAACCGAAGACGGCCGGAACCGAATCGAAGTGAGACTGGATGGAGATACCGTTTGGCTCTCTCAAAGACTACTTGCGGAACTCTTCCAGAAAGATGTCCGCACTATTAACGAGCATATACAAAATATTTGCGAGGAGGGGGAACTATCTCCTGAGACAACTATCCGGAAATTCCGGATAGTTCAAACTGAAGGGAAACGAGAAGTTGAGAGAGGCGTTGATTTTTTCAATCTGGACGTCATTATCGCTGTGGGCTACCGCGTGAAGTCCCATCGCGGCACGCAGTTCCGAAGGTGGGCGACCGAACGATTGCGGGAGTATCTGGTCAAGGGCTTTACGATGGACGACGAGCGGCTCAAAGAAGGCCGGAACATCGGGGAAGATTACTTTGATGAACTACTTGAGCGCATTCGTGACATTCGTGCCTCCGAAAAACGCTTCTACCAGAAAATCAGAGACATCTATAAATTGGCGATTGATTACGACGCCGAGGCGGAAGAAACAAAGGAGTTCTTCCAGGTCGTACAGAACAAACTTCACTGGGCCATTACCGGCAAGACAGCAGCGGAGTTGATTTCAGAACGCGCCAATTCTTCCAAACCAAACATGGGGTTAACGAGCTGGAAAGGGCCCAAGGTACGTAGGACCGATGTTGCTATTGCCAAGAATTATCTGAGCATCGATGAAATTGGCGAACTTAATAGGATCGTCGTCATGTACCTTGATTATGCCGAGGATCAGGCCCATCGCCGAAAACCTCTTTACATGCATGATTGGCGCGACAAAATTGACGCTTTTCTGAAATTCAACGAACGTGCCATTCTGGAAGATGCAGGAAAAGTGTCCATGGAGGTTGCCAAGACCTTGGCTCTGGAGGAATACGACAAATTTAACCAGCGCCGCCTTGTCGAAGAAGCGGCTAAGGAGGAAGAGGAATTTGAGAAGATCGCCAGGCAACTTGAGCGAAAGGGCCGGAGGAAGAAGAAATGAACGGCTCCTACGTTAACGCAATCTCCAGTTATATATGCTCATTCCGCATGATATCATCTTAGACAACAAGACATTGCAGGGATTGGCCGCAAGCTGCACGTACAGTGGATAAAACCGGTTATTTAAGAAACTTCCCTCCAAATTTTTTCACTGCCAATTGGAAGCTAAAACTGCAAAGGTTTGTTAAATTTTTTGCTCTTGACAACTAAACAGTTGTATAGTATATGGATTTAAGGAAATCGGGATATCAGGGCATCAGGTTATCGGGAGTAGTTATGAGAAGATAAGAGTATCAGGCTTTTCCTGATATCCTGGTACCTGATGTCCTGCCTCCTGATTTCCTGGTAACCTGATTCCCTATCAAGAGGTGCCTTATGGAACTGACCGAACGGCAGAGAGAGATTTTTGAGTTCGTTCAAGAGTTTATCAAAGAGAAGGGCTATCCTCCTTCGATAAGAGAAATCGGCGAGCATTTCCATATTTACCCCAGGGCTGCCTTCGACCACCTCAAGGCGCTGGAGAGAAAGGGTTATTTGAAACGGCGAAGTTCAATGTCCAGAGGTCTTGAGATACTTGTCTTTGAGGAAGATAGGCTCCGAAAGGGAAGCAGGCCATTGATTCGGGACATTCCCGTTTTAGGCAGGGTTGCGGCAGGGAAACCCACACTGGCCGTGGAGCATGTGGAGGAGACCCTCCCGCTTCCGACAGAATGGGTGAAGGGCAAGGAGGTTTTCCTGCTGAAGGTTAAGGGCGACAGCATGTCTCCGTATATCCTTCCGGGCGATTATGTGATTGTTCGCTCCCAGCCTTCGGCAGAAAATGGGGATGTGGTGGTGACCCTTATGGGTGAGGAGGCGACGGTGAAGCGGTTTTTCAAAAAGAGGGGAAAGATCGAACTGAAGCCGGATAACGAACACTGGGAAACGATCCGGATTGAAGAGGGAGCAGGAGAAGTTCAAATTCTTGGGAAAGTGATTGGGGTTTTCAGGAAATGCTAATTTCAAGATTATCAGGTCATCAGGGAATCAGGAAGCAGGGTAACAGGAAACCAGGACATTAGGAAACCAAGCTTAAAACCTGATACCCTGATAAACTGATGCCCTGCAACCTGATATTCTGATTACCCGGTAACCTGATTTGGGTAGAAAGATGGATCAAGCGTTGATCGCTCTGTTCGATGAAGTCCTGTCGCAAGTTCAAACCGGCCTCCCGAAGAAGGTTCTTTTCCGTGGGGAAGGGACAGGAGGAATCGCCTCCTATGCGGCGGGGTGGATGGCAGGCAAGGGGATGGATGTTATCGTTCTGGACGGTGCGAATCGTTTTAATCCTTATATAGCATCATCCTTCGCCAGAAAGGCGTTGATTTCTCCGGAAAGGATTCTTAAGAGGATTCGGATAGCAAGAGCCTTCACCTGCTACCAGATGGCAACCCTGATGGGAGAACAGTTGCCCTCTCTACTCAAGGAAGAGAGGGCAACTGTACCAACAAAAAAGCCCTGGGTGATTCTCCTGGGGCCGATTACCACCTTCCTGGATGAGGATGTGCCGGAGATGGAGGTCCGGCCTCTCTTCGAGAAAGCCCTGAGTAAGGTAGAGAAAATGGCTGCGGAGGGTGTGCCTTTCTTTCTGTTTCAGTCTCCTGTTTTCCCCGGTTCTAAAAGGGCATTTCTCATGAAAAGGCTCTCCGATTTTTCGGATCTGGTCTGGAGGATATCTCTGCAGGATGAAGAACCAAAGATGATTTTGGAAAAGAAATGGGAGTTGAAAACATCATTGAAAATTGTAAATTGCAAAATGGGAAAGGGTGGTCTTGTAAAAAGTTGTCTCACCGGTGAAAACCGGTGTCCAGAGTTTTCATAACTATTTGAGATTACTGGATTCCGGCTTTCGCCGGAATGACGAGACCAGGACCAAAGAGGCTTTTTGCGAGGCCATCGATTTAAAATTTGCATTTTGCATTGAGAGGTGCATGTGGGACGTACCGTTTTGCCTTTCAGTCAGGTTTTGGAACAGGAAGTCCAGGAATGGCGAAAGTTTCGAAGGGGCCTGCGTAAGGAGGATCAGCAGTTCCTCGACCGGCTCTTCGAAAAGGCGAGACTTCATGTGCAGGCAGGAGTCTATGCCTCGAGGCCCTGGCCTTTTGAAACAATCCTGATCTCCATGTTAATAGAGCACGAAAAGGTGTTGATGGAGTTGAGAGAGAAGTTGAAGGAGTTGGAGGAGCAGGAAGGACAAGATAAAGGTGATTGGTCAAAGGGTTAAGGTAAAGAAGCCAGTTTAGTTGGTAGGTTATGTCGTTGGTCCTTAATGATCGAGCCCTAACCTTTACCCATAAACGAAACCGGCCTCCTCACCCTAACCTTGAAAGACCATTACTCTCAGAGTCGAAGGGTAGCCTGCAGCGTGCAAGGCAAGATGTAATGTTTAGGTGAAACGATGGAGACTCGGGGATGGCTTTTTGACCTCTACCCGCTTGACTCCTCGATGATCCTCTGGATCAAAGGCGAGGATGGGTTGATCCATCGATTTGAAGATCTTTTCCGGCCTCGATTCTATGCGCAGGGCAGCAGGGAAGATCTTGTTGCCCTGTTTGACTCACTCCGGGAAAGCCGATGGGCTACCGGGTATCAGTGGGTCAGGAAGAGGGAATTCTGGAGCGGGCACGAAGTGGAGGTGATGGAGATCGAAATGACCGATCCGGAACATTATGCCCAACTCCCGAGAGTTCTCCCTTCATGGGAGGAGAGAATAACCTTCTATAACTGCGATATCCCTTCCCCTCAGGCTTACCTTTACGAAAAGGGACTCTTTCCAACAGGTCGATGTGTCGCTGAAATCGAGGGGACTCGAATCTTCGGAATTCAGCCCGACAAATCCGAGAGCGTGTGGGTGGATGAAGGAGACCTTCCTGACCTGCGGGTGATGGCCCTGAGCCATTGCGTTTCAGGATTGGGAAAAGCGCTCCTGTTGGAATGTGAGGGGTATCGGATAGAGATGGAGGATGTGGATATTGGAGAGATCAGGAGGTTTATCAAACAGTTCGATCCCGATGTGATCCTGAGCGATAACGGTGACGCTTCTCTTCTCCCTTTTCTCTTTTCATTAGAGAGAAGAGGGAAAACCTCCATCCCCTGGGACAGGGAACCCCATCCCATCCGGAGGCAGATCGATCCGAGAGGCCATTCCTACTTCTCCTATGGCCGGACCTACTACCGGGCTCCTGCCCATCTCTTTTTCGGAAGATGGCATATTGATAGACGCAACTCCTTCATCTATGGGGAGTCGGGGATGGAGGGCGTGATCGAACTGGCACGATTGGCCAAGATTCCGGTTCAGCGGATGACCCGTACCTCTCCGGGAACAGCCATCACCTCGATGCAGCTCGACCGGGCCTTTCAGGATGGCATTCTCATTCCCTGGAGGAAAGGGGAGCCTGAGCAGTTCAAGACAGCATGGGATCTGCTTGTTGCCGACAAAGGCGGTCTTGTTTTTCAGCCGAAGTTAGGGATCTTCGAGGAAGTGGCGGAGATTGACTTCGCTTCGATGTATCCGACAATCATGGCCATTCATAATATCTCCGCGGAGACCGTGCTCTGCAAATGCTGCCAGAACCACCGGGTCCCGGAGGCAGGCTATACGATCTGTGAGAAACGGGAGGGGCTCGTGCCGAAAACCGTTAGACCCATTTTGACAAGGAGGGCATGGCTGAAGAAGGGAGTCAAAGAAATGGAAGGTGGAAGGTGGAAAGTGGAAAGTGGATTGCCCCTCACCCCACCCTCTCCCCTGGCGAGAGAGGGTAAGGGTGAGGGGGAAAAGAAAGAAATCTGTCACCGCAAGCAGACGGCGTTGAAGTGGATGCTGGTGACCTGTTTCGGATATTTGGGCTACCGGAATGCCCGCTTTGGAAGGATTGAAGCCCACGAAGCAGTCACGGCCTTTGGAAGGGAGAAGCTCCTTCAAGCAAAAGAGGTCTGTGAGGAGGAAGGGTTCGAACTTCTCCATGCGATTACCGATTCTCTCTGGATCCGGAAGAAAGGATTGAACGGGGAAGAGGTTCTAAAACTCTGTCAGAGGATCAGCGAGGCCACCGGGGTTACGATGAGTCTGGAGGGAGTTTACCGATGGGTGGCTTTTCTTCCTTCAAAGAGGAATCGAGAAAGCCCTGTGGCCAACCGTTATTTCGGCCTTTTCAAAAATGGTAAGATCAAAGCGAGGGGATTGGCATTCCGACGAAGCGATACGCCTCCTCTGATTCAGGAGGCCCAGGTCCGGATGCTGGAGGTTCTGAAAACGACAAAAGATGCCAGTGATTACAGATTGAAGATTCCTGAGATTTTAGATCTCCTTCTCGAATATAGCCTGATGTTAAAAGATGGTCGGATGAAGCAAGAGGATCTGACCATTGCGAAGAGGATCTCTCAGGAGCCGAATGCCTATAAGGTGGATAGCCTCACCGCCCTTGCTGCCCAGCAATTGGAAGATACGGGAATTCCGATCCATCCCGGAGAGAAGGTCAGGTATGTGATCAAGGATGCCCAATCCAGGGATAAGGCAGAGCGAGTAAGGCCTTTTCCACTGGTAGGACCCGACGACACCTACGATGTCAAAAAGTATCTGGAGTTGCTCATGAAGGCGACCGAGGAGCTACTGATTCCTTTTGGTTATGATGCGAAGCGCCTGAAAGAGCTAATCGATGTTTCGTTCCCCCTCTCCCTCGACGGGAGAGGGCAAGGGTGAGGGTGTGAGAAAAAATTGACATATTTTCTGACTGTGATATTTTGTGTGTGACGATGTATTTTCGGCCATGATAATTAGAAAATAATGGCTAAGAAAATAGACGAAGAAGAGGGCCAAACCTTCAAAATTTATTCTTTGGATCTCAGTTGTCAGGAAGCATGGTTAATGCGGAGGGGGTAGCCTGCGGAGACCTTCGGTCCTTGGAATGCCAAGAACATTATCCGGGGTGTGTTTAGGGCATGAACATGTCAAAATATGACGAAATCGGTTACTGGTCAGAGGTAAAGCTTGACATTATCCGCAAATATGTATCTGCTTATTCGACGATCATAAACAAGCAGAAAAGTATCCAGAGTTACCTGTACATTGACGCATTTGCTGGAGCCGGAGTCCACATAAAAAAGCAAACACGCGAATTCATTACCGGCAGTCCCTTGAACGCATTGGTCATTTCTCCTGCATTTTCAGAGTATCATTTCATCGACTTGGACGGCGACAAGGTAGACAAACTTCGTGAGATTGTTGGGGAGCGCAGAGATGTCTCTTTTCACAAAGGAGATTGCAACAAAGTACTCCTTGCAGAGGTTTTTCCCAGATGTCGATACGAGGATTATCGCAGAGCATTGTGTTTGCTTGATCCGTATGGTCTTAACGTTAACTGGGAGGTGCTGCAGAAAGCTGGGGAAATGAAGAGTATCGAAATCTTCTATAATTTTGTGATCATGGACGCAAATATGAATGTATTTTGGCGTTCTCCTGACAAGGTCAAAACCAATCAAGTTGCACGAATGGATGCAGTGTGGGGTGATCATTCGTGGCATCAAGCAACTTACAGAAAAACACCAGGATTGTTCGGTGAAATGGAAGAAAAGACGACTAATAAAGCCGTGATTGATACATTCCGTGAACGGCTCAAAAAAGTGGCAGGGTTCAAATATGTTCCCGAACCTATGCCCATGAGGAATTCAAAAGGTTCTGTGATATATTATTTGCTCTTTGCTTCACCAAATAGAACTGGTGCGAAGATTGTGAAGGACATTTTTGATAATTACCGAGACAGGGGGGTGCTGTAATGGCAATAAACTCCTCCATTGAATGGACTGAAGCCACATGGAATCCAGTCACCGGTTGTACCAAAATAAGCCCTGGATGCGGCCATTGCTACGCCGAGCGTATGGCCAAACGGCTTCAGGCGATGGGTCAACCCAACTACATAAATGGATTTGAGATTGCTTTGCACGAGAGAGTCCTAAAATCGCCGCTGATGTGGAAGAAACCGCAAACTATTTTTGTGAACTCGATGAGCGATCTTTTCCATGAGGATGTCCCAACTAAATTTATCCAGAAGGTCTTTCATATCATGGGACAGGCCCACTGGCATCGTTTCCAAATTCTGACAAAAAGATCAGATCGACTTCTTGATCTCGCTCCTAAACTTCCTTGGAATTTCAACATTTGGATGGGAGTCAGCGTTGAAAATCAAGAATTTACTTTTAGGGTCGATCATCTCCGCAGAGTTGAAGCAAAAATTAAATTTATTTCCTTTGAACCACTTCTCGGGCCCGTACGCAATCTCAATCTCAGAGGGATAGATTGGGTCATCGTAGGGGGAGAATCCGGACATCAGGCGAGACCAATGCATGCCTCCTGGGTCGTAGATATCCGTAACCAATGCCAGAAGATGGAAGTGCCATTCTTCTTTAAACAGTGGGGTGGTCCAAACAGGAAGAAAACTGGGCGAAAGCTCGAAGGCAGAACATGGGATGAAATTCCGCCGGCTGCCGATATGACACGGGCGGTATGCAATTATTGAAAGGTGACAATTTTAAACCTTCAGCATTCATTTTAGAAGGAGTTGCCCGTAAAGGCACACAAAACACTGGCTAAAAGATCAGAAATTAAATCCATTAGGGGAAGTAAAATGGAAACGGTACATAAAGTAATTATTGGGGATTCGAGGTGGATGAAGGAAGTTCCCGATGAATCGGTTCATCTTGTTATTACTTCGCCGCCTTATTGGCAATTAAAAGATTATGGAAATGGAAAACAGATCGGATTCAATGACACTTATGAAGAGTATATTAACAATCTTAATCTTGTTTGGAGTGAGTGTCATAGAGTCTTGCACAAAGGTTGCCGTCTTTGTGTCAATATAGGTGACCAGTTTGCGCGGTCCGTTTATTATGGAAGATATAAGATTATTCCAATCAGAACGGAGATTATTAAATTTTGTGAAAGCGCCGGATTTGATTACATGGGCGCCATCATCTGGCAGAAGGTAACCACCTGCCATACGACAGGTGGAGCAACAGTCATGGGTTCCTATCCATACCCCCGGAGTGGAATTATTAAATTAGATTACGAATTCATTTTGATTTTTAAAAAGTATGGCGAATCGCCGAAAGTCAGTCAAAAAATAAAAGAACAATCAAAGTTAACACAGGAAGAATGGAATCAATACTTTATAGGGCATTGGAACTTCCCTGGAGAAAAACAGGATAAGCACTTGGCGATGTTTCCCGAGGAATTACCAAGGCGGGTCATCAAAATGTTCAGTTTTGTCGGGGATACCGTGCTCGATCCCTTCTTGGGTAGTGGAACAACATCCCTTGCAGCAAGGAATCTTGATAGAAACTCAATTGGATATGAAATAAATGAAGATTATTTACCGACAATAAGGGAGAAACTCGGGATAAGACAGAAAGATATTTTTAGGGAAGCAGTTGTTGAAATAATAAAACAAGAAGAAGGCACGGGAGACTTTCAGGAAAGGATTGACAGACTTCCCTATATCTTTAAAGATCCTATAAAATTTGATAAGAGGGTTGATCCTAAAAAAATGAGATTTGGCTCAAAGATATCTGCCGATGTTGTTTCTCATAGAGAGGAGTATTATTCGGTGAAAGAAGTTATATCGCCAGAAGTTATGGTTTTAAATGATGGTTTAAAAGTCAGGCTATTAGGCGTGAAGGGAAAACCGGACAAGAACGGCCAAGCTGTCCAGTTCTTAAAAGAAAAGACCCGTGGCCAGAAAGTATTTATGAAGTTTGATACGATCAAATATGATAGGGAGAATAATCTGCTTTGTTACCTTTATTTATGGAATAAGACCTTTTTAAATGCCCATTTGATTAAAAATGAGTTAGTGGATGTGGATAACTCATTCGATTACAAATACAAATCTAAATTTTTGAGATTAAGAGGGTAATAGAATGCCAAAAGATTGGATAATGGGCAGTGATGGGGAAAATCTTAAATTTAAAAGGGAAACCCTACTGAATTATGGAATGAATCGATGGGGGTTGAATAAAGCTCAGAGTGTGGGGAAGACCTCAGAATTGATTAGAAAATGTGCTCCAAGCTCATTTGAGGAATGGAAATCCTATTACTTTAACAATGCGACTCAGAAGAAACGGAATGGAATCAAGATAACCAGAGAATTTATTAGAGATTTGGGTCAAAAGCTTTATTCTGTGAAGTCTGGTAAAAAGAAGAAAATATTTAATGTTGAGGTCATTGAAGAAATTAGAAAAGAAATCGAAACATTGAAAAAAGACTGAAACCACTGCATTGCCTGACACAGCACAAACGGCTAAAGTCTAAATTGCCTCGCAGCTCCGTTTGTGCTGGAGACGTTAGGTTTGAATGTTTTTTATAAAAGAAGGGAATCGCTGATGGAGAGATTTTTATTCTGGCAAAGATGGCTATTTATTGTTGGAGTTGTCATTTCCATTTTTGGAATGTTTATGTCTTTTTTTAGCGGGACAGCACTTTTTTATTTGTTCGACAGTAACATCAATCCTGTTTTCTGGGGAACCGCTGATGTGGCTGATGGTGTGAAAGGGTTTCAAAGATGGATATATGGCGCATGGGGAGCAACGGCAGCAGGTTGGGGAATATTTGTGACCTTTATTGCCCATTATCCGTTTCAAAGAAAAGAAAAATGGTCATGGAATTGTTTATTATCGGGAGTCTTTGTATGGTTCATGATCGATACCGGATTTTCTGCTTATTTCAATGTTTATATCAATGTAATTCTTAACACGATCTTTTTAATGGCAGTTATATTGCCGCTCATTTCCACAAGAAAACATTTTACCGGATAGAAAAAAACAATACCGGATTCCCGATTTTTATTTAGAGGGTTTTCAAAAGACAGGTTGTCATGTTATAAAATAATAAAGCGTAATTAAAAAAGGAGGGGTATTCATGGATAAACAGGAAAAATTAGAAGAGTTAAAAGCGAAGCTTGATGAATTGAAAGGAAGGGACCCTTCTCACTGCTCCGGGACTGACACATTTGTCGGCCATACAGGGCACACGATGTCTCCAGAACTTTTCCAAAGGATCGAAGAACTGGAGGAAGAAATTAAGAAGTTAGAAAAGGAATTGAAGACAACTTAGCTCTGCCTTCCTATTCATCGCTTTGGAAGCTGTGGTTTAAAAAAAGATAGGTTATAATTATCTAATTTTGTAACCATAATCCAAAGCGATGGCCGAATCTTTAGATCTTCTCTTCATTCATACTCCAAAATTCTCCAATTATTACAAGCCGTTTGGCCGGTATATGACGGTCAATCTCGTTCCGATGGGAACGCTTGGTCTTGCAGACCTGGCAACGCAGGCGGGGTATCGAACCAAGGTCTTGCATCTTGGATTGGAATGGATCGAGAGCGGGTCCTTCTCCCCAATAAATTTTCTAAAGGGAAGAGATGTCAAGGTTGTTGCCATCCCCCTCCATTTCCATCCGCAGTCTTTTGATGTGATGAAGATCGCCAGCGAGATAAAGGGTGAAAGGAAGGAGATCTTTGTCGTCTCGGGTGGATACACAGCGAGTCTCTTTCACAAAGAGATCTTGTCTTCTTTTCCTCAAATGGATGCGATCATCCGGGGGGATTCGGAAATTCCCCTCCTTGCGTTGATGAAGGCGTTTGAAGAGAAGAGAGGGTTGGAAGGGGTTCCCAACCTCGCATGGAGAAAAGGGGAAGAGATCAGAATAAACCCTCTCTCCTATGTGGCTTCGGAAAGCGATCTGGATCGATTCTCTTATTCCAACCTTTCACTGCTCAAGGATAAAGAAACCTATATCCACCATATGGGGATGCCTTTTGTCTGGGCCAAAGGTCTGTCGAAGAAGGAGAATCGAAAACATTTTCATCTGGGGTATCCCATCTTTCCCCTCAACATCGGAAGAGGGTGTTCCGGAAACTGCACCTGGTGCGGAGGAGGAAGCCTTGCCCAGCAGGTCGTGAATGGAAGGAAGAGGGTGGTCTTTCGCTCCCCAGAGGCTGTGGTGAAAAGCATGGCCGAGGCAAAGGAGATGGGATATGAGATGTTTAACATCGCCTTTGACCCTGGAAAGGAAGGGGAGAAATATTACAAAGAGCTGTTTCCCCTGTTGACAAAGAATCATCTTCGAACAAGGGTCTATTTTGAATCGTTCTCGCTTCCCACTAAGTCCTTCCTCGAGGAATTTGCCAAAACCTTTATCCTCGACGGTTCTATCCTCGCCCTTTCGCCCGAATCCGGAGATGAAGGGGTGAGGCACAAGAACAAGACGTTTTCTTATTCGAATGATGAATTGATGAAGGCGATCTCAGCGGCTGAACAATCAGGAATCAGGGTCGATCTCTTCTTCGCCATGGGGATTCCGGGCGAGAAGTATAATGATTTATCAAAAACAGCTGCCCTTCGAAAGGAGGTTAAGCAAAGATTTAAGAGGATCGGAAGGATCTGGTCTTCCCCCATCTCTCTTGAGCCAGGCGCTCCCTGGCACCTCCACCCCGAGGAGTTTGGCATCGTCTCAACGAAAAAAACGTTTTTAGATTTCTATCGCGGAAGTTCTCCCGGAGGAGGCGGATTAGGCTATTTTATTCCTGACTATAAGGGAGATGGAAAAGAGTTGGATGAAAGAGGATTTGAGACGATCTTAAGAGAGGCAAAATGCAGGGAGTTCTGTTCTCTTCACCCCAATCCGACCAAAGCGAGCGATCCCTTCTGGGGCAGGCTCTATTGCCGCTATATGAGCTGGCGATCGAAAGGGGGTCATGGGTAATATCATCCTCCCCCCTGGAGGCTGTGTCGTATTGGGAAGAAAAGGGGAAGAGGCGGTCAGGTTCCCTGCCCGCCGGCAGGCAGGCAACGCTTTAGAATGCGGGTCTTTTAAATGATGGGAAATTGAAAAAATTGTCATGCCGAACCTTGTGCTGAACTTAATTCAGTATTGTTTCGGCATCTAATAGAATCAATCCTGGATTGAATTCAGGATCGGAGACCCTGAACCAAGGGTGACAAAAGAGCGATTACGACACAGCCTCCAGAGGAGAGGGTGTTAAGTGGTAATCAGGCAGGAATATTTTATGACATCAGCGAATAGAATCTATATTGTGGATGGAACCCTGAGAGAAGGCGAGCAGTCTCCCGGTGTTTTCTTCACCCGAGACGAGAAGATCGAGATTGCGAAAGCGCTGGATCGATTGGGTGTGCCCATATTGGATGTGGGAATGCCATCTGTTTCAGAGGAGGAGAGGGAGGCAATCAGGGAGATTGCCCATCAGGGCCTCAGGGCATCCATCGGAGTCTCGATCAGGCTGAAGAAGGAGGAGGTCGTTCAGGCGATCCAATGCGATGTGAATGAAGTTTTCATCATTTGCCCTGTGAGCTCCCTTCATCTCAGGTTGAAACTCGGAACGGATGAAAAAGGGGTCAAGAGCCTTGCCAAAGAGGTGATTGACTATGCCTCTCGAAAAGGGCTTCTGGTCAATCTGGTGACAGAGGATGCTTCAAGGGCTGACATTCCGTTTATTAATGATCTCCTTTGCGATGCCTATGAATGGGGAGCCAGAAGAGCTTTCCTCTGCGACACCGTGGGAGTAATGGAGCCTTTCAGGATGAAGGATCTGGTCAAAAGAGTGAGAGACCAAATTCCTGCAGAGATGGGTTTGGGCGTTCACTGCCACAATGACCTGGGTCTTGCCACAGCCAATACACTGGCGAGCATCGAGGTAGGGGCGGACTATCCTTCGGTGACGATCAATGGGATCGGAGAGCGGGCAGGCAATCCACCTCTTCAAGAGATCGTTTTGGCTATGGAGAAGATCTTTCATCGGGAACACGGGATTGATATGAAGAGACTCTATCGCCTCTCCCGCCTGGTTGAGGAATATTCCGGAATCTTTATCCCTCCCCATGCTCCCATTGTGGGCCTCAATGCTTTCCGCCACGAATCAGGCATCCATGTGGATGGAATTCTCAAAAATAGCCAGACCTATAAGGCCATCAATCCGAAAGAGGTGGGAAGAGAATCCTCTTTTGTCTTAGGGAAACATACGGGGACTCAGGCTATCGTCCACCTCTTGAAGCAGAGGGGATTTGGGGCGAAAGAGGAAGAGTTGAGAGAGATCCTGCGAAGGGTAAAAGAGAGAAAGATGGCCGGAGGGAAAAGAGAGATCAGGAAGATGGCAGAGGAGATGGAGAGGTATTATAAAGAGAGTCTCAATTTCCCGATGGAGGCCTTCTGGGAGATTGTAGAAGAGGTTTTAAGGAAGGGTGGTTAAGGGAGTCACGGAGATGGGCAAGCCGTCTTCCAAGGCTTCGAATGGCGGTCTTTGAATGGAATGGGAAATGGGCGATCTCTTCTGAGCCCGCCCCATCGGACAGGATGAAAGCTTGTGCCAATACTCCGAAAGGTGCGCCACGAAGCCTTTCCAAACGGCTTACCCATCTCCGTGAGACGATTTTGTGCTTGATTTGGCCAAACAGTTACAAGAATTAAATAATATGGGGAAAGATGGCTAAGGGAATCACGGGTGAGATCATTGAGGGGCATGCCGATGGAAGAAGCGAGGGGAAATACCTCTCTGTGGAAGTGGACTTCGTCCTCCTGCACGACCCCACCTTTGCGCTTCTCCTTCCGGAGTTAAAAGAATCCGGAGAAGAGATCTGGGATAGGGATAAGGTCCTTCTGACCGTGGATCACTTTGCTCCTCCTTCTTCGATTGAGCGGGCCAATATGGTGAAAGAGGTTCTCTCCTTTGCAGCGGAGAAAAAACTGCCTCACCTCTCTGTCTATCAGGGGATCTGCCATCAACTTTTGGTAGAGGGGCCCTGGTTAAAACCGGGGATGCTGGTGCTTGGAGCGGATTCTCACACGGTGACCGGAGGCGCTCTTGGCTGCCTGGCAACTGGTATGGGCTCAACGGATATCCTCTACAGCCTCATCACAGGCAGAGCCTGGCTCAAGCCGCCCGAAGCAGTCCGAATCGATCTCAGGGAGAAGCTTCCTCCCTATCTCATGGGAAAGGATGTCATTCTGGACCTCCTTGGAAGATACGGGGAAGGAGGGTTCCTCTATCAGGCGATGGAGTTTTATGACATGGATGAAGCCTTATCCATGGATGATCGATTTGCCATCTGCAATATGGCGGTTGAAGGCGGAGCAAAGAACGGGCTCTTTCAACCCGACCGGGTGACGGAAGATTTTTTGATCGAAAGGGATGGTTGTTTGAGCCATCCTGTAAATCGGTTCGATGGAGAACGGCCATACTCAAGAAAAATAGAGGTGGAGCTTTCCAAAATTAAACCAAAGGTCGCCCTTCCTCACAGCCCTGCGCAGGTGATCGATGCAGAGGAGATGAGAGGCGAGGCCATCGACCAGGTCTTTATTGGCTCCTGCACAGGAGGAAGGTTGAGGGACATTGAGTTGACAGCGAAACTTCTCATGGGAAGAAAGGTCGCCCGGGGAGTGAACCTTCTTGTCACTCCTGCCTCACAGAGAATTTATCAGAAGGCCATAGAGAAGGGCTATATTTCAACGATTATAGGGGCAGGAGGCGTGGTTCTCAATCCGAGTTGCGGTCCCTGCGGAGGCATTGATAAAGGAATTCTTGGAAGAGAGGAAAAGTGTCTGAGCACCTCAAACAGAAATTTTAAGGGCAGGATGGGAGACCCCTCCTCAAAGGTCTTTCTCTCTTCTCCCCTTACAGCGGCTGCCTCTGCCCTTGCAGGCAGGATCATCGATCCGAGAGAGGTGATGTGATGGCGCTTCCTGAAATCATCTCCGGCCGTGTCTGGAAGTTGGGAGATCATGTGAATACGGACCTGCTCCATCCTCCCTCTCACTTCACTCCGGATGAGAAGAGGATGAAGGAAGGAATTGCGGAGGGGAGGACGAGATTGGGCGCGGGGGTAAAGGGGGATTCATCGGAGGAGGGATGGATCATCGTGGCAGGAGAGAATTTCGGCTGCGGTTCAAGTCGTGAGACTTCAGTAAGGGGCCTCGCCTCTTTTGGAGTCAAAGGGGTTGTGGCTGTGTACTTCGCAAGAATTTTTATGCGAAGCCTGGTCAACCTCGGCATTCCTGTCTTTGAAGCCAAAGAGATACAAGGGTGTGTGAAGGATGGAGAGATGATCCGCATCTCTTTAAAAGAGGTGTGGATTGAGGGGCCGGATTCGAAACGGTTTCCATTTTCACCTCTTGATCCCCATCTCAGGAGAATTCTTGAGGCAGGCGGACTCATTGGCTATCTCCGGAGTGAAAAGCATGGGATATGATTACGATGTGATTGTGGTGGGAGGAGGGCCGGCCGGGCTCAATGCGGCCATCCGGGCCCGGTGGGTGAAGAGGTATAAAGCCATCCCATGCAGTACCCTCCTCATCGAAAACTCCTATCCGGGCGGGCTGGCCTCCTGGCGAGGGTGTCTCTTCACAGGCCCTTCGTGGAAGATGGAGGGGAAGGATATTGTCCGACGTCTCCTGAAGGATGTGGAGGGTCTGAATATTGGGGTTCATCAGGGAAGAGTCAACAGGATCAATTCTAAAGGAGAAATCAAAGAGGTCTTCACTTCGGACGGGAAGGTCTTCCGGTCACTGGCTGTGATCATTGCCGCCGGCATTAAGGTTCTTGTCAATGAAAGAGACTATCTTGGCCGCGGCCTGGAAGTGACGAGCATGGGTTATGAATTT
The DNA here is from genome assembly GCA_016875255.1 of Deltaproteobacteria bacterium. Next base: position 27,185 of record VGRU01000010.1, read on the forward strand.
ATCGTCTCCCATCTGAAAAGGGTTCTCAGCCAAGATTGGAAGGCGAGACTGGTGGTTGTGGGAAGCGAGAAAGTCCGAAACCTCATCCCTTTGATCCAGGCCCTGAACCATAACCGTTCTCCCCTTTTATTTGTCATAGAGGGAGATGGCGAAGGGAGTGAAGATGTTGTCAGGGGATGGGTCGAAAGATACTGGGGGGATGGCCAGCTTCAGGGGATAACGGTCAGGACAACGAAGGGGCTTCGCAAGATAAGATGTGGGAAGGTGCTTTTGGACTTTAACTCCTATGAACTTTCGCCTGCCTGGAGGATGAAGATCGGGGCCGAAGAATTCGGCTCTCCTTTCATCAAGGTCAATCAGGACATGGAGACATCGGTCCCGGGCATCTTTGCGGCAGGTGATGTGACCTCAGGAGGGTACAACTCCTTTGCAAGGGCAGTGGCGCAGGGAATGGCGGCAGGCCTGAGCGCTTATCGATATGTCTATTATAAAAAATTCGGGACCTATCCGATTCTCTTTGCCTATCGTCCGACAGATTTCCAGGTTCCGTCAGATTTTGAAGAGCTTCCTCCTCTCGATGGGGATCTTCTTCCCAAATCCCTGACAGATGGAAAAGAGATTGAAACTTTATTGGGAAAGAAGTGGGCCGGGCTGTCGGGAAGCCTTAGTGGAAAGCTTTCGATCGAGGAGATTGCAAAGAAGAAAAAACTCAATTTTGAAGAGTTAAAAAAAGTATTGAAACGGTTGGTGGAGAAGAAGATGATTACCTTCCATATCGAGGATAAACGATGAGCGAATTACCCCAAGAGGTCCTTGAACTCGATCAAAAGATCATCGACTTCATCCGGAAAGGAACAGACCGTAAGGACGATGAAGGGTTCAACAGCCTTGCACTCGAAGTTTTTAGACTCCAGTTTAAATCGATTCCACTTTACAGGCGCTACTGTGAGAAGAGGGGAATCAAATCGGAAAAGATCTCCTCCTGGGAGGAGATCCCGGCTCTTCCCACGGATGTCTTCAAGGTGATGGAACTCTCCATGTTTCCTTCGCAGACCGTAAGGACCTTTATGACGAGCGGAACAACAAAGCCTGAGGAGAGAGGAAAGGTCGGTTACGATGAGGGAGGTCTGAGGCTCATGGATGCGACGATCGAGGAGGCGGCCTCTTCTTTTCTCTTCCCTGATGGGATGAAGACAAAGATCCTGATCATTGCTCCTTCGCCCGAGATAGCTCCCCATATGATCATGGCCTACGGGATGAACCGGCTGAAGGAGCGCTTCGGTCTTCCTCAGAGCTGCTTTCTTGTTGGCCGGGAGGGTTTTAAAGTGGAAACACTCCTGAAGGAGCTCCGCTCTTCGGAAGAAGAAGATATGCCTGTGACGCTCTGCGGGGGTTCCTTCGGATTCGTCAATTTCTTCGACTATTGCCGTGAAAAAGAATTAAGGTTTAAGCTTCCCCCCGGTTCCCGCACACTCGATGCCGGCGGATTTAAAGGAAGAAGCAGGGAGGTGAAGCGGGAGGAGTTTGTGAGGGAATGCGAAGAGGCTCTTGGAATCCAAAAAAATTATTCGGTCAATCTTCTGGGAATGACGGAGATCAGTTCGCAGTTTTATGACAGCACATTGCGGAATTTCCATAAGGGGCTCCATGCCGAAGTGGCCAAGATCAATCCTCCCTGGACAAAGACGGTTGTCGTCGATCCGGAGAGCCTGAAACCTCTTCCAGGCGTTGAGACAGGCCTGCTCAAACACTACGACCTTGCCAACAGAGGCCACATCCTGGCCATTCAGACCGATGATCTCGGGAGGATGACTCCGGAAGGATTCGAGGTCTTCGGAAGATCGAAAGAGTCAGAGGCAAAGGGTTGTTCCCTGACGATCGATGAGATGACCCGTATCGAAAAAGGAAGATGATGGAGAATTTTGAATTAGAGGCATTTTATGTTCCCCCGGGGTTGAGAGACCGGGTGAAAATAGCCAGAACCTTGGTCTATGAAGATGGGGCAACCCGTATCCTCTTAAAGATTCCTTCGATCGATCGAACCCTCATTCAATCCCTGATCCATCATCTGAGAGAGAAGAGAGGGACCTATCTTGCTGATCTTCCGATTGAGACGATTGTCCAGGTTCTGGACGAGGCTTCGCGGAGATGGCTGGACAAGAATTATCCCCTCAGGAAACTTGCCCTGAAGACCATTCCCCTGATCACTGGTTTCTCTCCCGAGGTTGTGGAGGCAAGCATCGATGCGGAGATGGAGAGCTCTCTCAGAGAGGATATGTGGCGCGCCCTTTCTCTGGAGATCGGAAATCCTCTCTACTTAAATGATTTTCAGTACTCCCCTCAATTAGGCGGATACAGCCGGGCCTTTGGCCCTGAACTGATTGTCTCCATCTTTTCGGAAAACATCCCGGCCCTTCCGCACCTTCTCTTCATGAGGTCTGCCCTGGTGAAGTCAGCCTGTCTCGGAAAGGTGGCAAGGGGCGAGCCCACCTTTGCTCCTCTCTATTTAAAGACGATGGAAGAGATCGACCCGGAGATGGCGGAATGTGTGGCTGTCCTTTACTGGCAGGGAGGAGAGGAGGAGATCGAACCTTTTCTCTTCGGGCAAGCGGATGCGGTTGTCCTCTTCGGAGGGGTGGAGACATGCAGGTCTCTCCTTGAGAAGATTCCCCGCAGGGTTAAGACGCTGGTTCATGGCCACCGATTGGGTTTCGGAGTGATCGGACGGCAAAGGATGAGGCGTCAAGATCTGGAGAGGCTGGCTGAAGAGGTTGCGCTTGATTGCTCCATGTTCGATCAGCAAGCCTGCCTTGCCCCCCATGTCTACTATCTGGAAAAGGGCGGGGAGGTTTCTCCGAAAGAGTTCTGTCAGGCAGTTGCCGTGGCGATGGAAAGGCTGAATCAGAGGATGCCGAGGGGAAGAATCACTCCTCACGAGGCATCCACGATCCATCAGCTCAGAGCCGCATACGAATTCAGGGAGTTGAATGGAGAAGAGGTTCTCGTCCTGACCTCTCCATCCGGGACGGATTGGACTGTTGTTTATGAGAAAGATCCAGGAGCGTTCTCTCCATCTCCTTTGAACCGGTTCTTACGAATTTATGGCGTGGAGGATATTTTCAGGATTCTTTCATCCCTGAAACCAATTGGTCCCTTCCTGCAAAATGCGGCCGTAGCCATAGGAGATAAACGGGAAAAAGAGTTTATCGGAACACTTGGGGAGCTTGGAGTGGCGAGAATCACTTCACCCGGAAAGATGTCCGTTCCTTCGATGATGTGGCACCATGATGGGATATCGCCTCTGGCCTCTCTCGTTCACTGGTGCGATGTGGAGAAGAAGGATGAATTTTAAAGGAGATGTCAGCTATGCGTTATTCGATTGCAACGAACTGGGATTTGAATTTGCTGGATAGACTGAAGGGAACTCCGGTTGAAAGCCTCTATGGGCAGATCTGGGGAGATCCTCTCGGAGGGGGGAGGATGGCTCTCTTCATCCCCAAGGTGGGGAAGGAAGAGGTGACCATTTTTATTGGCGAAACGAGAAAGAGGGGATTGGGATTTAACTACCTGATTAACGGGACCTGCTTTGACAATCTGGAGTTTACGAAAAAAGCATATCGGGAGATTGCAAAGCATATCGAGTGGATCGCTTCGACCGGAGCCGATATGGTGACCGTGACCCTCCCTTTCCTCGTCGAGATCGTGAAAAGAGAATTTCCACATCTGAAGGTGGCGGCCTCTTCGTTTGCACGGGTTCAGAATGTCCATCTGGCGAACTTCTGGGAGGAGATGGGAACGGATAAGATCATACTGCCTGAATCAATCAGCAGGGACTTCCGGAGCCTCCATCTCATCAGGGATGCAGTCGATTGCGAGCTGGAACTGATTGCCAATCACTGCTGTCTCTTTCAGTGTTTTCTCGACCTTCATCACAGGAATATGGTCTCTCATGGTTCGCAGGCGGACCATGCCTGCGGCGGTTTTGCTCCGGACTATTGCAAATTAGCCTGCCAAAGGCTGAAGATTCTAAAGCCGGTTGAGCTCATCAAGTCCACCTGGATCCGGCCGGAAGATGTCTCCCTTTACGAAGAGGTCGGGATCGACTGCTTAAAGCTTGTAGAGAGGTTCCGGGGGACGGAGAGTTTGCTTCAGATCGTTCATGCCTACGAGAAGAGAAATTACGATGGAAATTTAGTTGAACTTCTGACCTTGCCTCAGCAGGGGGTTTTCCTGACACCCAACCTGGAAATGATCGAACGAACCGACCTCATCGAACCCGAAAAGATGGGGGAGGTGATGGCTGTCCTCCGGGAGCCTTTTCCAGGGAGGGTTCATATCGATAACAGGAAGCTGGATGGTTTTCTCGAACATTTTAAAAAGGTGGACTGCCTTCGCATGGATTGCGGCCGGTGCGGATATTGCGAAAGCGTGGCAAACAGGGCGATCTCCATGGATGAGCAGTGGAGGAGAGAGATGGTTGGGAGGTTCGATCGGGCCCTGGAGATATTAACCACAGGTGAGATCGCAGGTTTCAGGGGGAGAGAATGAGGTTTCAACCTTGACGGAATGTTCGTCTGAGGTTATGAAGTAAAAAAATGAGGAGGCTTTTCTGATCTCGGAGATTACGCAATGGATTTTAGAGATGATGAGGGCCCATGGCCAGATATCGGTCTTCATCGGTGTGATGATCGAGCAGGTGATCGTCCCAATCCCTTCCCCGGTGATCATCATGGGCGCAGGAGCCATCCTCATCTCACCTGAGCTTTCCATTTTTCACGCCTTTCTACAAATTCTATGGATCATTGTCCTTCCCGGCACAATGGCTTCGACCCTTGGTTCCTATATCGGATATACCATCAGTTATTATGGGGGAAAGGCGCTGGTTATTCGTTTTCAACGGTTTTTAGATGTGGATTGGAATCAGATCGAAAGGTTGGAAAAGCGATTTCAGGGAAAGAAAGAGGCATGGAGCCTCTTTCTTGCGCGCGCCATTCCCGTCTTTCCCCTTTCCCTGGTTTCCATCTTTGCCGGTCTTTTACGCATACCCATCAGGCCCTTTACCCTCTATACCTTTTTAGGTTCGATCTTCCGGTGTCTTTTCCTCGGTTTTGTAGGCTGGTGGGCGGGCGCAACTTATGAAAAAGTGGCCGGTCATCTGGATTCATTGGAGACGATGATTTCGATTCTTATGCTGATTGCCATGGGAGGCATGCTCTTATACCTCTACTATAAATTCAGAAGGCAGAATCTTAGGTAAGGGTTAGGGTAAAGACGCCTGTTTAGAAGCTGGGTTAGGTCATCGGCCCTAAACCCTATGTGACTTTGCCCAAACCGGCTTCCTAACCGTTACCCTTTCCCAAAAACCAAGTGTAATTTTTATGGTTCAAGGGAGGGCATAAAAAATTAAATTCCATACGGAAAGGAGACTGAGGAATGAAGGTAACGGTGGATGAAGAAACCTGTATCGGGTGTGAGCTCTGTGTTGAAACCTGCCCAGAAGTGTTTGAAATGGCTGGTGACAGAGCCGTTGTAAAAATGAGTGACGTTCCCAAAGACCTGCTGGAATCCTGCCGGGAGGCTGCTGAAAACTGTCCGGTAGAGGCGATTAAGTTAGAAGATTAAATCCTCAAAAAAAAAGGCATCCCGAATATCCGGGATGCCTTTCGTCCATGATCAGTCGAAATATTCTTTAATCTCCCTATAGCGACCGGGATCGCGTAATCGCTCAAGGGCTTTGGCTTCAATCTGCCTGATCCTCTCACGGCTGAGGCCAAATTGTCTTCCGATCTCCTCGAGAGTGCATTCGCCGTCTTCTCCGATTCCGAAACGAAGCCTGAGAATCTTCTCCTCTCTCGGTGAAAGTCCGGATAAGAGCTTGCCGATCTGGTGGACCAGATCCTTCTCCAGGAGGGAATCGGAAGGAGAGAGGCTTTTTTCATCGGGGATGAGGTCTTCGAGCGTGCTGTCCTCTTCACCGATGGGCATATCGAGAGAGATCGGTTCCTCGATGAGATTGAGGATCTTCTCCACATCATTGAGCGGAATGCCGCTGTCTTTTGAGAGCTCCTGTGAAGTGGGTTCCCGGCCCAGCCTCTTCACCTGATCTTTAAAGGATTTCATCATCTTTCCTTTGATCTCAAAGAGGTAGTTCGGGATACGGATCGTTCTCGATTTTTCCGCAAAGGCTCTCAGAATAGCTGCCCTGATCCACCAGGAGGCGTAGGTGCTGAATTTATACCCCTTGGTATAATCGAATTTGGCCATGGCCTGCATGAGGCCAAGGTTTCCTTCCTGAATGAGGTCAAGAAAAGAGAGGCCCCGGTTGGCATAGCGTTTTGCAATGCTGACCACGAGACGGAGGTTGGCCTGGATCAGCGCATTCTTCGCCTGCTGGGTATCGAGAATGGCTCGCTGATGCCGGTTTAACATCTCCTTATACTTGCGGCTCTTCTCCCTTTTTTCGGAAAGAGTCGCTTTCAGTTTTTTCCCGTTCTTTCCTTTGGCCTTCTGGCCCTGCCGGGAATGTCCGTTCATCCGCTTCTTCCCATTCTTTTGGTCAGAAGCAGAATAAAGCTGTGCCTTCAGACGGTTGGCCTTGATCTCAAGGTCTCTTACTTGTCCCTCCCCTTCCTTAATCCGCTTGGCCAGGTCCACCTCTTGCTCGGGGGTTAGAAGGGAGATCTTTTCAAGGCTTTTCAAATATTCAAGAGTGATGTCATTAGGGAAAAAGTAGGGTTCATCCTGAAGCCCCGGGGTGGATTGCACCTCCTCCTGTTCCTCAACGACGACCTCTTCGCCCGCCTGAAGTTCAAACTCTTCAAGAGTCGCCTCATCCAATTCGCCCGCATTTAGCATACCTGGATCTATGGAAGACACTGAAGCCGCTGTCTCATCAATTACTGATGGAGGCGATGTCTCCAGGGTTAATTCCTCTCTCTTTTTCCCATTGGGCCTACCCTGTTTCACTTCAATCCAACTCCTTTCTTATCATAATAAAAAACCCCTTCCAATTCTCAATCACGTGGAAAGGGTGAACCACCCGCTTAATTATCTTTAAAGCTGTAAAAAACTATCCGACTGAGACGTCTTCTTTATATGTCAACACCTAAATCAGGTGATCCATCCTTTTAATTCTAATATATTCAAAAGGGGCCCATTTGTCAAGGATTATTTGTAGGCAATATTGTTAAATTAAAACATATGGTTGCAGAGTTTTTGCTAAAATATACTAATTTCAGATAGGATTTGTTACAAAATTTTACCATCTTTCGTATTTAAGTTGAAAGCCTTGGGTTGAGTAGCCCGCAATGCTGATGGATCTTGAGTAAGAAGTATTTAACGTCTTTAAAGCCGTAGGCCATGCGGGATAGCCGTTTTATCTTGTTGTT
>VGRU01000011.1 GCA_016875255.1 Deltaproteobacteria bacterium
TTCTCGGCCCCAGCATGTTGAATGTGATGGTGGTGATTGGCATCACCTCCTGGATGGGAACCTCCCGGTTTGTCCGCGCAGAGTTCCTCTCCCTGAGAGAGAGGGATTTTGTTCAGGCGGCACGTGCACTCGGCATGAAGGATAGAAGGATCATCTTCAGACACATCTTGCCTAATAGCCTGGCACCGGTCTTTGTGACAGCGACGCTCGATGTGGCTACGGCCGTACTGGTGGAAGCAGGGCTCAGCTTCCTGGGATTCGGGGTTCAACCGCCCGCTCCGAGCTGGGGAAACATCCTCACAGAAGGCCGGACCTATATCTTCGATGCCTGGTGGCTGACCGTCTTCCCGGGGCTGGCCATTCTGATGACGGTTCTCTCTTTTAATTTGTTGGGGGAAGGCTTAAGGGATGCCCTTGATCCAAGGCTGAGAGGGAGAAGATAATTAAAGATCAATTAGCAATAAGCAATGAACAATTAACAATTAGCAGTGAACCCCGTTAGAAACTGCGGAAGGAAATTATCCCTAACGAGGTGAACAGATAAACGGTCAATGATCCACTATGAATATTTATTGATCATTGCCAATTGACAATTGATCATTGCAAAATGGTTATTATGAAAACCCCTCTTTTAGAAGTTCGCTCTCTAACCACTCAGTTCTTCACGGAGGATGGAGTGGTGAGGGCGGTCGAAGATGTGAATTTTGAGATTCACCCGGGCGAGATCCTCAGCCTCGTGGGTGAATCCGGATGCGGGAAGAGTGTGACAGGCCTCTCCCTTCTGAGGCTGATCCCCATTCCTCCTGGAAAGATTATGAGCGGAGAGCTTCTTTTTGAAGGAAGAGATCTTCTTGGGCTGGAGGAGAGGGAGATGGAGAGGGTGAGGGGGAACGATATCTCCATGATCTTCCAGGAACCCATGACCTCGCTCAATCCTGTATTTACGATCGGGAATCAGATTATGGAGGCCCTCCAGCTTCACCAGAATCTTGATAAAAAAGAGGCGAGAAGGAGGGCCATCGAGATGCTGGACCGGGTGAAGATTCCCTCTCCCGAGGTAAGGATCGATTCCTATCCTCATCAGCTGAGCGGAGGGATGAGACAGAGAGCGATGATTGCGATGGCTCTCTCCTGCCAGCCCAAACTCCTCATAGCGGATGAACCCACAACAGCGCTCGATGTAACGATCCAGGCACAGGTCCTTCGCCTGCTGAAGGAGATCCAGGGAGAGATGGGAATGGCGGTGATGTTGATCACCCATGATCTGGGAGTGGTTTCAGAGATAGCGGACCGGGTGGCTGTCATGTATGCGGGAAGGATTGTGGAGTCCGGACCCATTGAGGCCATCTTTGGGGAGATGCGGCATCCTTATACGAGGGGGCTTCTGGAGTCGATCCCCCAGCTCGAGGAAAAGAAGAAGAGGCTTAATGCCATCCCCGGTCAGGTCCCAAACCCGATGGACCTGCCCACCGGCTGTAAATTTCATCCGAGATGTCATCTGATGATCGACGACTGCAAGAGGGAGGAACCTCCCCTCTTTCAGGTCAACGGCAACCACTTCAGCCGTTGCCTCCGGTGGAAGGAATGTTATTAAAAACCCAATGTCAAATGCCAAAGCTCAAAGTTCAAAGGAATTTCAAACGAAAAATGCTAAAGATCGAAAGACCCTCAATTTGGAATTTGGGATTTGGCATTCCTTTGACATTTGAACTTTGAAATTTGGGTTTGGAATGATGATATGTCACAGAATCAAATCCTGATTCAGGTTCGTGATCTAACAAAGTATTTCTACCGGCAGCGGTTCTTCTCTTCGGACAGGGAGCCGATCCGCGCAGTGGATGGCATCACCTTCTCCATCCGAAAAGGAGAGACGCTCGGGTTGGTGGGAGAGAGCGGCTGCGGCAAGACAACAGCGGGCAAAGCCATCCTGAGATTGATTGAGCCGACCTCCGGCCAGGTCTTATTTAAAGAAGGAAATATCCTCGACCTCAACAGGGAAGACCTCAGAAGATTAAGACCCCATATGCAGTTTATCTTTCAGGACCCCTATGAATCGCTCAATCCGAGGATGAGAGTGGGAGAGATCGTAGGCGAGGGCCTGGAGGTTCATCGCATCGCCCAGGGCAAGGAGAAGGCTGAAAGGGTCTCAGAGATCCTTGAGAAGGTTGGACTCCATCCAGGGGATGCGATCCGTTATCCTCACGAGTTCAGCGGTGGCCAACGCCAGAGGATTGGCATTGCAAGGGCCATCTCTCTTCATCCACAGCTGATCGTTGCCGATGAACCTGTCTCTGCGCTGGATGTTTCCATTCAGGCTCAGATCCTCAACCTCCTGATGGACCTGAGGGATCAACTGGGCCTTACCTATCTCTTCATCTCCCATGACCTTCGGATTGTTAAACATATCAGCGATCGAATTGCCGTCATGTATCTGGGAAAGATGGTGGAAATGGCCAATGGAGAAGATCTCTTCCGCAGGCCTCTCCATCCCTACACTCAAATCCTGCTTCAGGCCATCCCCAAACTGGACCCTTTGAAAAGAAGTCAGGGGGCTCCTCTCAGGGAGGAGTTCCGTCCCCATGATCTGAAAAAGGGATGTCTTTTCCAGCCGAGATGCCCCCATTCAAAAGAGAAGTGCCAGATGGAGGAACCTCTCCTTCTGGACCATGGAGAGGGACATCTCGTCGCCTGCCATTTTGTCTCCTGACGAATCCAATTTAGGATTTGCTTTTCTTTGAAAAAATATTCTAAAATTAGATGATTAAGGTTTAGGCTTTCTCCCGATGGACGAGATGTCATCGGATAACAGGAGCGTAACGGGATGGATCAGGAAAAACTTCTCTATTTTAAAGGGTTCCTTGAGGGCCAGCTTCACAATTTGCTGGTTGAAGCCGGAAAGACCTGTAGCGGCATGCGTCATGATCGTGAGGGAGATTTTCCTGACCCGACGGACCGGGCCTCTCTGGAGTCGGACCGAAACTTCCTCCTGAGGATTAAGGACCGGGAGAGAAAATTGATCCTGAAGGTGAAAGAGGCCCTGGACCGGATTGATAACGGGACCTTTGGGATCTGTGAATCGTGCGGGAAATCCATCTCTGAGAAAAGGCTGATGGCAAGGCCCGTGACCACGCTCTGCATCGAATGTAAAACCGAATTAGAGGATCAGGAGCGGAAAGAAAGGCTCAGGGGAACAAAGCCGAAGAAAAAATTCCCCTCTTAAGCCACACCATTCACTCAACACAATTTGGTTCGTTTAACACCTCTTTGCAATAGTTCCGAAGCCGTCATTCCCGCGAAAGCGGGAATCCAGCTCAGAAATACTGGATTCCGGGTCAAGCCCGGAATGACAACTAAAGTAAAGGGTTTTTTGACGCACGACACTAAAGACCTATCATGCCTGAATTGAGAAAAGATCCCATCCACGGAAGATGGGTGATCATTGCGACGGAACGAAGCAGAAGGCCCTCCGATTTTGCGCCGGAAGAACGAATTTCCACCGGCGGGTTCTGTCCTCTCTGTGAAGGGAATGAAGACCGGACCCCTCCAGAGGTGCTGGCCTTCCGGGACAACGGAGCTCCTCCGAACTCGCCGGGCTGGTCGTTGCGCGTCGTCCCAAATAAGTTTCCCGCTCTTCGCATTGAAGGAGAGCTGGACCGGGAGGGCGAAGGAATCTATGATAAGATGAATGGGATCGGAGCCCATGAAGTGGTGGTCGAGACGCCTCAGCATTCCGAAACCCTGTCCACCCTCCCCTTGAAAGGGGTGGAGAAAGTTCTCTGGGCTTACCGGGATAGAATTGTCGATTTGAGGCGGGATGAGCGGCTTCGCCATGTCCTCGTCTTTAAAAATTATGGTTCAGCCGCCGGAGCTTCTCTTGAACATTCGCATTCCCAGATCATTGCCCTCCCCATTGTTCCCACGAGGGTTCGCGAGGAGATCGAAGGGGCAAAAAATTACTTTCTCTATAAAGACCGGTGTGTGTTCTGCGATATCGTCAGGCAAGAACTCCGACAGAGAAAGCGGGTGATCGCAGAGAACAGCGGGTTCGTCTCCATCGCTCCCTTTGCTTCGCGGTTCCCCTTTGAGACCTGGATTCTTCCGAAGATTCACCAGCCAAGTTATGAACAGATGGAAAGTTCCTTCTATGGCCAGGCCGCCGAAATTCTCTCCGGCACCCTTCGGAAATTAAAACAGGTTCTTGACGATCCTCCTTATAACTACATCATCCACACCTCCTCCTACCCGGAACAGGACCGTGACTATTACCACTGGCACATTGAAATCATGCCCAAGTTGACCAAGGTGGCCGGATTCGAGTGGGGAACGGGGTTCTATATCAACCCAACCCCTCCGGAAGAGGCCGCAGAGTATTTGAGGGAGGCCAGATAACAGGTGATGTCCGCTCATTCTGATGGCTATTATCTTCTGAAAGCGACGATCGAACTCTCCGCCTCCTCACTGCCCATCGAAACCAAGCTCGAAAGGATCCTCCAGTCGATCACCGATGGTTTCCAATCGGATCGCTCACTCCTTCTGCGACCGGAAGCGATTCCGAAGGAGGGGTTTCTCTCCCGTGTGGCAGAGACGAGAAAACCCCTGTGGGTCGATGAGGAAAACCTCTTTCGAGAAGAGGGGGTTCTCCCGGAGGAGCGGGATCTTCTCTGCAAGGCTTTTGCCTGCATCCCTCTCTCTGACGAAACCTCTTTTCAGGGGATCTTTTATGTCGGTTTCTCAAAGGGCCGGACATTCTCTTCCGGAGAAGTCGATCTCCTTCTTTTACTCGCAAAGGAGATCGGAGCGGCCATTCGAAATGATCAGCTCCACCGTGTGGCACAGGATCATGAGAGAAGGGTGAGTCAGCTTTCCACCCTGTGGGAGTTGAACAAGGCATTGCTCGCCACCGTCCATTTTGAGCGGATCGTCCATATGACCCTGACCGCCATCACGATCGGCGATGGACTTGGATTCAACCGGGCCATGCTCTTTCTCGTCGATGAGAAGGATCATGTCGTGAGGGGGATGATGGCGGTGGGCCCGAATAGTGCGGAGGAAGCGGGAAAAATCTGGGCGACCCTTTCTCAACGGAAAGGAAATCCCTCGGAGCTGATCGCTCAGATCGAGTCATCCACGGAAAACCATTCCATCCTCAACTCCATCGTGAAGGAGATTAAGGTTCCACTGGAGCATGAGCAGTGCATTCTTTCGCGGACCGTTCTTGAGGGAAGGCCCTTCAATATCCGGTTTCCCCTGGATGGAGAGGAGTGGGTTCAAACCCGGTGCGAAAGGGGGTGTGCCCTCAGTTCGGAAGTGGGATGTTATGTGAGTGAGCATCTCAGCCGCGATCCCAGGATCTATTCCTTTGCAACGATTCCCCTCTGGGGAAAGGGAAAGGTGATCGGTGTGATCCTGGTGGATAACCTCTTCAATCAGGATCCCATCACCGACGAGGATATTCGTTATCTCACCATGTTTTCCAGCCAGGCGGGATTGGCCATTGAGAACACCCTGCTCTATCGGAATTTAGAAGAGGTCCATCAGGAACTAAAAGAGGCTCAGACCTTCCTGGTCTATCAGGAGAAAATGGCGGCATTAGGGGAACTCTCCACCTCGATTGCCCATGAAATCAGAAACCCCCTCGTTTCCATCGGAGGATTTGCACGTCGCCTCGATCGCACCCTTACGGCCGATGCCTCGGAGAAACGGTATGCTCAGACGATCGTCAAGGAAGTGGAAAGGCTCGAAAAGATTCTGAACCATATCCTCACCTATACCCATGAAGAAGCCATGACACTTAAGGAGTTGGACCTGCGCGAGGTGATGGAGGAGAGTCTCTCCATGATTTCAGAAAGTTTAAGAAACGGAGGGATCCAGCTTGACAAAGAGTTCTCGGAAAAGGTCCCCGGAGTGAAGGGCGACTATTATCAGTTGAAGCAGGCCTTTTTCAACTTGATCAGCAACGCCTATGAATCAATGAACGGCAAGGGAAGGCTCTCCATTCGCATCCATCCCCTTTGGAAGAATGGCTCTTCCTTCGTCAGGGTGGAGGTCGAGGATACAGGAGCAGGCATTGACCCCGAATCGCTTCACCATATCTTCAACCCTTTCTACACGACGAAGGATAACCGGTTAGGTCTGGGCCTGCCCATCATCCATAAGATTGCGACCTTCCATCAAGGTCAGATCGAAGTGAACAACCATCCCGGAAAGGGTGTAGCCTTCCTCCTCACCCTTCCGGCGCAAGAGGAGAAACAGAGATGATGAAGATTTTGGTCGTCGATGATGAAGAAAGCATCCGCCTCCTCTATAAAGAGGAGCTGGAGGAAGATGGGTTTGTCGTAGAGGTGGCCAAGGATGGACTGGAGGCCCTTAAACAGGTTCCTCTCTTCAAGCCGGATCTCATCACCCTCGACATCAAGATGCCGGGGCTAAATGGGATTGAGACGCTCAAGCGGATCAGGGAAATGGAGAGGCAAGTTTTCATCGTCATGTGTTCCGCCTATGGAGAGTACAAGCAGGATCTGACGACCTGGGCCTCCGATGCCTATGTGGTCAAGTGCGCCGATCTGACAGAATTGAAGAACACAATCCGGAGACTCCTGAGGCTTCTATGAAAGTAAAAAAAGCGGTCATTCCTGCCGCCGGTTTGGGGACCCGATTTCTTCCGGCGACAAAGGTCGTGCCAAAGGAACTGTTGCCCATTGTCGATAAGCCTTCCATCCAATATATTATGGAAGAAGTAGCCTCGGCAGGCATCGAAGAGGTGATCCTGATTACCGGCAGGGAAAAAGGCTCCATCGAAGACCACTTCGATACATCGACCGAATTGGAGAACCATCTCATCAAAAAAGGAAGGAGAGACCTCCTGAAAATAGTCCGGGAAATCTCCGAAATGGTGACGATCGTCTCGGTGAGGCAAAAAGAGCCTCTGGGCCTGGGACATGCCATCCTCTGCGCAAAAAAGGTCGTAAGAAATGAACACTTTGCCGTCCTGTTAGGCGATGACCTGATCGATGCCAAAGTCCCCTGCATCCGTCAGATGATGGATGTCTATCAGAATATGGATGGCGCGCTCGTGGCCATTCAGAAGGTCCCAAGAGCGGAGACACACCTCTACGGGATCATCAAGGGGAAAAAGGTGATGGACCGGGTCTACTCCGTCGATGAAATGGTGGAAAAGCCGGAGAGGGGAAAGGCGCCTTCTAACCTTGCCATCATCGGAAGATATATCCTTCCTCCCCGCATCTTTGATATACTGGAAAAGGTCAAACCCGACAGGAAAGGAGAGATCCAGCTCACGGAAGGCCTGAAAGAGCTCAGCAGGGAGGTCCCCATCTACGGATATGAATTTATCGGCGATCGCTACGATGCAGGAGACAAATGGGGTTATCTGCAGGCCAATCTTTCTTTTGGTTTGAAACACCCGGAAATCGGTCCAAAATTAAGAAGGTATTTAAAAAATCTGTAGGCTTTTGTTTGTTATCAGTTCATTCTAAAATGTAACAAGTTACATCTTCCGGGGCAGTAGCTCAGCTGGGAGAGCGCCAGAATCGCACTCTGGAGGCCGGCGGTTCGATCCCGCTCTGCTCCACCAGAAAATCAGAAAGGGGCGATCCAATGAATCGCCCCTTTTTATACCTAAGCATTTTAAATCCGGTGAACTACCGGCTGGACTTTAGGCTCAGGAAAATCTCTTCGAACCACCCGGAGAGCCGCAGGAAGAGGTTGATTCCGAACGTCTTAAAGAGGAGAAACCGGAGAGAATCTTCTCGGGCTCCCATTCTCCGCAAAACGGACAGGCCACTGACTCCACTCCTTCATTAGGTTTTTGAATCTTCTCAAAAATTTCACCGCATTTTCGACATTGATATTCGTAGATAGGCATCTTTTCCTCCCTCTCAAGATAATAAATTCGAAATCCGAATATCGGGCGAAGCGTCCTTTTAGGACCAATCCGAAACAATATCTAAATTCGAATCATCCAAATTTTCAAACATCCGTTTTGAAAGTTTCAAATTTCGGTCATTTGAATTTATTTCGAAATTCGTATTTCGTGCTTCGGATTTATGGCTTCCGTCCTAAGACGGAGCGGCTTCATACCCTGTATCCGTTATCGCTTTTACAATCTGGTCCGTGGCAACTGTCTTCGTATTTTCAAACCGGACCTCTCCTTTTTCAAGGTTCACCTGAACATTCTGAACTCCGTCCAATTGACTCAATGCTTTTGTCACAGACATCACACAATGCTGACAGCTCATCCCTTTTACTTTCAAAGTGGTCATGATCTCCTCCTTCGGTTCCCCAACGGCTTTAGGCTCTTGCTCCATAACCTCAGCCTTATCCTTATCCTCAGCCTTAACCTCAGCCTCAACCTTTCTTTTTATTAGTTCATCATACCAAACCGTATGTCGCTCTTTCACATATTCTATATCCACCTCTCCTGTGAAGATTGATTTAGTTAGAGGCCGGTTGACCTTAAAGATCAAAGCGGCCAGATGAGCCATCACGCCAAGGAGAAAGAAGATGGTCGCAAAGGTATGGGTGAGGGTCATCGCCGTGATCAATCCCGGAGGCAGAAAGACTCCAGGCAGGTTTTTAATCACTTTTACAATTCCTGTGAGAACCAGGATCAATCCGACGCCGCCTAAATAGGCATACGCGA
Organism: Deltaproteobacteria bacterium; assembly: GCA_016875255.1. The sequence continues at coordinate 8,660 of VGRU01000011.1, forward strand.
GTCGTTGTTCAGGAAGGTACTTATCCGATTTCGGCTCCTTACCAACTCCAAACATGCTTAAGAGGGTGACCAGGGAGGCCTTAAAATCTCCCTTTTTGAGAAGAAGCCCCTGGTGCCCCAGCCATCCATGGTAAATCGCATGAAAGACCATAATGGAGACAAAGACGATTCCTGCGAGATAATGAATTTTTAGATTGATGAAGAAGTCTCCTGCCCAGCCCAGGCCCGGAATCTGGGTCACCATATACCTTTTATACATGGGGAGTTCCCCAAAACCTGAGAAGATCAGAATGAAGCCGGAGATGGCCAGAGCCCAGTGTTCGATCAACTCAATAGAGCTGTGTCGAAGAATTACCTTTTTATCCTCGCTGATCCTTTCCTTCATTACTTCTCCTCCTCCTTCTTCTCTCCCCTCCTGTGATAAATGGCAAGGCCGATTGCACCCAGCGCACTGATGAGGGGGGCGATGAGAAAACCTTTGGCCCATTCATTCACCTCACGAAGCGGGTTTAGAACCTTTCCCATCGTAAGATTCGATTTCGCCTCCTTCAATTTTGAATCGATCTTTTCAAAAGGGGTTTTACTCACATAGATCGTGGCGGTTCCGCCATTCTCTTTTTCTCCGTAGATGAAACCATTGACCTCCTTGGCTCTCTCCTGGGCCATCTTCAGGATTTCGTCCCTTCTTCCGAAATAGAGGGGCTTTTTTGCTCCCAGCCTCTTTTCACAGGCCTCCACGCAGGCAGGCATTTGCCCTTTTTTGATCCGGTCATGGCAGAGATCGCATTTATACATCACTCCGCCCCCGGCAGGCAGGGGTTGAAGTTTGAGATAGAGTCCCACGCCGCTCTGTCTCTGAGGGATATGCCATGGGCAGACCGCTTTGCATTTGGCTCCTCCCATACAGAGGTCATGATTGATCACCACGGACCCATCCGAGTATTTATTCAGGGCGCCGAAGGGACAGAGATGAGCGCAGGGTGGGTTGTCGCAGTGCATACACCGTCGAGGGACGAAGATTTCCTCTCCTTCCATCTCGACTTTCTGCACCGTTGTCCAGTTATATGGGGTAAGCTGATGGATCACATCCCTCTTTCTCGACCAGTCGTCGTGGGTCTTCTGAGGCCAGAGGTCTTTGATCGGTTCTTTTGGGTCGGGAAATTTCTTCTCATTCTCCTTCCGGCACGCTTCCACGCATTTTGGGACGGGTTCGTTTTTACATCCATCACATTTGGTCAGATCGATCAGGGTGGCATAGGTTCCGGGTTTCGCAGACGCGGTCTCAACCATTCCCGCAGTGCAGGCTGCACCAATGGCTGTCACCATCGCCCCCTTCTTAAGAAAACTCCTTCTTGTTAAACCCTGTTTGCTATTCATAAATTCACCCCTCTAACCCTCCACCCCCCCTTTAGCAAAGGGGGAGAAGGGGGATTTTTATTCCGCAATCCGCATTCCGCAATCCGCATTCAGCATTTGCCTTATGCCCAATCGATATACCTTGACATGGCTGCCTGAAACTCTTTCAGGGATTCACCCCGTTTCATCCCCGGCTCTTTTCTGGTCTTCTCCAGGCATTCTTCCAGATGGGTTTGGATGATGATCGCCCCGACCTTTTTAATGGCCGCCGTGGCCGCCGCACTTTGCATCAGGATGTCCTGACAGGCCGCTCCCTCTTCGACCATCCTCTGAAGGCCCCTTATCTGCCCCTCAATTCTTTTCAGCCTTGCCAGGATGTCCCTTTTGGGTCTCTCCTGTTCCATACTATACCCTCCCATGGTATAAGGATATATTAACCACATTCCCTTTATTTGTCAAGGGAAATATTTATTGATGATTGCAAAATGAGCGGGGGTATATGATTTCTACTCTTTTTTGAAAAGGGTCCCCAGCGAGGCGGGGGGGGAGGTTTGAAGGGCCTTGAGCGTGCGGATCAGGAATCGTCGCAGGCCTTCGGGCAAACGGTTCAAAACCCGCTTCGTCCAATCCGCATTCCCGAACGTGACCAGGACCAGGGTGAGGATCATGATCGGAAAAGGCAGGGTGGAGAAAAGCTGTGTGGGGATATCGGGCATCAGGCTCTGTAAAAAATTGACGGCGGTCTGCAGACCGACGAAGAGAAAGGCTCCCAGGGCCGCACGGATCGGATGCCAGCCTCCGAAGATGACGATGGCCAGGGCGATCCAGCCCGTCCCCTCGATTCCATAAGGCCTGGCCCAGCCGGGTTTGACCATGAGCGAAAAGCTCGCTCCGCCCAATCCGACCATGGCGCCGCCGATAAGCGTATAGAGGTATCGCATAGCCGTCACATTGACCCCGCGCACATACGCGGCCGCGGGCCGCTCTCCCAGGCCCAGCAACTTGAGCCCGGGTTGTGTCTTATAGATGAAAGCCCATACCATCACCACGGCCATGAGGCTGAGATAGACCACAGGATTCTGATCGAAAAGAACCGGCCCGATCACAGGAAGATCGGAAAGCCTGTGGATGGCCAGGTGAGGGACCTGAGGTCCGGGGATATGGGCATAGGCCCTGCCCAGCACATAAGCCAGGTCCCGGCATAACAGGGTCAGAACAAAACCTATTGCCACCTGGGGTTGATGAAGGGTCAGGCTCACAAAGGCGATGATTCCTGCGATGAGGCTTCCCGCCACCATCCCTGCCAAGAATCCGGCGATGACGCTATCCGTCTGGAGGGCAACAACAAACCCGATCATAGCCGTGAGCAGAAGCGAGCCATCCAGAGAGAGATTGATGACGCCGGCCTTCTCCGTAATCGTTTCGCCAAGCACGGCAAAGAGAATTGGAGGCGAGGCAGCCAGGACTGAACCGATGAGAATTGAGAAATCCATTCTTCACCCTTCGCGCTGAAACCATCGGGAGCGAATCCCGTGTATGACGAGAATGGAGAGGACCAGCATCCCCTGGATCACTCCTCCGAGAGAGGAGTCCAGTTGTCGCTGAAGCGGCAGCTGGAGGCTCCCCATTGAAATGGCCGCAAAGAAGAAGGAGATCGGCACACTCCAGAATGCTTTGAGGTTTGCCAAGAGGACGACGAGTATGGCCAGGTATCCGTAACCGCTTGAGATCAGAGGAAAGAGATTATGGCGCGCGCTTGTTCCCACGATAAGGATCCAGCCCGCCAGACCCGCGAGAGCGCCACAGAGGCCAAAGGCCAAAAAGATGTTTCGATCCACGGAGATTCCCTTCAAGAAAGCAGCCCTTACATTCATGCCAATCGCCCTCAACTGGAGTCCGAAATGGGTGCCTCTGAGCGCGATGGCAACCGAGGTGATCGCCATCAATCCCAGGAGGATTTCGATGGGACTGGCCTGAAACTCTTTTAAGGACGGCAGCCAGAGCGAAGGAGGAAAAGGTTCTGTTCCGCTTGTCGATCCGATGCCCGGCCTCTTCCACGGCCCCAGAACGAGATAGACCGTGAGGCTGCCCGCGATGAAGTTGAGTCCCAGACCGCCAAAGATCTCATTCACATTGCCATAGCGCCTCAGCCCACCGACCAGCATTCCCCACAATGCGCCGCCCGCAAGGCCTGCCATCCCGGCCAGAATGAGAACAGCGGAAGGAGGAAGGGAGCCCTGCAACGCTTGCATCAACCCCGTAGCAAAGACTGCGCCCATCACGATCTGACCTTCGATCCCGATGTTCCACAGGCCTGCCGCAAAGGTGATCAGCAATCCTGCCGAGCAGAGAAGCACTGGAGCCCAGGTTGTCATCACATAGGCCAGCTTGGCCCAGGAGCCGAAAGCGCCGTACAGGATGAGCGAGAAGGCGTCCAGCGGTGAGGCGGACAAAACCATGAAGATCATCGCGCTCAAAAGAAGCGCCATCAGGATCGCAGAGATCCGGAGCAGGAGGGTTTGATGAATCCATCTGTTATCCAAAGCCTTTGCCTCCGATCGATTCGCCAAGCTGAAACAGGCTGGCGCCGCAGGCATCCATCACCTTTACTTTTCCGCCGAAGAAGATCAGGATTCGGTCGCTCCGGTCGAGCAGTTCCTCCGGATCCGAAGAGATGAAGAGGATGGCGGTGCCCTCCCGGGTGCGGGCCTGCAATAATCTCCAGATATATTCCACGGACTCCATGTCCAGTCCCCGCGTAGGGTGCTCCATCAATAGAAGCTTGGGTTGGGGAGGAAGGAGGGAAAGAAGTGTTCTCTGTTGATTGCCTCCTGAAAGTCCTTCTACGAGAGTTGTTGGCTGGCCTTTGATGTTGAACTCCCGGATGCGTTGAGAAGCCTTTTCTCCTGCTCTATTCCAGTCAATAAAAAAAGCCGGGTTCGTTTCAATCAAAGCCATATGCTCGGCCAATGTCATCCCTGCGATGAGTCCTTCCTCCAGACGGCCTGCAGGCATGTAACCTACGCCTGCCTCGATGAAGTCCTGATAGGGTCTTCCGGTCAAATCCTGATGGTCAATCCATATTCGGCCGACCGAAGGCTTTAACAATCCGGCGCAACCTCTTAAGACCATTTGCTGGCCGCTTCCCTCCAGCCCGGTAAGCCCGACCACCTCGCCTTCCCGGACCTTAAGAGAGAGACCCTTCACCTCCAGCCGCCAGTCGCTCAGTGTAATATCCTGGAGTTCGAAAATGGGCTCTCCGAGAGTCACTTCACACCGTTTCCCAATGGTGAAAGCCTGGCCGAACATCATCTTCACCAATTCCTCTGTCGGACAATCTGCGGCCGCTTCGCCTGCGACCTTCCCGTGAGCCAGAACCGTCACTTTGCCGCACAGGCCTTTCACCTCATCCAGCTTATGTGAGACAAAGAGGATGGTCTTCCCCTCCCCTGTCAATCGATTCAGCGCATTAAAGAGATTCTCTCTCTGCTGGGCTGAAATGGCTGTGGTCGGCTCATCCAGAATGAGAACGCTCACCCCAAGCGCTAACAAGCGAATGATTTCGAGTTGCTGACGTTCTCCGATGCTCAGATCAGAGACCCGCGCCTCCGGATCGAGTTTGAAGCCAAACCGGTCAGCTAATTCATTCAGTCTGTCCTTGTGATGTTTCCGATCGAGCAGGAATTCTCGGGGAGACCCCAACAAGAAATTGTCTATGACACGGAGGGCTGGAAAATCGAGCGGGTCCTGATGAAGCATCCCAACGCCCAGAGCAACCGCTTCCGCAGGGGAGTGGAAACGGACCGTCTTGCCGTCCAATAGAATCTCCCCGCGATCAGGAGAGAGAAAACCGGAGAGGACCTTCATCAGCGTGCTCTTGCCTGCTCCGTTCTCACCCAGCAGTCCATGAAGAGTGCCTGGCTCCACTGTCAGAGTCACGCCGTCATTGGCAGGGATGGGTCCAAAATGTTTGTGGATGTTTTTGAGCTCGACCTTCATGGATGTATTGGAAAATAAGAGTTCATGGGTGAAGGTAATGGTAAGGATGCCGGTCTTATTGCTGGGTTAGGTCATTTGGCTTTAATGCTTTGGCCATAACCTTTACCCTTCGCCCAAACTGGCCTCCAAACCTTAACCCTAACCTTCACCAAAGGACTGTTTTCATAGTTTGAAGACGGAAACGCATGCGCCATGAAACATTATAAAGAAAGACGAATGAAAGCAAATTTTCCGAATCGTTCATTGGAATCATTCGCCGTCATTCGTCTCATTGGACAATAACAAAAACAGAGGGCTATTTACTCGCCCCTTCCATTCCTTTCAGGAGTTGCGGAAAGTACCAGACCTGAAGATCGGTGGCTGTCTCACCCTCTTTCAGATAGGTTTTCCCATCCTGGAATTGGAGCGGGCCCTTGAAGAGATTGATTGAGCCATCCGCTAGCCCTTTGATAAACCCATCCACCTTCTCGGCATTCTCCTGGCTCAACCCTTTGCTCTTTACAAAACCCACGGCGCTTGTATCCGGATGATTGATATCTTTCCAATCCGGACCATTCCAGTCCCAGTACTGAGCCCATTTGCCTTCCATCACCATCTTCACCGCCTTCACGTAAGCCGGACCCCAGTTAAAATAGGGCACTCCCAGGCAAGCTTCTTCAGCCTCTTTGCAGGCCTCCTTGTAATCATACTGGATGGCCCGGACTTTTTTTCCGGCTTTGGACATCTTGTTCGCTTCGACGAGCGCTTCAGTCGTGTCAATGCCGGAGATCACCACATCATAACCGCTTTTGTAAAAATCAGCCGCCACTTTCGTCGGATCAAGGGTCTGGCCCGGAATATTAAACCAGAACCCGATCCAGGTGACCTTGAACTTCAACTTCTTCGGGTCTTTTTTCAGGATATTCGTCCACGCATATTTCGCTCCGAGGTAGGCTGATGCCGCCAACCGCCGGGTTTCATCATTAATAAGAGGACCAAGGTAACCGATCTTGCCCGTCTGTGTTGTCAGTGCGGCGGAAGCTCCGGCGATCATCTTTGCATACTCCATTCTTCCCATCACGTTGCTCAGGTTGTTGGGAGCCTTATAATCTTTGCCCTCTTTCCACGCGTGATCCCCCGAAACATTGACGAAGGGAGTATTGGGATACTTTTTAGCCGCCTCGAGCGTGCCATCCTTAAAGTCGTCCGAAGTGGTGAAGATGATCTTGGCGCCCTTGGAGATCAGATCTTCCGCCACCTGTGGAATGGTCACCCCGGGTTTTGCGCCGGGATTGACATTGTCCACATAGATCATCTTCGAGTTGGGTATCTTTGATTCGACATACTTGCCGCCCATATAGTGGGCTTCGCTCCAGCCATGATCGTTATACGGACCGACCAGAATGACACCAAAGACAAAAGGCGCAGCCTCCTCGGCTTTCTTTACAGGCTCCGGTTTCTTCTTCTCTCCGCAGGCCGAAAGCGCCAGAGTAAGGCAGGCGACCAAGGCTAATGCAATCCGGATTTTTCTTCGGTTCCTCATAGAATCCCCCTCCTCAAGTAAAATTTTAAGTCTGAAGTGAGAGCAGTATAATATAAAGGCCGCAGGGGTGTCAAAGAAAAAAGGCTTGAGGAGATAACCCTAACATATTGTCAAAAAGGTCATAAAATAGTTCAAAAAAATGGCTCCTTAGTCATTTTTTTGAATTTTAGTTTAAATAGAAAAAGCTATAAAATCAATTGGTTATTTAATTATGATCCGTTTGGCACTGAAATTGCTCTATATTACTTAAAAATTAAATATGCCGATAAAGCCAAACTCCGAGTAATCGGAGGACGGAAAGCCACGGATCCTAAAAGAAACCAAAAATTGGTTTCTTACCTTTAGCAAGGAGCTAAGGGTAATCTTAAGTGAATTTGCTAATGCAAATTCCTGGGATGGCCGGGTTGCCAAAGCAAAAACCGGACTTAAACCCGTGGCGCAACTCGATCCACGGGTTTTTTATTGATTTTGAAAGATTTGGAAGGACAGGGTAAAAAATGAAATTACTGACTACAGTCATGATCTCTCTCACATTCGTTCTGGGAATTGGAATGATCGGACTAACCTTCTTTCTCGGAAAGATGGCTTTAGCCTCTGCCATAAGAGAATAGAATATTTAATCCAGCATCAAGACTCTTCTATATCGCCCCCTCAATCCCAATAATGCCTAAAAACGTCTTTTTTTTGACTTTTTGTCCGTTTTATCGGGTGAATCGTCATTCCCGCCAATATTGAAATATATTAATGATATCAATGAAATACTTGTTTCCCCCCCCATCGAAAGAAATTGGCACAAATTATGCTCTAATACCTATCGTTACCTATTGGGATTGTCTTTAAAAACTGACAGGTTCTACATTAAATGAGAGGAAAAAAAGGATTTACACTTATTGAATTATTGATTGTGGTGGCAATTATTGGAATCCTTGCCGCCATCGCCATCCCGATGTATCGATCGCACACAACCAAGGCAAGAATGTCCGAAGTGGTCAATGCTCTTGGTCATCTTGCAAAAGCAGTGGGGCTCTATCAGGATGAGGCAGGAGCCGCAGTCTGGCCCGATTGTCCGGATATGGCAGCCATCCGGACGAGTTTAGGGGTGGGATTGGCAAGTATCAGGATCAGCGATGCCAGAATAGATCAGGCAACCAGAACTATTGAGGTAACTCTTAATAACATTGGTTTAGAGGTCGATGGCCGAACCCTGGTTCTCAGTGGCGATCAAAGCGGTGATGGCTCCATTTCGTGGCAATGGGGCGGCACAGTCCCGCAGGCTTATATTCCAAAGAGGTAACCTCTTCTCAGACTCGAATCACCCTCATTATAGTCCTACGCCTCTCCTCACGAAGTATTAAAACCCCTAATTTTCTTCTTGACAACTACTTGAATTTGTGTTTGAATCCAAATTCAAATACAATCCAATGGAAATTTAAGAATTCTCATGATTGAAAAAATAAATATTGAAAGAAATTTACAGAATCGGGTGTATGAAATCATCAAAAAATACCTTATTCGACCCGATGTGCCTCCCGGGACCCACCTTTATGAGGATAGACTGGCGAAGGAAATTGGGGTAAGCCGAACTCCTGTTAAAATGGCCTTAACCCTATTAGAAAAAGAAGGGCTTGTGGTCATCCAACCCAATAAGGGAGCCTTTAAGTCTCATTTACACTTCCGGGATGTTATAGAGATTTTAAAGATCAGAATGACTTTGGAGTCATTATCTTTGGAAATGGGAAAAGAATATTTTAGAGATAGCAATACCTTTCTATCTCTCGAAAAATCAATTCCAGACATTAGTTGGATTGGGACTCCTGAAGGTTTGACAAAGTATCCTGAATTGGATCAACAATTCCACGAAAATTTAATAATGGTTTCTAATAGTCGACGGCTTCTCCGGATGATCAAAGATCTCGACCCCCTTTTTCAAATGTTTAGATTCCTTTGCTTGCAGAACATTGAAAGAATTAAATTATCCGTTGAAGAACATAAGAAGATATTAGAAGTCCTAATGACAGGAGATATTTCCCTTGGAAAGAACTTGATCCATGCCCATTGGGAATCGGCGATTCAGGATTTGGAAAAAAAACATAGAGAGACGCCAGGACTGTTTCTTTGATGCTCTCAATCTGACTGGAAGAAGCTAAAATGTACTGGATCGTTATCATTGCGTTGATCCTTTTTCTCAGATCAGGAACGCCTGTAGCCTATATCGTCGGAGCGGCGACTGTCTTGACTTTTATCATCACAGGTAATGTTCGCTACCTGGCCGTCCTTCCCCAGCGAATCTTCAGCCAGATTGATATATTCTCCTTGATGGCAATGCCTCTTTTTATTCTGGTAGGCGAGATCATGAATCATACTGGAGTCACACGATATCTGGTCAATTTCTCTATGAGCGTCATGGGACGCTTTAAGGGTGGCCTTGGGCATGTTAATGTGATGACGAGCATTTTTTTTGCAGGTATCTCTGGTTCGGCAGTTGCGGATGCCGCTACTACGAGCAATGTCCTGGTACCCGCCATGCGTGAAAGAGGCTATACGAATACCTATGCTGCTGCTATCACGGCCGCTTCCTCGATCATAGGTCCGATCATTCCTCCAAGCATCATTTTGGTCTTTTATGGTGTTCTGATGCAGGTCTCCATTGGCGGATTGCTCATCTCAGGTCTCGTTCCGGGTTTCCTGCTTGGCGGCGCCCTCATGGCTATCAATACCTATTTTGCCCATCGGCATGATCATCCAGGGGGCCGAGGCGAAAAAATGCCTTCATTTCTACCCAGTTTTGTCAAAGCCCTTCCTGCATTGGCTCTGCCAGTTATTATCCTCGGTGGCATTGCGTTTGGCATCGTTACCCCTACAGAGGCGGCAGCTCTGGCAGTAATTGCTGCTTTAGGAGCTGGGATGTTTTACCGCGGTGTCAGTCTTTCCAACCTCGTTGCAAGTTTCAAACGGACGGCGTCGCTGACAGGGTTTATTTTCGTTATTATGATCGCTGCAGCATGTTTTGGATGGATTGCTGCTCTTGAACACTGGCCTCAACAATTAGCAACCTTCGTCACTGGATTAGGTTTAAGCGGAGCCTCATTTCTTCTAATGACCAATGCTGTCTTCCTGTTGTGCGGGATGTTCACAGATATACCTTTATCCTTAGCGCTCATTGTGCCTCTATTTGGACCGGTAGCTACGGCTCAGGGAATCCATCCCATCCATCTCGGCATTGTGATCTGCCTGAACCTGACGATAGGTATGACGACGCCACCTTACGGTGCCTGTCTGATTACCGTCAGTGCGATCACGAAAGAAGATTACTGGTCCCTTTCCAGGGCTTTATTGCCTTTCATCTTTGTTGAGGTCGCTATACTGATGCTCATTACCTTCATTCCCGAACTATCATTGTTCTTGCCCCGTATGTTTGGTTTTGCTTAACGTTAATCCAAATCAAAAGGAGGTTTATAATGAAAAAGACAGAAAAGGTTTTAAGGCTCTTCGGTTTATTGGTGTTGTGTATTTTTTTAGCACAAGCAGCCTCGGCAGCGGAAATCAAGATCGCCCTGGACTCACCGCCCGATCTTGAAAAAAGTGGCACCTATGTCTGGGCCAAAACGTTTGGAGATTTTCTTCAGGCCAATGGTTTGAAGGTTAAGGAGTTCCCCAGAGATGCTCTGGGTGGTGAAGAGGAGAAACTGGACCAGGTCAGCCAGGGCCTCCTTGAGGTGAGCATGTCCGATCTGGCCAAGGCCGGTCAGTTGGACCCTACCATTTCTGGATTCAGTCTTCCTTTTATTTTCGACTCCATTGCTCACCTGGACAGGGTGCTTGCCAAGACAGACCTTCTCGCCAAGGTCAACGCCGGCACCACGAAGAAAGGCGTCCGCGTCCTCGCTCTGGTTCCGGTGGGCGGTTTTGGTGGTTTGGCCAACATAAAAAGGCCCATCAAGACTCCGGATGATTTAAAAGGATTGCGCATACGGGCCATGGATAAAGCACAGACCGAATACCTCCAGGCTTGGGGAGCAAGTACGGTCGTCGTTCCATGGGCGGAGATCTATAGTGCCCTTCAGACTGGTGTTGCTGACGGTTACCTCAATGCAGCCATTGTGCCGGTTCTCTTCAAACATACGGAGGTGCTCAAGTTTTATTCTGACATTCGTTTCGCCGCTCCCCTCCGGATAACGATCTGCTCCGAGACCTGGTATCAGGGTTTGAAACAGAAGGATCGTGCTATTGTCAATGAGGCTGTGGCAAAGGCAAACACGGCTAACCGGACCTGGCAGGCCAATATCGAGAAAACCGGGTTGGACCAACTTAAGGCCACAGGCATGAAGGTCCATATGTCAACTCTTGACGAACGATCACTATTCGCAAAACTGGTAAGGCCTGTCTATTCTAAGGTCGTTTCAGAAGAGATTGCCAAGGCCTTCATCGCCGCGGCAGATACAAACCGGTAGTCCATGACCGTACGACGATCTATTCTCCAAATCAGCGCTGTGCTCAACCGCGTAGGCGAGCAAGGCGCGATTGCCTTCTTTGCAGCCATGTTGAGTCTGGTTGTAGTACAGGTGGTGGCCCGCTACATCCTCAGGGCCGTCCCGGTTTGGACGGAAGAGGCAGCACGTTACTGTATGGTGTGGGGCGGAATGTTAGGAGCCACCATCGCCTTCTACCGAGACGAGGACCCAAGGCTTCTGCAACCCCCGAAGAAAGGGCCACGCCTTTGGTTAGGGCTGGCAAGTTTTTTACGGGCCCTGGCCGTTGTCCTCTTCCTTGGGCCTGTACTCTATTACAGTGACCGCTTTCTTTTACGCCATTGGCAAAGGACATCTGACGCATTGGGGATCTCCACCTTCTGGGTGACCGTAGCCGTCCCCGTTGCAGTGGCTGTCATCTTCATCCATCTTATTGGGGGGATTAGTCTTCCCGAGGACAATAAACGAAGCACCTCAGATCCACCCTGAGGTCAGCTTTTTCTGAGAAAGGGGGAATGATCTTGTTGGATCACAGTACGTTTGATCTTGTCATAAAGGACGGTTTGATCATTGACGGATCAGGCAAACCAGGATTCCTTGGAGATGTGGGAATACTGGGTGACCGGATCAATCTCATCGGGTGTGGGATTAGCCTGCCAAACCAGAGAGTGATCGACGCAAGAGGATTGGTAATCGCTCCTGGATTCATCGATATTCACAGCCACGCCGATGCGATTGCCTTGATCGATCCAAAGGAAGACAGTAAAATCCGGCAGGGAGTAACAACAGAGTGCATTGGGAATTGTGGCCTTTCGTTGGTCCCTTTGAATAAAGAGCATCTTTCCCCTCTACAAAAGTATGTTGCTCCTTTTCTGGGTGGAGCTCCTTTGAGTTGGGACTGGGAGACGATGGGGCAGTACCTGGATCAGATCAAGGACCCCTCACGTAACATCGCTGCCCTGGTGGGACACGGAACGGTTCGAATTGCTGTCATGGGACCTGAGAACAGGAAGCCGACTTCTTACGAAATGGATAAAATGAGAGATCTCGTTTCGGAATCGATCGATCAGGGAGCCTTTGGTTTATCCTCCGGGCTGATCTATCCTCCGGGGGTTTTCACTGAAACGGATGAACTCGTTGAGCTATGCAAGGCTGTGGCTAAAAGGGGAGGATTCTACGCCACTCATATCCGTGGGGAAAGCAACACCCTTATAGAAGCGATTAAGGAGGCCATTCAGGTTGGCCAGGAAAGCGGCGTCTCGGTGTTGATCTCCCATCACAAAGCGGGAGGAAAAAAGAATTGGGGGAAGGTTAGCGTATCCCTTGAATTAGTAGAAAGAGCACGAGACCAGGGGGTTGATATCCATCTGGATCAATATCCCTATACCGCAGGCTCTACAATGCTCGCCTCCATTCTCCCTCCATGGATGCACGACGGAGGAATTGAGCAGGCCATCGAAAGGCTGAAAGATCCTCAGGTGCGGGCAAGAGTTCAGAAAGAGTTTGACCAAGGAATAAAGGGTTGGGAGAACTTCGTCGACTTTGCCGGATGGGAAGGGATCGTTTTGGCTTTCTGCAAAAGGCAGAAAGAGCTTGAAGGGAAATCGATTAGAGAAATAGCTAATGAAAGAAGACAAGACCCAGCCGAAACCGTTTTTGATCTCCTCGTGGAAGAAAAAGGGGAGGTGATCATGGTCGTTCATGCCATGTCTGAGGAGGATGTGAGAACAGTGATGAAACATCCTCTGGTCATGGTCGGAACGGATGGAATACCAACTTCAGGAAGACCTCACCCGCGAGCCTTCGCGACTTATCCGAGGATCTTAGGGAAATATGTGAGGGAGGAAAAGACTTTATCCCTCGAGGAAGCGATTCGAAAGATGACAAGCCTGCCTGCACAGAAGCTGCGTTTGACGGATAGGGGTGTGATTGCAGAGGGGAAGATAGCCGATATCGTGATTTTCAATCCCTCTACGGTCAAAGAAAAGTCAACCTATCTGAATCCTCATGAGAGACCTGAAGGAATCGAGTATTTATTGATAGGGGGTTCGCTGGTTATTGAAAGAGGCGAGTTGGTAGACACGCAAATGGGCCGGGTTTTGAGAAAGAACTAAATATTTAGTCCCTTAGCAATAAAATTGTGCGTGTAGATGTCATAATATTTTTTGCCCCATCATTTGAGCCCCTATTCATGGGCATTCTAGAGCGTTTTTGAAAATCTCAACTTTTTGGATTTTGACGTTTCCTTTTTGGTTCTGGCTTGGCCAGGTTAGGGAAGAGAGGATGAAATGAAACCTAAAGTGGCTGTATTAGGCGGTGGAAATGGAGCTCATGCTGTTGCTGCAGATTTAACCTTTGCAGGATATAAAGTAACCATGTTTGAGTTTCCTCAATTCAAGTCAAATATTCAAAAAGTTTTAGAGACACGAGAAATCGTCAAAGAAGGTGTAAGCCCTACTGGAGTAGCAAAAATTCACGTGGCCACAACAGATATTGCAGAAGCGATCAAAGGTGTCTCTATCATTTTGGTGATCATGCCTGCCTTTGGACAACGAATGGTGGCGATGACCATGGCTCCTTATCTGGAGAATGGTCAGATCATTGCTCTTTTCCCGGGGTCAGGAGGGGCTCTTGAGATTCACCAGGTTTTAAAAGAGAAAGGAATAAAAAAAGATATCACCCTTTGTGAAGGGGTAACACTTCCCTATGGCGCACGGATGATAGGGCCGGGGAAAGTGATGGTCTTTACTGAAGCGGTGATTCTCCCGACCGGAGTATTTCCCGCTTCTCGAACAGATGATACAATCTCCCAACTGAAATCTCTTTATAAAACGATCCAGCCAGCCAGGGATGTTCTGGAGGCAGCAATTAATAATCCAAATCCTGTGGTTCATCCGGTCGCCACCCTCCTAAGCGCGACCCGAATTGAATACTCTAAAGGGAATTTCTATCTCTATGTGGAAGGAATGACTCCTTCCGTAGCGAGGACCTTTGAAGCATTAACAAGGGAGAAGATCGCTATTTGTGATGCGATGGGATGGACGCTTTATCATTGGGATAATTTGGATCCGAGGGGATACAATTTAGGGAATACGGTTGAGGAATGTAACAAAAAGATCCTCAATACAAGTATGGATAGTGCTTTCGGAAAGGATAGCATCCAGGCCGGGATGAAGATGAAGGGACCGGAGAACATGAAAGATCGTTTCATCACAGAGGATGTTCCTTATGGAATGGTTCTTATTTCTAATTTAGGAGATATGCTTAACATCCCGACGCCTGTCCATGATTCCGTTATAGAATTATGCTCCACCATAAACGGGGAAAATTATTGGGAGACCGGAAGGTCCGTCCAAAAGTTGGGGATAAAAGGATTAGATGTGAATAACCTTAAAAAATTCCTTACAGAAGGAGAGATATAAACGGATCCTGAAAAAATTACCGACAGACTTTGCAAAACCCTGAGCAGAAATCAAATTTGGAACTGAAAAAAGGAGGCTGTCAGAAGGGGATTGAAGACTACCCGGGGCCGTCTCAATCACCTCAGGTTCCTTCAGAGCGCTCACTACATCCACCTTCCTTTGTGAAAATCTTGAATTGCGAGCAAATCAAAACAGACCTTCTTTTTTCCTTGACATTTATTTATTTCTATGTATAACTATAGAAACATAGAAACTCAAAGGAGGTGCGATTATGCGGTCAATTATTTCAAAGTCGGTTGGTGTCTTTGTTATTGCGGTAATGACTGTTATTTTAAGTGTCTCGTTGGGATCCGCCCAGGAGATTAAAGGGCCCATCAAGATCATTGTGCCTTATCCAGCCGGGGGTGGCTCCGATGTGTTAGCCCGTCTGATCGCAGACAAGTTGAAGGATTCTCTGGGCCAGACGGTTATTGTGGAGAATAAACCAGGCGCCGGCGGCAGGATCGGCACCGAATATGCCAAGGGTCAGCCGGCAGACGGGAGCTCCATGCTTTTTGTAAATCCTGCTCTTTTTGTCGTGAGTCCTATGGTCTACTCCAAGCTGTCATATGACCCCGACAAGGATTTCAAGCCCTTATCCCAAATCAATACCTATGAGTTCGTCCTCGCTGTTCCTTCAAGTTCCCCTATCAAGGATGTAAAAGGTTTGATTGAGTGGATGAAGAAAAATCCGAAGCAGGCCAACTACGGCTCCCCTGCAGCCGGCAGCCTTCCCCATTTCTTCGGTCTGATGATCAGCAAATATGCAGGGGTCGAGATGGTCCATGCCCCATACAGCGGCTCTGCCCCTCTTCTGACCGCACTGATCGGGGCGCAAATTCCCATGGCGGTGGATGTATTTGATAATTATTTCCCGCATCATCCGGATAAAATACGGATTCTGGCCACAGCAGGCGGTTCCCGTAAACACCCTGACATCCCAACCTTCAAGGATTTGGGATATAAGGACATTGAGGGTGTGGGTTGGAATGGGATCGTGGTCCCCTTCAAAACACCCAAACCGGTCATTGACAAATTGAATCAGGCGGTTGTCAAAGCCATCAAAATGCCGGATGTGACACAGAAGATCCAGCAGATGGGGTCTGATGTGACCGGCACGACCGCAGAGGAGTTTGCCAATATCCTTAAGCATGATCGTGAAAAATGGGGCCCCATCATCAAGGCTTCAGGATTCAAGGCAGATTGATCTCATCACGCAAAGCATAAGGACTTTGATGCACATCAAAAGAGCTAAGGACTTCAAGGCCGGTCTGATATTCATATTTTTTGGTATTGGATCCGCGGTTTTTTCCGGAACTTACCAGATTGGGACGTCTGCAAGGATGGGACCAGGATATTTCCCTTTTGCCCTCGGCGGAGTGCTCGCAGGGTTAGGCCTCGTGATTGTACTTAGAAGCCTCTCCAGGGGAGAGGGGATGAGGAAGGCACGATCCTTCCGGGCAAAACCGGTGGTCCTCGTGGTTTCCTCCGTCGTCCTCTTCGGGCTGCTCCTTCGGCCGCTTGGCCTGATCTTTTCCACTGTGATTCTCATCATTGTATCAAGCATGGCGAGTGACGAATTCAAAAAGAAGGAAGCCATTCTGAATGCCTTTGTATTGCTTGCCATCGTTTTGATCATCTTTGTCTATTTCCTCAAGTTCCAGATACCGGTATGGCCATCCTTTCTGACCGGACGAATCTGACCTCATACAGGGAGAGATGACATGGAACTTCTTTCCAATCTGGCGCTCGGTTTTCAGACAGCGATCTCTCCACTGAATCTTTTTTACTGCTTCCTCGGGGTGTTGATAGGAACGCTCATCGGCGTGCTGCCGGGGATTGGGCCTGTTCAGACCATTGCCATCCTGCTTCCCGCAACCTTTGCTTTACCTCCTGTTACAGCTTTGATTATGCTCGCTGGTATCTACTACGGGGCTCAATATGGTGGGTCTACGACCTCCATTTTGGTGAATGTGCCGGGAGAGGCCTCGTCGGTCGTGACCTGCATGGATGGCTATCAGATGGCCCTTCAGGGTCGAGCCGGAGTGGCCCTGACGATCGCGGCGCTCGGCTCATTTGTTGCAGGTTGCTTCGCCACACTCCTTCTTGCCGTTTTAGCCATCCCTCTGTCGGAAGTCGCTTTCAAATTCGGACCGGCGGAGTACTTCTCGCTGATGGTCTTCGGATTGATCGGTTCCATTGTGTTTGCATCGGGGTCAGTGATTAAGGCCGTGGGAATGGTCGTGCTTGGCCTGATCCTTGGGATGGTTGGGACGGATATTACAAGCGGCACACATCGCTTCTCTTTCGGCATCCCCGAGCTGGCAGACGGCATCGGATTTGTCCCTCTTGCCATGGGCCTCTTCGGCATCTCCGAAATCATTAAAAGTCTTGAGCGGAAAGAAAAACGTGAGGTTCTCAAAAGTAAAATAATGGGGTTTTGGATGTCCAAAAAGGAGATCAGGGCGGCTGCACCCGCTGTGGCTCGTGGAACACTCACCGGATCCCTGTTGGGAATTCTGCCAGGCGGAGGTGTCATTCTGGCTTCGTTTATCTCCTACATGCTGGAAAAGAGGATCTCCCGGGATCCTCAGAGCTTCGGCAAAGGGAACATCCGAGGCGTTGCAGCTCCGGAGTCGGCAAATAATGCGGCTTCACAAACTTGCTTCGTCCCTCTGCTTACGCTCGGCATTCCGTCCAATGTCATCTTGGCCATGATGGCCGGCGCCATGATCATCCATGGCATCCAACCAGGACCCCGTGTCATCAGCAGCAACCCCTCTCTCTTCTGGGGTGTGATTGTATCGATGTGGGTGGGCAACCTGATGCTGGTCATTCTGAACTTGCCGTTGATCGGAGTATGGGTCAAACTCCTCTCCGTTCCCTACCGCCTCCTCTACCCCGCCATCCTGCTTTTTTGCTGTATCGGGATCTACAGCGTCAACAATAATACCTTTGACATCGGGCTAACAGCGTTCTTCGGGCTTCTGGGTTACACTTTCGCAAAACTTGAATGTGAGCCGGCGCCTTTGATTCTGGGATTTGTTTTAGGACCGATGATGGAAGAGAACTTGCGTCGGGGCATGCTGCTCTCACGGGGCGATCCTTCGGTCTTTTTCACCCGTCCATTGTCTCTCGCATTCCTGCTGATGGCTTTTGCCATGCTCATCGTTATTGCCCTTCCAGCCATCCGCCGGAAAAGGGAGGACGCCTTCCACGAGGAAGGGTAGAAAATGTAAAACCCGTTAGAAGGATTTTGCCCTTCTAACGGAATGTTCACACAGGATAAGCCCAGTACCCGTTCTGGTGGAGGGCAAACAACGGGGCTTTCTAACAGGGTCAATGGAGATCAAAATGGTGCAACGGAAGAAATTACCTCTCTACCTCCAAATTGAATCGATTCTCAAATCGAAAATCCTCACAGGTGAATTGAAGGAAGGGGATCGTCTCCCCCCGGAGAATGAACTCTCGAAACAATTTGGAGTGAGTCCATTAACCGTCCGGCAAGCTCTCTCCTTTCTTGTGGGAGAGGGTTTGCTGGATCGGAGGCCCGGAATAGGGACGACGGTTAAAAAGAGTCCTGATGAAAAGATTACCCTAACCCTCTCGGGGAAAATAGATGAACTTCTCTCGCTCGGCAGGGAGACTGAAACAAGGGTTCTCCGTTCCGAAGTCATTCAAGGGTTTGACAAGCCCATCCGCTATCTCAAGTTGAATCTGACAGACCAAATCTGTTTTGTCGAAAAAGTGAGATATTGGAAAACGATCCCTATGATGGTGGTCGAAGAATATGCACCTCAATCGCTGATCGGACCGTTTCTTAAAAACAAAAAATCAACGGTATCTTTGTATTCTATTCTAACTCAGAGAAAACGAGTGGTTTTGAAGGAGGCTATCCAGACCATCGAGTCTTCCACGGCAGATCAGCGAATTGCCTCTCTGCTTCAAATCGAAATGGGCTCTCCGTTGTTCTACACGGAACGGACTTTTTTCGAAGAATCTGGTCTTCCCATCCTCTTCCAAATCACCTTTACACGTGCTGAGCATTTCAAATTTTCAGTCCATCTGGGCCGGGAGAAGAAAGAGAAAGAGATGAAATGGGTGGTCTATTGAGGAATAAAAGCACCACATCAAGAAAGGAGTAGGAAGTCATGGCAGAAATGGTTGGTCCAGGGTGTCAAAGGGGAATTCCTGGCAATGTGGAGATGCCTTTAGCGGTGGAACGTTTGCCAAATGGGAATACGCTCATCGCAGACGCTGGAGATGAAGCAGGGTTCGGAAGTGAAATCATCGAAGTAAACCCTGTTGGAAGTATTGTCTGGAATTACAATGAAGGTCTCCGTTTTGCCCACAGCGGTCGCCGATTGAAAAATGGGAACACTTTGATCACAGATACGACCAATAACCGACTGATCGAAGTCACTCCAGACAAAAGGATAGTGATGAGTTCAGATGAATGGGGTGGAGGCACAGGCAAACTTTCAGACGGCTCCCATCTTCATTATCCCAATGAAGCCTTTGAACTCGAGGACAGAACCTTTTTGGTCACCGATCGGAACAATGACCGCTGTATCCAGGTGGACCGAAACGGGAAGGTGATCTGGGCTTTTGAAAATGAACTTCGACATCCCCATAATGCGAATGCCCTCCCCAATGGGAATATGTTGATCGCAGATTCTGATGGAAATCGAATTCTTGAGATCAACCGGAAAAAGGAAGTCATCTGGTCTTATGGAGACGGGTCTGCTGAAACTCTTTGGTGGCCCAGGGGTGGAATCCGCCTGGAGAATGGGAACACCCTCATCACAGACAGCAAGAACCATCGAATCATAGAGGTTTCCCCTAAAGAGAGGATCATCTGGAAGTTTCAGACCGAACATGTGGATAAGTTCTATATTACCCATGCCACAAAAGAAGACACTTTTTTAATTGCCTGTACGGATGGACATCACCAAGTGATTGAGGTGGACCGAACCGGAAACATCGTATGGCTATTTCGCAACTACCGAAGACCCGCACCTGTATATCGTCGATTGACCAATGGTTTTTTCAAAGAACGGGAGGAGAATGGATTACCAAAATACTGGGTGTTGGCAACCCGGCTTTCTGAAGGAGGCGGTAGATTTATCTGGGATACCAATAATAAACCTTCTGCTTGCCCCGGATTGGAATATGACCGCCCCGGTGCCCTTTTCCTGCAACAGAATATTGCCGTCAAACCGGGAGAAACCTATCGGGTGGGGGCTGAAGTCAAGACAATCGATTTAAAGGGAACAGCCTGCCTTCACGTCGATTTTTATGATCACCTTGGAGGAAGCCTTTATCGCGATATCACTGAAATGCCATCGGGTGAATACTTTACCGGGACGAATGATTGGACCCATGACTTATTTGAAATCAAGGCTCCCCTTAAAGCCACTTTCGCCCAACTGCGGCTTGCCATTAACAACAGCGGCAAGGTCTTTGTAAGAAACATCATGATGAATCTCATATAGCGTTTAACATCACGAAAAATAGAAAAGGAGGATAAACGATGGCGCTTGATAGAGTGATCAGTGAAAAGAGAAAGAGACAGTGTGCGAAACTGGTGGAGATCTCCAAAGATATTGTGAGGCAGGCTTTCGATAAGTTTAAGCCTGAGGAACTGGGGATCACCTGGACGGGGGGAAAGGACAGCGGATTAGGACTCTGGATCATCCGGCAGGTCTGCCAGGAAAAGGGTATTCCAATTCCCAAGACCATGATCATTGGTGAAGGGGATGAATTTGAGGAGATTGAAGAGTTTGTTGATAGGATGAAGAAGGAATGGAATGTCCCTTTAGGGGTCTGCCGGAATGAGGATGTTCTCAAGGCGGCCAATCATACACTGAATGCAATAGTGAAGGTGAAGGATTTGAGTGAACGCAACCGTGAAGAACTTAAACGGATTGGATTCGATGAGGAGGAGTTTCCCTTTGAGGCAGAGTCTTATACGGGGAATCATCTGATGAAGACAGTGGTCTTCAATGAGTTTCTGGAGCGAAATAAAATCAAGGGGATCTTTCAGGGGCTCCGTTGGGATGAGCATCCTGCCCGATTTGACGATCCCTATTTTGAGCACAAGGAGGCATCTCATTTGGTGCCAGAGCATACCCGGATCCGTCCTATCCTCCATTTCACCGAGAAGGATCTATGGGACACCTATGCCGCATTTAAGATTCCTCATTGTCAGCTTTACGAGCGGGGCTATCGTTCTCTTGGAGCGAAGACAACAAGTCTAATTTCTGAGGACGGTGTTCCCGCATGGAAACAGGATTTGGAGAACACGGAGGAGCGCGCCGGGAGACGTCAAGACAAAGAGAAGGCAATGGAGAGGATGCGTCAATTAGGATATATGTAAATCTCCACAATAGAAATCCCAAATTCGAAATCGAAGAGTAATATTTGCAAGAGGAAACCGAGAAACTTTGTGGATAAATGGGGAGTTAGCGAATGTCACATTTGATTCCACCTCACGGAGGGAGGCTTAAACCCTTGCTCTTAAAGGGAGAAACGTTACAGGAGGCCATTAAAAAGGCTAAACACTTTCAACGAGTCAGGATGACCACCCGGGAGAGGGACGATTTGATCATGATGGGAATCGGAGCCTTCAGTCCTCTTGAAGGATTTATGGGAAAGGCCGACTGGAAAGGGGTATGCGATGACATGAGGATGGCAGATGGGACATTCTGGCCAATTCCCATCACTCTGTCGGTGACCAAAGAAGTTGCCAAGAGTTTAAAAGAAGGCCAGGAAGTAGCTCTGATGGATAATGAAAACAATGAACTCATGGGCACAATGGTGGTGCAGGAAAAATACACCATTGACAAGGTCTATGAGTGCAGGCAGGTCTTCAAGACCGATGACATCAGGCATCCTGGTGTAGCCAAAGTCATGGCTCAGGGAGATGTTAATATTGGCGGTCTTGTCAAAGTTTTTAGCGAAAGTGACTATCCGGAAAAATTCAAAGGTCTCTATACCACCCCGGAGGAAACCCGAAAACTCTTTGAAGAAAAGGGTTGGAGGACCATCGCAACATTACAGCTCAGAAACCCCATGCATCGGTCCCATGAATATATTGCCAAGATTGCTCTGGAAATTTGCGACGGGCTTTTCACCCATCAGCTTATTGGGAATCTCAAAGAAGGAGATATCCCGGCTGAAATAAGAGTCAGATGCGTTGATGCCCTAGTCGAAAACTATTTCCCCAAAGATCGAGTTATCCAGAAAGGTTACCCCTTAGAAATGCGTTATGCAGGACCGCGGGAAGCATTGCTTCATGCGATCTTTCGACAGAACTATGGTGCCACCCATTTGATTGTGGGACGCGATCATGCGGGTGTTGGTAACTATTATGGTCCCTTTGAAGCACAGGAGATCTTCGATCAGATCCCCTCGGATGGACTCTTGATAAAGCCCCTGAAGATTGACTGGACCTTCTATTGTTACCGTTGCAAGGGGATGGCTTCTTATAAAACCTGTCCGCATCCTGAGCAAGACCATCTCTCGTTGAGCGGGACGTTATTAAGAAAGAAACTCACCGGAGGAGAGGCTATCTCTGAAGAGTTCAGTCGGCCTGAAGTCCTCAAAATCCTGACCGATTATTACCGAGGCCTCTAAGAAGATATGGAAAATGTTTCCCTGCCTGTTCTACCATTGCTCGGCCTGATAGGTGGGTTCCTTTCGGGATTGCTCGGTCTGGGAGGAGGCGTGATCATGCTCCCCCTCCTCACCTTTATCGGTGGAGTTCCTCTCAAGCTTGCCACGGGAACGGATCTTGTCCATGTGTTTATCGCTTCAGCAACGGGCATGTTTTTTCATTATCGAAATGGGATTGTCGATTTAAAAGCGGGCGTTCTATTAGGGATAGCAGGCATTGTAGGGGGATTCGCGGGATCTTTCCTGTCTGTTCAATTATCTGCGCGTAACCTACAGTCTATTTACCTTTTGGTGGTTGCCCTAGCCATTACGATTCTTTTGATTCCACTTAAATCAGAGAACAAAGACTACAAGATGGGAAATTTCAACAAGGCCCTCGGGGTTACTATTGGTATTGGGGTCGGCTCTTTGACAGGTCTATTGGGCATAGGAGGGGGGTTTATTATTCTTCCCCTATCTATCCACCTTCTTGAGATTCCACTACGAGTAACAATCGGAACTTCCCTATTGTTTATATTGATTTCTTCTATAGGAACCATCGGAGCAAAATTCAAAGTAGGACAAATTCATCTCCCGATTACCCTTTTCGTTATTTCAGGCTCGGTCGTCGGGGCCCTTTTGGGCGCTCATATTAGCAGAAAAATCCAAATCAAATACCTACGTGTAATCCTCATCTCCGTTTTAGGTCTGATCTTTATCACAGTTGGATTTAAAACCTTCTTCAAGTGATTTCATATTCACTTACCTCCTCAACATTGGTTCCGAATAAAAGGCGGTCACCATTTCGTTGCTCTGGTCGGTATCGGTCTGGATGCCAATGGCCAGGATCGGCGGAGGTTTTTTCCCAAAGGCTGTTTTAAAATCTTTTTGGACATTCCTCTTAAAATAGACCCACTGTCCTGCCCTGCCTTCGCCTGACTCCAGGACAAAAATCTTGCAATTTGCCTCTCCGGGATGGTCAAAGAGATGCCCCTTGGGCAGACGGGTTGCCCAGATATATTCGATTTTAAACCCTGAAGGCTCCCCCTTTCCAACCCTCTTAAAAGGCCCCTCTTTCCCGAAGACAATCATCACCCGGGCCGCCGCATCAAAGCGGTCTTTCCTGGTTTCAATGGAAGAGTGGACCACATTGGAAACCTTCCATCCCCAGGCAAGGACAGGAAGGTTCCTCTCCTTCTCTCCTGCAGCTTTATAGAGAGAAGAACGACTGCCCACACTCTCCGCCTTGATGATCCCTTTGCCAGCCCTTGAGTATTGGGTGGGAGAGACGGAAAAATATTTCACCTCCCACCAGCCCTTAACCGGTGATTCAGGCTCTTCGGGTTTTTCCTGAGGAGAACCAAAGAAAGGGATTTGAGCGAAGACCAGAAAAAGGCCTAACGGGATCAATAGGAATTTCGTCATAACCATTTTATACCATAGTTTGGGTAGTGATTAAGAGAACTCTGAAAAAAACCTTCTTCTGCCATTTTGATGACACACCTTCAAAAAAATTATTGCACAGATTAACATTTATTTCCAATGCATTTTTAATCGTTGTAATCATTCTATAATCGGTGTCATCAGAGATTTCTGGATTTTTTCTGAAATCTCATGAAAATATTTTGACAGGTCCCACTCTGTCTCATATAATTTGTTCATCCATAGAAAAGGAAAGATGACATCGTCTCTTTTTTGAGAGGAAAAAGCGCAGAATTTACCGGGAAGGTGCCATGAAACAGACCCTGAAGATAGCTGTATTATGCACTTTTATTTTAATGTCTCTCGTTGGCGTGAAAGAGGCCGGATCAGAGACGATTGATTTCCAGGAGATGGAGACGGCGATGCTAAAAGAAATGAACCTTGCGCGGACAACCCCGCAGTCATATGCATCCCACCTCAAGGAAATGAGAAAGTATTTTCACGGGAAAGAATTGAGGCGACCGGGCGGATTACCGATTTTGACAAATGAGGGTGTTTCAGCTCTGACTGAGGCAATTCGTTTTATGGAAAAAGCGACTCCTGTTCCGAAGTTGAGACTATCCGTAGGCATGTCCCGGGGAGCCCGTGATCAAGTCGAGGTTCAAGGAAGCACGGGATCGGTTGGCCATGGTTCCGCAGAAGGAAACAGGCCTCACGAACGAATCGGTCTTTACGGAAGCTGGGAGAAAACGGTTGGAGAGAATATCGCTTATGGATACGCGCACGCACGTGATGCCATCCTGTCATTCATCATTGACGATGGCGTGCCCAATCGCGGCCACCGGCGAAATATCCTGAATCCAAATTTCCGTGTCGTGGGTATTGCTTGCGGTCCACATCCGGCTTACCATACCATGTGCGTTATTATCTTTGCGGGCGGATACCGAGAAAAAAAGGATTAGTTAGACGTTAGACCTCAAGCTCTTCCAATATATGAAACCTAAATTGAGCGATTCTATATCCAAAAGAAGAAAGGTTGATATTCCCGCCCCGGTCTTCGCAGACGGGGTTAGAAAACCCCGTCTATCGATAGGCGGGACATTCTCTCCGAGCCAGAGGCCTTCTGAGCCGGAGGCCTGTCCCGCTATCTTTTTGTCATCCCTGGCTTATTTCTACTCATTAGTCTGACGTCTGAGGTCTATAGTCTTACTGTCTGAATCACAGTGTGGAGGATAAGTGTATATCGGTTTTCTATTAAAGGGTTTGATTATTGGCTTTTCGATTGCGGCGCCTGTCGGGCCCATCGGTCTATTGTGTATTCGGAGGACATTGGCAGAAGGACGCACGGCTGGTTTGGTCTCCGGCCTCGGGGCGGCCACAGCTGACGCACTCTATGGCTGCATCGCTGGGTTCGGGTTGACCTTCATTTCCACCCTGCTCATCAGTCAGCAAGCATGGTTTCGCGTTATCGGTGGCCTGTTTCTCTGCTATCTGGGCATTAAGACTTTCTTTTCCAGACCTGCGGAACAAACGGCTAATGGTAAAGGAAAGGGACTCATTGGCGCTTATGCCTCAACGTTTTTCCTAACGCTCACCAACCCGATGACCATCCTCTCTTTTGCGGCCATATTTGCCGGACTGGGGCTGGCGAGCGCCGGGGGGAATTATGTCTCTGCAAGTATTTTGGTCCTGGGCGTATTCAGCGGTTCAGCCCTCTGGTGGCTTCTCTTGAGCGGCGGTGTTTCTTTCTTCCAGGCAAAATTCAATCTTCGCGAATTGAAGTGGGTTAACAGGATTTCCGGCATCCTCAT
>VGRU01000012.1 GCA_016875255.1 Deltaproteobacteria bacterium
TTTACATTTTATACTGCCCCCGGTTTTATGTCGTCGATGTGTTCACTAATTGTCCAAGTAGTTAAAGAAATTGTCACAACTCGAGTCCTAATGAAGTTTTTTTTTAGTAATTACCAGAAAAATTAAATAGTTAGATTAGTTGAAAGTTGGCATTATATTTGCTTTTAAATTTAAAAGGGTATTAACTTGACTATATTTAACCTAAATTGAGCGATTCACCCTATCTCACAAGGGAGGCCGAGATGCCTCAAACCCTTTTAGAATGCGATACATTGAAACAAAGGGCAATTGGCCATAATGATTCACCAAACAGGTGATGATTGAACAGGCCGCTTGGTTAATTCAACCTATTAAAGGTAATCGCTCTAAAAGGCTTTTCGGCCTCCCCGCCTCCCTTGTGAAGGGTGAAAAAATCGCTCAATTTAGGTTTAAAATAGAGAAAGGGGGAATAGAACATGTTAATAAAAAAGATTAAATGGTTGTTTCCGGTTCTTATCATCGTTCCACTACTCTGTATGATTGGTCCATCAGTCCATGCCAAGAACAGTTCATTTAAATCTCCTCCTTTAGATCATGCTGGAAAATCTTATATTGGAGCTCAAGACCCATCTTATCTCAACTACGATTTAGCTTTACGGGATTATATGGTCTATCGGATTAACAAACACTTTGGGATCACACTCGACCCGAAAACTTATTCTGGATTTGACCTCCTTGAAATCGAAGCGCTTTTTAAATGTAAAAAAAAGGAGGAACCCTTCGACCTCTTTCTAAATATGTTTCCGAAAAGTCGTTAGAACTGTAAAATGATTCGTAACATAGAGATCTTGGTAGACCCACAAGGGGAGTTCTTTTATGAGAAAAACCCTATTGATCACAATCTAAAAAAGAACTGGAGCGCCTGGGAGAAAGAGAAGCACTGGGAAAAGCACGGAGGGAAAGGATGGCACGGAGATGATAAGTGGGAGCATCAAGAGGGGAAGGGCAAAGGTAAAGGCAAGGGAAAACACAAGGATTAGATTAACAAATTTTCATGATAGGTGTTAAGCGATAAGCAGGATTAAACTACAAACGGGCGGGGGAGGCCCCCGCCCATAGGGTGTACCAGGTTGGTTAATACCGGCGGTAATGACCTTCAACCCAGACCCTTCTCTCTACATATCGTCCGGGGGTCTGACGTTCCACATAATGGCCCGCTACCCAATTTCCCCACCGATCATAATGGCCAGGCACCCAGACCCTTTCCCATTCTCCTGGAACCCATTCTCGAACCATTTCCCAATGACCGGGAACATATTCAGACTGATGTCGGTAATAGTATGGTTCTGGTTGAGGAGGAGGCGGTGGATAGTAAGCCACCGGAGGTGGAGTATGAGCATGGATTTGATGGGCCAGAAGACCCCCCAATGCAACGGCTCCAAGGGCGATGGCCGCCCCTTGCCACCGATGGCGGGTTTTTGAGCCAGCCTCAGCAGGAGCGATCGTGAAAAGGGAGACTAAAGTCAGGATCAAGATCGTTATTCCTAATTTTTTCCACATAAAAGATCCCTCCTTTCGGATCATTTTTCTTATTTTTGTATATTTAGACGGAAGGAAAATGAGGTTTATTCAAACCGGAATACTGGAATGATGGAATACTGGAATAATGGGTTTGAAGAGGGCAGATATTTCTACCTAAATTGAGCGATTCTTTTTGAACACCTCTTTAGCAACAGGCTTCAGATCAGGTTTAACATCACCCAGAGGGTGATTTGTAGCGCAAGGCTTTAGCCTTGCTTGCCTACCGCAGGTAGGCATGAGAAGCAACCCTAAAGGGTTGCGCTACAATGAAATTTAAAATAAATCGCTCAATTTAGGTTCTAATTAAAAACTGGCGGAGAGGGCTAAGATAACCACTCCTTCGCCATGTTTTGGGCCACCGATGAGAACGGTCCTTCCGGGAGAGAGCCTGACCTGGGTATTGAGCAGATCCGCTCCATCCCGTTTTATCCTCACTCTTAATTCAGCCATATTAGCCTGAAGCCCCACCTGGGTGATCTCTATGGATCTTCCCTGATGAACCGGAACTGAGGCAGGCTGGTTAGGGGAAAGGTTTATCCTCTCATCTCTCAGGAGGCGATAAGAAGTATATCTGAAGAGGGAACCCAGTTGACCGTGTAAATCCCTTAAGGAGGGATCGATGACGCTACCGACATTGGAAGCCTCAATGACCCGTACCCGAGTTTGAACCTGGGCAGGCGCCATGGGTGGAAATGCGAAGAACAGGATGAAAAGAAAGACCAGAAGAGGAGTCCATTTTTTCATGAAGCTGGAGATTCGTTTTGCGGTCCCTCGAAGAGCCATATGACGGTCACCTTTGCATTTTCTGATTCATAGACCATGACATTGTAAACCCCACTTTCGACATATTCTACTACAGATCGCTCCGAATAGGAAGGGTCTTTTTTAAAGAAAAGAAGAGGCGAGGTGACCAGGATGAGAATGATTGCAGCCGCCATTGCGGGGATCCATACCTTTTTTCGGAAAAGGGGAGAAAGATCAATCCATGACCGAACGGATTCCTGCCAGGAGGGTTTCTTTCCCAGACGGATTTCTCTCTCGATTTTTTCCCAGACCCAGGGAAAGGTCTCTTCCTTCAGGGCCTCATCGACAGGGGTTTTTATAGCCTTTCTCAATCCCTCGAGCACCCTCAGCCTTTCGTGGCAGGTCTGACAAAGAGGAAGATGTCTTTCGACAAGAGACCTTTCTTCATCAGTCGCCTGCCGATCGAAATATCTTTCCAAAAGTTGTGAGGTAGATGAACAGGAATCTTTCATTGGCCCTCTCTGCCTTTCACAATGTCCTTTAATAAATCCTGGAGCTTCTTCCTTCCGTAATGGAGACGGGACATAACTGTCCCGATCGAACATCCCATCGCCCCGGCGATCTCCTGGTAAGAAAGCTCCTCGATCTCTCTGTAAATCAGGGTTGCCTTCTGATCCTGAGGAAGCTGATCGATCGCCCATCTCACTTTTTCCTCCAGCTCCTTTTGGGCTGCAATATGATCGGGTCTTTTCTCCTGTGCATCGGAGGGTTGAAAACTCCCCTCCTCATCCAGGCTAAAAAACAGAGCCCTCTTCGCCTTCCTGGAGTGGTCAATGGCTGTATTCATGGTCAAGCGGTAAAGATAGGTATAAAAAGCCGATTTTCCCTTAAAATCCTTAATCGAACGAAAGAGTTTGATAAAGACCTCCTGAACCACATCGAGGGCATCTTCCCTATGCCTCACCACTCCATAGGCGATTCGATAGACCTTCTTATGATACTGATCGAAGATCTCTTTCAATGCGTCCTGATCGCCCTGCTGGCAACGGGAAATCAGTTCCGCTTCCCTATCGTTCACCGCCCTTTACCTCTTTAGACGAAAAACAGGAGTCAATATTCAATCGCCTTGATTTTATTTATCTATTAGTGTAAAACTTTCGGTCAGGTTGAGCAAATGGAAAAGTTCAAAAGAATTGGAATTCTTATCATCGGATGGTTCTTCGTCGGATTAGGTGTTTTGGGCCTCTTTCTCCCTATTCTGCAGGGGATCCTTTTCATCATGATCGGTCTAGCCATCCTATCCTCACGAAGCGAAATGGTGAAGCGATGGTTAAAACATCTTGAAGAACGTCATCCCCACTATCATGAACGAATGGAGAAGTGGAGAGAGTGGATGAGACGTTGGTTTAAAAAGGGTTGAATGGAGAAGAAATTGGCTAACAAGAATCACCCCAATAAAAATGTGAACCTGAATGGATGGATGGACAAGTTGAAACGGATTGAGGAGAAAACCGAAAGGTTGGCGCTTCTCTCACGGTTAGGTCAAATCCTAAATTCCACACTGGAGCACAATGAAGTACGGAGAAGGGCGATGGAAGCCGCCACCCAGTTAATGAAGGCAGAGGTAGGCTCTCTCCTCCTCATCGACGAAGAGAAGAACCAGCTCTACTTTGAGGTGGCCCTGGGAGATCAGGAGGAGGCGATTAAGAAGATCACCCTTAACATCGGAGAAGGCATCGCTGGATGGGTGGCGCAGAAAGGGGAACCGTTGATCGTCAATGCTCCCGAGAAGGACTCCCGTTTTTTTAAGGGGGTGGATGAGAGGACGGAATTTAAGACGAGAAACATCATCTGTGTTCCCGTCAAAGTCAAAGAGAGGACGATCGGGGTTCTGGAGGCCATCAATAAGAAGGAAGGGGAAGGCTTTGACGAGGAGGATCTTTCCCTCTTCACCTCTCTGGCTGACCAGGTGGCCATCGCACTGGACAATGCCCGGCTCTACCAGGAGCTGGAGGATATGTTCTTTCAAACGGCTGAATCGCTTGCCGATGCGATCGAAAAACGGGACCCGTATACGGGTGGACATACGCAGAGGGTCACGGCATATAGTTTGGCCACGGCAAAGCACCTCCCATTGAAGCCCTTAGAGATGAAGTGGTTGAAGATCTCCGCCGTGCTTCACGATATCGGCAAGATCGGAATTGATGATCAAATCCTCAGGAAGCCGGATCGATTGAACCCCGAAGAGTACAATGCGATCAAACAACACGCCGATATGGGAGCGGAGATCATCGACCATATCAAGCAACTGAAAAATATCATTCCAGGGGTCAAATACCATCATGAACAGTTGGATGGCACAGGATATCCGGAAGGTCTGAAAGGGGAGAAGATTCCGATCATCGCAAAGATTGTGGCGGTTGCCGACACTTACGATGCCATGACCACGGACCGGCCCTATCGCAGGGCCCTCAGTAAGGAGATGGCCATCAAGGAATTGAGGAGGTGTTGCGGCACGCAATTTGATCAGGAGGTGGTTGGAGCCTTTGTGAAGGCGTACGAAACAGGGGAGATATGAAAAGGCATAGGGCATGGAGCAGAGAGCATAGCGTTTCGATCACTAAAGTTTTTCTGTCATGCCGGACCTGATCCGGCATCCAGTCCCGCCTTTGGCGGGATTTAAAAGACTGGATTCCGGCTTTTGCCGGAATGACACCTTTTTATGAATACGGTAGTTTCTAAACAGTCTCTAAATATAATCCTGAATGGTTTATGTCGATTGAAGAGATCATCCAATCGTGGAAACGTTCAAAGAGCATCTCGCCCTGTATCACTGACCTGCGTATTTTTAAGAAAAGGGAGGGGCAATATGAGTCTTTCCCGGACTTGCTTCACCCCCTTCTGAAAGAGGCGTTGAGATCGGAAGGGATCGAATCGCTCTACTCTCACCAGGCCGAAGCCATTAAATATGTTCAGGAGGGGCGGAATGTGGTGATTGTGACTCCTACTGCCTCCGGGAAGACCCTCTGTTACAACCTGCCGGTTTTGGATAGAAAACTTTCCGACCCGTCCTCCAAGGCATTCTATCTTTTTCCCACCAAAGCCCTTTCTCAGGACCAGATGTTCGAACTCCAGAACCTGACGAAGAGGCTTGGAGAACCGATCCGGACCTTCACCTATGACGGTGATACGCCCCAGGATGCTCGGCAGGCGATCCGGACACAGGGAGATGTGGTCATCACCAATCCCGATATGCTCCATACCGGAATCCTCCCCCATCACACGAAATGGGTAACCTTCCTCCAGAGTTTGAGATTTGTAGTGATCGACGAACTTCATACCTACCGGGGCGTCTTCGGATCGCATATGACCAATGTTCTGAGGCGGCTGAGCCGGATCTGCGAATTTTACGGATCGAAGCCCCAGTTTATCTGTTGTTCGGCAACGATTGCCAATCCGAAGGATCTGGCGGAGAAGCTACTGGAGAGAGAGGTTTCCCTGGTCGACCGAAATGGAGCCCCTTCTTCGGAGAAAGTCTTCATCTTCTATAACCCGCCTGTGGTGAACAAGGAGCTTGGGATCCGGGGGAATCATATTCATGCGGCAAGGAGGCTGGTCTCGCCCTTTCTCAAAGAGGGGATACAGACGATTCTTTTTGCCACGAGTCGTCTCAATGTGGAAGTCCTGACCAAGTATTTGAAAGACCGTTTTGAGAAGAGGCTCGAAGACAAGGGAAAGGTCAGGGGATATCGCGGAGGCTATCTTCCTGAAGTCCGCAGGGAAATCGAGAAGGGATTGAGGGAGGAAGAGGTCAAGGCCGTTGTCTCGACCAATGCCCTTGAGCTCGGAATCGATATCGGAGACCTCGATGTCTGTGTGATTGCAGGCTATCCTGGAACCATTGCCAGCACCTATCAGCAGGCAGGAAGGGTTGGAAGGCGTACGGAGAAGTCGCTGGCCATTCTCATCGCGCGGAGCCAGCCTCTGGATCAGTTCATCATCGAAAATCCGGACTACTTCTTCGGAAGATCGCCGGAATTCGGCCTGGTCAATCCGGATAATCTTCTCGTCCTCCTCAGCCATATCCAGTGCGCCGCCTTCGAACTCCCGTTCCGGGATGGGGAGCGCTTTGGCAGAGAAGACCTGAGTGAGATCCTCCGATATCTCGAAGAGAAGGGAACCCTTCACTATGTGGACCAGCACTGGTACTGGACGAAGGATGCCTATCCGGCGGAGAAGGTGAGCCTCCGTTCAACCTCCGAGGAGAACTTCGTTGTGGTCGATACGACGAAGAAAAGGGAGGAGGTGATCGCAGAGGTGGATTTCACCGCCGCCCATACCACGCTCTATGAGGGAGCGGTCTATCTCTGCGAGTCGGAGATTTACGCCGTGGAGAGGCTCGATTACCCCAATCGAAGGGCCTATGTGAAGAAGACAGCCGGAGACTACTACACCGATGCCATCGACTACACCGATGTCTCGATCCTGGAGGGTTTTGAAAGAAAGCAAGGAGAGGGGATCTTCTATGAGCATGGCGAGGTGAGGGTTGCCACGCGCATCGTCGGGTATAAGAAGATCAAGTTCTACACTCTGGAAAACCTGGGATACGGAAAGATCGAACTTCCGGACCTCCAGTTTCACACCACTTCTTACTGGATCACATTTAAGAAGGAACTGCTGGATCAACTTTCCTATTCAAGACTGGAAGCCATCGAAGGTGTGTTGGGGCTTGGCTATGCCTTCCATTCGATGGCCGCCCTTCACCTGATGTGCGATCCTCACGATCTGAACCGGTGCGTGGGAGACCGGGGGGCGAAATGGTTCATCAGGCTTTCGAGGGATTCGAAGGGAATTTATTCCTCGTTCAGTTCCCCGGAAGAGATGACTAAGGAGAAGATCGATCTCTTTGAGCCGACGCTCTTCATCTACGATAACTATCCCGGAGGAATAGGGTTCAGTCATCAACTTTTTGATGACACACACGCACTCCTTGAGAAGACGATGAGGCTCATCTCAAGATGCGAATGCCGCTACGGGTGCCCCTCCTGCGTGGGGCCGGTGAAAGAGGTGGGCGAGAAATCGAAAGAAGTCGCACTGGCATTGCTGAAGGAAATTTTAAAATAACAATTTCGGAATTCGGAATTCGGATTTCGGATTTAATTCCGCAATCCGAAATCTGAAATCCGCATTGGGAACGATGGATCTCAGAGAGCGTCTCAAACAACTTTCATCTATATCCAAAACTCCTACTGCCTCAATCGAGAGTGAGGGAGGAGGGGACTTGAGAGGGCGTCTCGATCGTCTTCTCCGGCCGGAGAAGATCTATCGAAGACGAGAACTCTTTCCCATCGAAAAACTGGTCAATGGAGAGATCGTCTCAATGCCCGAGGGAGAGACCTTCCGGGCAGAGGAGGTTTTCCCTCCCCATTTTCGATACGGAGAGATGACCCTCGCCGAGATCCACGACATCCCAACCTATCCTGCGCACCTCCTCTTAAAAGACGAACGTTTAAAGGGGCTCGATTTCAGGAAGGTCCTCTTTCTCGACACGGAGACGACCGGTTTATCAGGCGGCACAGGCACATTCGCCTTCATGGTGGGATTAGGGTTCTTTCAGGGAGATGGGTTTGTCGTCCAGCAACTCTTTATGAGAGACTATTCGGAGGAGAGGGCTTCCCTCTCCATCCTGCAAGAGATTCTCGAATCGTATCAATTCCTGGTCACCTTTAACGGCAGACATTATGACATTCCTTTGCTTGAGACCCGGATGATCCTTTCCCGGAAGCGCTCGAAGATCAGGGAGATGCCCAACTTCGACCTCCTCTATCCATCGAGAAAGATCTGGAAAGGGGCTTATGAGAATTGCCGGCTGGTCACACTGGAAACAAGACTCCTGGGGATGGAGAGAGAGGATGATATCCCGTCGGAGTGGATTCCTTCCCTCTATTTCGACTATATTCAGACCGGAGATGCGAGAAAGATCCACCGCGTCTTTTACCATAACCGGATGGATATCCTCACCATGGTGGCATTGGCTGGGAGGATTCACCTCATCTATCATGACCCTCAGGCGGCGCGGCCCAGGAAGGGGGTGGAACATTTCTCCCTCGGAAGGCTCTTCTGGGACCATGGCGAGCGTGAGAAGGCCATTCCCTGCTTCGAGGTGGCCCTGAAACGGTGCGACGATGAATTGGCCTGGGAAGTGATGAAGTGGCTCTCCATGGCCTTCAAGAGGACCGGAGACGATGAGAGGGCCCGGTCCCTCTGGCAGGAGATGATGGACTGGCCCTATAAGAAGGACGGGCATCCCTATATTGAACTGGCGAAATATCATGAGCACCGGCTCAAGGAGTTTGAAAAGGCGATCGTCTATGTGGATCAGGCGTTGGCCCTGACTCCCTCTCATCGGGAGAGGGAGGTCGAGCTTCTCCTCGAGAGAAAACAGAGATTGCTGAAGAAAAAGGTCGGGAATGATGCTCGATGATCGGTTCCGATGGCTGCTCTGGCTCTCTCTCGCTGAGATCGGCACGATGCTCGTCTTCAACAACTACTCCGCCCTCCTTCCCATCCTCCAGAAGGAATGGTCTCTCACCAATAGCGAAGCAGGCTGGATCTTCTCTTCCTATCAGATCGGTTATATCTTGGCGGTCGTCCTTCTCACATCCCTCACCGATTATATCAATACGAAATATATCTATCTCACCACCTCTCTCTGGGCAGGGATCGCTGGAATCCTGTTCTCTTTTGGGGCTGAGGGTTTCTATTCGGCAATGATTCTGAGGACACTGATGGGGATTGGTTTCGCGGGAACCTATATGCCCGGGTTGAGGATGGTATCCGAACGATTTTCGTCGAGGGAGAGGGGCAGGGCTGTAGGAATCTATGTGGGCGCCTTCACCTTCGGGGCAGCCATCTCCCTCTTTTTCACCGGAATTCTCAACTCTCTTTTCGCATGGAGATGGGCCTTTTTCATCACCTCATTAGGTCCAATCGCCGGAGGGATCATCGCCCTCTTCAAATCAGGCGAGGAGGTGAGGACAGAGGCAGAGGAGGAGCTCAGAATTCCTCTCAAAGAGGTTTTAAAAAACCGGCCTGCCCTGATGATGATCGGAGGATATGCGGCCCATATGTGGGAGATGTTCGGGATGAGAGGGTGGATCGTTGCTTTTCTCACGGCCTGTCTTCTGACAGCCCAATATGATTTGGAGAAAGCGGTGAGCCTCAGTGCGGCCATTGCCTTCGGATATGTATTGGATCTCACCAATCCGGCCGATGCGTTGACTCGATTCGGATTTGTTCCCAATTGGGGCTGGGCATTTGCGATCCTGGGGCTGGGCGGATTGATGGGCCCCCTGATCCTCTGGCCATTGAAAAGGAGAAGGGAGTGAAGTTGCCCAGAAAATAAAAGTCTAACGGTAAGGGTAACGAGGCCCGTATCGTTAATAAAAGGCGACGTTTATCGTCTCTTAATTCTTTACACGTAACCGTAACCAGTAACCGAAACGCCTGCCTGCCGGTAGGCAGGGGCTTCGTAACCGTATCCGTAACCTAAGAAAAATCTATGTAATCAAGAGAGCGAAAAATATTTTTCAGAGCTCTCTCAAAGTTGCCTCTTGACAGGGAGAGTCTGGATTTCTATATTATCAAGTCGAAGGGTATGGTAGAAACTCATTAAACTTTATTAATCAGGGAGGAAGAGCCAATGCCTACTTATGACTATCGTTGTCCAGCATGCAAAAAGAAATTTTCTCTCATTCTCAGCATCAAAGACCATGACGCCAGTAAGGCGAAGTGCCCGAAATGCGGGGGCAAAAAAGTGGAGCAACTCATCACTCTTTTTCAGGCGAAGACCTCAAGAAAGAGTTAGAAATCATTGTAATCTTAGGTGTCAGGTCTACACTCTTGACTCACCATTAATTTCAGCATAGTTCTCCTTTAAAAATTCTTTATAATCATCCTGTCAATAGTGTAGACCTGACACCTATATTTCATTAATGCGGGTGGGCGAAGGTGCGGGGACGATTAAAGGCCCCTACCTCTGCTTCTGGTTTGATCTCTCCGTGGAGTCCGATTTTAACCTTTTTAAAAGGAATATGTTTCCCCGACGCTTCGATCGCATCCTCTGTTGCCTTGACCAGGCCGAAACAGCAGGGAACCTCCATAAAAGGAACGGTGACGCTCCTGATCGAATTTTCTTTGAAGATGGCGGTCAGTTTTTCCCTATAGAGCTTGATATCATCGAGTTTTGGACAGCCCACGACCACCGCCTTCCCTTTCAGAAAATCCTGATGAAAATCGGGATAGGCAAAGGGGACGCAATCGGCCGCAATCAGTAAATCCGCATCCTCGAAATAAGGAGCATCGACAGGCACTAATTTCAGTTGCACAGGCCATTGAGAGAGCTGGGAAACCGTTGATTCCTTCGGATTGGATTCAGCCACGGGTTTGGGCTGAAATTGCATTGCCCTTGAAGAGGGACACCCGGCAAATTCAGGTTGAGGTTTGGGCTGAGGTTGAGGAGTGTGGGTTGCCTCTTTCCGTTTGTGGAGGTGAATTTCCACCGCCTTTTCATCAAAGTCTGCCGCGTCTCTTTCGATGATGGTGATGGCATCCTCAGGACAATGTCCGAGACAGGCACCCAGACCATCGCAGAACTTGTCTGTTATCAACTTTGCTTTTCCATCAATAATCTGAAGAGCCCCCTCAGCGCAGTTTGGAATGCAAAGCCCGCATCCATTACACTTCTCCTGATCAATCTTAACTATTTTTCTCGTCGCCATCTTTTATTCCTCCTCTGGGTTATTTTTAACTTAAAGATAGCCTGCCTCGAAATCTTTTTCCTTGATCTAAGTCAAAAGGTGAAAAGATTTATAACTCTTTGTATTTATAGAAAATGTCTGGCATTGAGATGATCTGTGATTGATTAACCTAAGTTTGAAGGTTTTTTAAATTCAACTAAAACTAATACTTGACAGCATTACAGCATGATGTTAAATTTTTAATAAAAAAAGGAGAGGTTTATTATGAAACGGGCTCAAATCCAGATAGAAGAAGAAGTGTATGAACTTCTAAGGCATCGGGCATTTAGGGAGAAAAAATCGGTCGCAGGCGTGATTCGGGAGATCGTTAAAAAGGATGTTTCAAAATCTGATCCTCAGCGGACTTCTTCAGTCAAAGATTTTACATTTATCGGTTCAGGTCATTCGAAACAGGGGCGCCTTAAACCCATATCCGAGCGACATGACGAAGCTCTTGAGGAGGTTTTCCAGAAATGATTTTCCTGGATACATCGGCCATTTATGCCTTGGCGGATAAATCAGACCCTAACCATACCACTGCATATGACAAATTTCAAAATGTTTTGAAGTCCGGAGAGATGTTTCTCCTGCACAATTATATCCTGTTGGAAAGCGTTGCTCTCTTGCAAGCAAGATTAGGGCTTCCTTCAGCGGTTCTCTTTCTAAGAAACGCCAAATCGTTTGAGATAGAGTGGATTGATCGGGATTCGCATGAGGAGGCTGAAAATGAACTGGAAAGGATTTTCGGGAAGAGGGGGACCAGTTTAGTGGATTGCACGAGTTTTGTGGTGATGAAGCGAAGAGGCGTGAAAAAGGTATTCGCTTTCGATCCGGATTTTCAGGATCAGGGTTTTTCACTCTATTGATCCGTTTTTTCGCTTGAAATATTGTGAATTTTTAATAATATATTCCAATATCTTAGAAGCGTTTTGAAAACCTGCGGAAAGGAGGAGATATGGAAAAGGAGAGCATCAATTTAAATGAAATCAAAGAGACCGCAATCAAAGTATTAACCTCACCCCGGGCCTTTTTTAAGGAGATGCCTAAGGCAGGCGGGTATGTCCAACCGCTGATCTTTATGGTAGTGATGGGTGTCATCGGGGGCTTGGTCCAGAGCATATTCAGTATTATTGGCCTGAAGGTTGCCACAGGACTAGCGATGGGTTTGGCTTCAATTATTTTAGTGCCTATTATCGTGGGGATATTCGGGTTTGTCGGCGCGGCCATCCTCTATTTGATATGGAAGCTAATGGGCTCTCAGGAAGAATACGAGACGGCTTACCGATGCACTGCCTACATTTCAGCCCTGACGCCAATCACCTGTATCCTTGGAATTATTCCGTATATCGGAGGAGCGGTGGGCATTGCTCTGGCGATCTATTTCACGATCATTGCAACCATCGTGGTTCACCGGATTCCCTCTCAAAAAGCATGGCTTGTTTTCGGAATTATCGGAGCCCTATTGATTCTCCTGACGATCACCGGAGAGATCAGTTCAAGGAGGATGGCGAGGGAAGCGGGTAAGTTCCAGAAACAGATGGAAGATACTTCCAAACAGATGCAGAAACAGATGGAAGGGGTATCCAAGGAGGTGCAGAAGGCGACAGAGGATGCCACCAAGGAGATGCAAAAGAATATAGAAGAAGCTACCAAGGCTCTTGAGGAGTTGCAGAAGGAAATGGAGAAGTCAAAGGAGAAAAGCGACTAATAACAAAAAGGGGCAGGTCTTGTTCGATGCAAACTTATGCAAAAGGCAAGACCCTCCCCCCGTCCCACCTATCTCTTCAATTCAATATCAAATCCCCAATGGAAAGATATTGGGCCCTGGCTATATTCTGAGGATGATTTTCCTTGGAAATGATTGTTGCTCACCATTTTCAGGGTGCAGGAATTATTGGCAACCCCCCCTTCATTATCCACCTTTGCACTGTTTGAAAAAATATAATCCTTCCCCTTTTTCTCACCTGTAAAATATTTCAACTGTGGAGGATTAAAAACCATACCTGATTTAAATTCCATTTTTAACTGACCGCCACTTTGAGTAATTTCAACGCTTCCCTTACTTGGTTTTCCGGCTGGAACAGGACCTTTTGTCCAGTGATTGGATGTTGTGTAGTTCTAGGTTCCTAAACCAACCCTAAAAATTTTAGCTTTTCCATGCGCCCCCCCTTTTCTATCACGCATACAGAAAGTCAATAGTCCATTAGGCGGAGGTTGAATAGAAATATTCATCCTCCAAAAAAACTATAAATTTTGCCTTGTTTTATGCTGGATTAAATACCGCTTTGTTTTTCGGCGAAATCACCGGCGATGGGCAGTTTGTATTTCTCCCCTTGAAAGGCCTTGAACATCAGGAATAGCCAGAGGAGCAGAGTCAGGATTGAAAGGATGAGGGATAAAATCCATCCGATAAAAGGGATGACTCCAAGAATGATCACAGCCACGAAGAGGGGCAGAAAGACGGCCAGGGATTGGGCGGCATGAAATCGGACGAACTTATTCTCCCGCTCAAGAGCCAGGAAAACGATTCCGGTCACCCATCCCAGAACGTAGCAAAGCAAAGCCTCGATGTTTTCATCAATACCCAGTGTCGTCTTACCCTTTTGAGTTTCCATGATTTTACCTCCTTTTGTTGTGTGATAGTGAACTTTGCCGGCTGTTGCTCAAACCGATTTCATGCTTCGACAAGCCTCTCCTGAGGGAACCGTTCACCCTTCGAGAGCCTCAGGGCGAACGGAATGTCGAAGGGTAAAGGATTGGCTTGGGCATCGGCCGGCTTAGACTTCAACTCTCTTCATTATGAGTTTTTAGATTGAATGGTTATCAAACTATTTGGCAGAGGTCAAGTGATATTTTTATCTTTTTGTGGTAATAGTGATAGTCTCGTAAAGAGTCGTCATTCCCATGAAAACGGGAATCCAGATCATTCTAACTGACTGAAAATATCCCGCTAAGAGCGGGACTTACGCAGGAATGACTGATGATGGGATTTTCAGGCTTTTTACGAGATTATCAATGGCGATTATATCGAAAAGGAAATAGAGGGGTCCATCATGTCATGGCAGGCGCTGGCGGCAGTTATTTTTTGGGGGTTTTCGTTTATTGCCACGAAAATGGCATTAAAAGAAGTCCATCCCTTCACCCTTCTGACACTTCGTTATGCGATCGGAGCGCTACTGCTTCTTCTTGTCCAACTGGGACGGGATAAAACTTTTTTAAAAATATTTTCTCCCCGGGACTGGATTTACATTTTCATCCTTTCCGCAGTAGGGGTTTCGGGCCTTGGCCTTCTCCAGGCTTATGGACTCCTCTACACGACTGCCATCAATACAGGATGGATCATTGCGATCAATCCCATCCTGATCGCCCTTTCCGCTCGGTTCTTTCTTGGCGAGACGATCACAGTTAGGAAGGTCTCAGGAATCCTCTTGGGCTTTTGTGGCATCTTTCTCATCATCTCAAAGGGGGTCTTTTCGCTTTCGCTGTTTCAATTCACCTCCGCCTATGGAGATCTCCTTGTGCTTGCGAGCGCACTGGCCTGGACTAGTTTTACCATCGGAGGAAAAGGCTTCATCTCAAGGTTTCCTCCTTTAGCCACGGTTACGACCATCATGCTTGCGGGATGCCTACTCGTCCTTCCCCTGAGCCTTTTAAAAGGAGAGTGGAACAACCTGATCCATTTTTCCCTCACCGCCTGGACGGGTATCCTCTTTTTAGGAGTCTTTTGTTCAGGGCTGGGTTACCTTTTCTGGTATTCGGCTCTTGAAAGGAGAGATTCCGGAGTTGTTGGAATGTATCTTTATCTGGAGCCTTTCGCCACCCTGATCGGAGCCTATCTCCTGTTAGGTGAGGAGATCGGATGGATCACGATGATGGGCGGAGGAATGATTTTGTGCGGGGTTTTTCTGGCAACGCATAAAGCAATGGGAAGATCTTCGGGGAAGGGTTAGAAAATTAACACAAACGCATTAAATAAGATGTTGAAACGAGTTCAACATGACAAGAAAAAGTCTGTCATTCCGAACTTGTTTCGGAATCTCGAATTTGGGAATGACAAAAAATTAATTGCGTTTGTATTAGGTTTTGTGGAGATTTTGGGTTTGGCGCTTATTTTTGCAAGCGGTCTTCAATCTTCTTGATCGCTTCTTTGATTTTTGGAACCAAGGATCCTTTTTGAGATTTTTCCAATCGAGTTAAAACCTTGACCGATTCCCCGGTCCCGATCTTTCCCAGGGTATCACAGATCGCGGCAAGAGAGGCATCGGTGAGAGGATTCTTCTGAAGAAAGCCCAGTAATCCCTTGATCCCTCTTTTTTCCAGAACCTCAATCAAAATCTGCTCCGAAGTCTTCCCTTCAATAGAGATATTTCCCGAAAGGCCAAAGGCGAGGTAGATATGGGTTTCGAGTTTTTCGGATTGCGGAGATGGCGCTGCGGCTAACTCTTTAAGCATCTCGACCATCTTTCCGATGCCCGGGACGCTTTTGAGCATGCCGAGGCACCAGACCGATCTCTTTCTCACCTCCAGGTCCGGATCATTCAGGGAGGAAAGGCAGATCTGCTCTCCATCAGGTCCACCGGCCTGGCACAGGGTATGAATGGCCTGTTCCCTCAATTTAGGATGTTCATGGGTGGCAAAGCTTCTTGCGATCTTTGCAAGGGGGGCCTGCCACTCACGGGATTTGATCTCTCCAAGAACCCTGAGAATATCGCAGGTCGTTTCAACCGAGGTCTGCTGTTGTTCAAGTTCCTTCAGAAGATGGACAGCGGCGACCGGCCCGATCTGAATCAGGGCTTCACATGCATTCTTCCTCACCCACTGATCCTCGCTCGTTTTTAAAATATCGAGGAGGACAGGAATGGCCCCGATCTCAAGCGCGGCCAGAATAGGAATGACTGCCACCCGGATTTCCTTTTTCCCTTTAAGAAATTTCTCTTTGAGGAGTTGCGGGATCGTTCCCTTTCCAATCTCCTCCAGGACCTGGCCTGCGAGAAGCGACCACATCCTCCTCTGGTGAAAGTGGCCTTTGAGGGTTTCAAAAATCCGAAAAATCTCCGGATAACGATCCCTCCGAATCAGTTCGGGAATCATTCTGACAAAGGAGATGGCCACATTGAGAAACGCTTCCTTATCTTTGGCCTGGTCGAGTTGCTGGAAGAACCGATCCGTATAGCTGAGAAACTTGTCGGTTAATCTCTCCAAAAGGATCTTGTCTTTCAGGACCGGGGGCAGGTCTTCGAGGCCGATCAACTGATGCCTGAAAAACTCCTCGAGAAGATTTTGCGTCTCGCCGGTGGCAGCCTCTTTCAGGCGGCTGGAGAGCTTCTTCACGAGACGGTCCGATTTTTTCTCAAAACCGTCCTGTTTCTGAAGTTTTTTGAGGTCAAGATGGTCGCGTAAGAAGATCTTGGAGGTATTGAGGAGGTATTGTTTCTTTAAGGAAGAGACGATTTCGTTCTCAATCGTCTCCTCAAGGGCTTCGGAAGTAGTGGCGAGATCGCTATTTCGCAAAATGGCGCAGAGCAAATCGGATTGGCGAATTGGCCGGAGCGCGTCCCGGAGGAGGCTTATCCGGATCTGCTGGATGTCCTGTCCCATCATCTTCTGAAAGAGGGGAATCATCTTGAGGTCCTTCCTCATCCGGGAAAGGGTGAGCCGGGCCCTCCAGGGCATCTCCCGCTCCAGAGCGAGGAATTCTTCATTGAAGACATAAGAGATGTTAAATATCCCGCGGCTGTAAAGGGCCTGCGCAAACCGGTCCTGATCCTGTTTGTGTCGGGTATCCACCAGGGTGGGTTCGCTCATAATATCCACGAAGGAGCTGAATTCACCCTGTTTCATCCGGCTTTTGAGGGTCAAACTGATCAGGTCTTTGCGCTCCATATATTTTGCAAATTTCGGGACATAGAGTTCTCCCATCCCCTTCATCATCATCCTGCTTAATTTCTGGGCTTCGGGGAGGACGCCTTCGACAAAGATCTCCTGCCCCCCCTGTTCTTCCCGCACGAGAAAAGCCAGCTCATCTTCCTCGTCAAAAAGTTCTATGAACTTCTGGTAGAGGCCCTCCTTTGCCTTTTTCGATTCAGGATGATCAGAGGTATAGTATCCTGTCCTCAGGAAAGCCTGGATAAGATGAAGGACAAAGTCGGTGAGCCTGATCTGGAGTTTCTGTAAACGCTCGACCTCTTCCGGAGGAAGGCCCTCCGGAATTCCCGGAGACTTTTTTTCAAGAATGGGATTTGGCTTAAGGGGCATTCTCTCTTCCTTTGAACCTTAATTTCACAAAAACTGAAGAGGTTGTCAAGACAAGAAATTTAGTCATCCTAATACCTCATTTACAGGAAGTCATAAATTTTTTGATAAAAATTTAATTGCGCCCGATAGGCAGGACATTCCTGTCCTGCCTATGTAGGGGGCGGGGTTAGACCTGCAGCAGGCCCCGCCTATCGACTCCGGCCACCAATCGAAGTCCCCCAATCATTAGAGTCTATTTATAATGCACTTTTCTCGTCATGCCGGACTTGAAGAGCCTGCCCCGTACTGGATACGGGGGCGTCCAGTCCCGCCTTTGGCGGGATTGAAAAGAACTGGATTCCGGCTGGAGTTTATCCCGATGGAAATCGGGGCCGGAATGACGACCTTTTGGGGAACCGTTAGTTTATAAACAGACTCTAATTATTAACTGATAACGTTGCAGTGAAAAGGGGGGTAGGTATGCTTCCAACCCTTTACAATTGCGGATTATTTATATGTTTTATGGGAAACATTCGATGTCACCTGAGGTGACCTATGAGGTATGTTTGAAACCTAAGCAGCAAAACTATTAAAGGTGCCGCTGTAAAGGCTTTCCAGCATACCCACCCCCCTTTTCGTATGATATTTATGCAACTGTAAGGTTAACAGTCATCTGTTCCGTTGACTTTTCTGAGAAGGGTCGATTAGATTTACTTATTATGGAAATGGAAGGAATCAAATCTTTTAAAACCCTAAAAGAAGACCTTATTCAGAACCGATGGCGAATCCTGACGGGGCTTGCCGCTCTTCTCATTGTCGATGTCCTCCAGCTTCTCATCCCGAGAGTAGTCAAACATGCCATCGATGATCTCACTTCGGGCGATATCGCCTCGCCTCTCCTCCTCATTTACGGTTTACAAATTCTCGTTCTGGCCCTCGGCATCGGCGGGTTCCGGTATGTCTGGAGATATCTCCTGTTAGGTGCTTCACGCCGGATGGAGAAAGCCCTGAGAGACCGCTTTTTCCTCCATCTCCAAACCCTCTCTCCTTCCTACTTCTCGCGGACAAAGATAGGCGATCTGATGGCCCATGCCATCAACGACATTGAGTCTGTCCGGATGGCGATGGCCCTGGGTCTGGTCTTCATCGTCGATACGATCATCCTGGGAATCCTCACCCTCTTTTTCATGGTCTATATCCATCCCCTGTTAACCCTCTATGCTGTTCTTCCCATGCCGTTGATCACGGTGATCACTCTCTTCTTCAGCCGGACGATTCACAAGCGCTACGAGGGGCTTCAGAAGACATTCTCCCAGCTTACCGAAAGGGTGAGGGAGTCGATCGCCGGAATCCGTGTCGTCAGGGCTTATGTTCAGGAGGAGGCGGAGAAGGAAAAACTTTCCCGCGTGAGCCGGGATTATGTCAAGAAGAATGTGTCCATCACCAGGATTTGGGGGATGTTTTTTCCTCTTCTCCTCTTTCTCTCCAATCTCTCCATGGCCCTTGTCCTTTATCTTGGCGGCAGGCTGACGATCCTCCATTCGATTTCGACCGGCGATTTTGTGGCCTTCATGAGTTATCTGGGAATGCTTGCCTGGCCGATGATGGCCTTAGGATGGGCGATCAATATGATTCAGCGGGGGGCGGCCTCAATGGGCCGCATCAACCGGATCCTCGGGGAGACGCCCGAAATTTCCGACGCTCCGGAAGCCACCACATCCAATCCTCTGAAAGGGAGGATTGAAATCAAAGGCCTGACCGTTTCATCAGGAAATGGAGAGACTCCGATTCTTGAGGACATTCATCTCAACATCCGTCAAGGGGAAAAGGTGGTCATCGTCGGAAGGACCGGCTCAGGCAAGACCGTCTTATGCCATTTATTAGTTCGGATGATGGAATCTCCGGAAGGGTCTATCTTCTTCGATGGCATT
The DNA here is from genome assembly GCA_016875255.1 of Deltaproteobacteria bacterium. Next base: position 19,268 of record VGRU01000012.1, read on the forward strand.
GAAATTCATCGTTTTCCTTTGAAGCTATTGAGGGGAGAGATCGGCTATGTCCCTCAGGATACCTTTCTCTTCTCCGACACGATCAGGGAGAATATTGCCTTCGGAAAACCCGGCGCTTCCCGTGAGGAGGTCGAAGGGGCGGCGCGAATGGCACAGATTGATGATGAAATCAGGGGGTTTCCCGCGGGCATGGATACGGTGATCGGCGAGAAGGGGATCACCCTCTCCGGCGGACAGAGACAGCGGGTTGCGATTGCCAGGGCAATCTTGATGAATCCGCCCATCTTCATTCTCGATGACGGGCTCTCCTCTGTGGACATTCAGACGGAAGAACGGATTCTTGACGGGTTGGAGAAGTTTCTCAGGGGAAAGACAAGCATCCTCGTCACCCACCGAATTGCGCCGCTCCGGAGGGCGGACCGGATCATCGTCCTGGAAGAGGGAAGGGTGGCTGAAATGGGAGACCACCTTTCCCTTCTCTCAAAAGGCGGGATCTATGCGAAGCTTTACCGGGAGCGGGAGATGGAAGAAGAGATGGAAAAAGAGAGCGGATAGAGGGAAGAGGAGCGTCCTCTACGAGGACTTGAGGAACGTTCTCCCGTGGAGAACTTGAGGCGCGAGATTAAAGACAAATGCTTTAACCTCCAACCTTAAACGAAGTGCTCCTCAAACGGAGTGCTCCTCATACAAGGGTTGAGCGATGTACGCTGATTTCGGATATATGGAGGAGGGAAAATTGGGGAAACCCTACGACCTGAGACTGATGGTCAGGTTGGGGACCTTTCTCAGGCGTTACTGGCTTCTGATGAGCCTTTCCCTCTTCTTAGTTCTGGTCATGGCCTTTCTTGACCTGGTCATTCCCTACCTGACCAAGGAGGCGATTGACCGCTACATTGCCCCATCAGCAAGGGAGGTGATTCTCCGCAGGGATGGATCGGCGGAAGAGGTGCGGCTTCTCCGGCAATTTGGAAAGAGTCTTATCCCCATGAAAGAGGAGGGGAGATTTCTCCTTCCGCCGGAGGCCTTAAGTTCCATGGACCGCAGAGAGGCAACCCTCTTTCAGAGGGCTGGCCTGCTCTCGGAAAAACGGTACTACCTCTTCCTCCCCCAGAGGCCGGAAGAGGAGGCCCTGCTCACAAAATATCCTGCCTCTTTTGAAAGGAGCGGTCCTTACTGTTTCATCTCTCTGGACCGGATGAAAGACTTAGAGGGAGAGGACCGGCTCCACCTGAGAGGGAGGGATATTGAAGGGGTCCTTCACCTTGCTCTCCTCGTCGTCTTCATCCTGGCCCTCCATTTCGGTTTGAATTTTGTTCAGGTCTATGCCATGGAGATGGCAGGCCAGAAGATGATGCATGACCTCCGGATGAAGGTCTTCTCCCATCTCCAGAACCTTCCAATCTCATTTTTCGACAGGAACCCTGTGGGAAGGCTGGTCACGAGGCTCACCAATGATATTCAGAATGTCCATGAAATGTTCACCTCCGTCCTCATCAACCTGTTCAGGGATGTTGTCCTACTGGTCGGAATCGTTATCATCCTTCTCCACCTCCATCGGGAGATGGCCCTGATCTCCTTCTTAGTCGTTCCCCTGATTTTCATCACCACGCTCTTCTTCAGCCGTTTAGCCAGAGATGCTTTCCGCGAGATCCGGTTCAAGATCGCCCAGATGAACAGTTTTCTCCAGGAGAATTTCGCAGGGATTCAGGTGGTTCAACTCTTCAGGAGGGAAGAAGAGAATGGAAAACGATTTGAGAAGATCAATGAGGCTCATTGCCTGGCCAATATGAGACAGATCTCCATCTATGCCTTCTTTGTTCCATTTGTTGAAATTCTAAGTTCGGGCGCCACCGGACTGCTCATCTGGTACGGGGGAGGCAGGGTGATTCAGGAAGCCATCAGCCTCGGCGTTCTCGTCGCTTTTCTCTCTTATATACGGATGTTTTTTCAGCCCATCCGGGACCTCTCCGAAAAGTATAATATCATGCAGTCGGCCATGGCCTCGTTGGAGAGAATCTTCGGGTTACTCGACCAGGAGGAAAAGATTCATCCGCCCCTTTCACCGGTCAGAGGAACGGTCAGGGGAAATATTGAATTTCAACAGGTCTCCTTCTCCTATAATGGAGAGGACCGGGTCCTCAACGAAGTCTCCTTTTCCGTTCGCGAGGGAGAAACGATTGCCATCGTGGGAGCCACCGGCGCTGGAAAAACATCGCTCCTCTCTCTCTTCGAAAGGTTTTACGAAGTGGAAGAAGGGAAGATTCTGCTCGACGGCATTGATATCCGGGAGAGGGATATCTCCGATCTCCGGTCACAGATCGGCATGGTGATGCAGGACACATTTCTCTTTGCCGGAGATATCGAAGAGAACATCAGGCTGGGAGATCAGGAGTCGGACGGAGCAAGGGTAAAGGAGGCGGCCCGTGCCGTGAATGCGGATAAGTTTATTGAGCGGTTGGCCAATCAATATCAAACCAGGGTCGGGGAGGGAGGAGAAGTTTTATCCGCAGGGCAGAGGCAACTGCTGGCTTTTGCAAGAGCCCTCTATGCCAATCCGAAAATCCTCATCCTCGATGAGGCGACCTCGCATGTCGATCCGGAAACAGAGCGATTCATCCAGGAAGGATTGATACGGTTGCTCAAAGGAAGAACGGCCATTGTCATTGCTCACCGCCTTTCCACGATCCAGCATGCGGATCGAATCGTCGTTCTCCACAAGGGGAGGGTCCGGGAGATCGGCACCCATTCTGAGTTGATGGCAATGGAAGGGCTCTACTACCGGCTCTATCAACTCCAATACGGAAGGTCCTGATACAGTTCGGGGTGTGGATTTTGTAGCCTTTAAACCGAAAACCCGGAACCGATAACCACGAACTAACCCGAATGCATTCATCGAACCGCAGACAGACACATTCCGAACCGGGTCTGTCCCAATTTTTTAGGGTGAGGGGGGAACGATCTTCTCATCACCCCCACCTTAATCCTCCCCCATCCAGAGGCTGTGTCGTAATTCCGTTCATGGTTCGAGAACCTCACCACGAACGGACTACGGTATGTTAAGAATCAATGACTTAGCCGTTCGTCCTGAGCGTGTCGAAGGGCGAATGGCTAATTACGACACAGTCTCTCCAAGGGGGAGGAGATTTATTTAGGAATTAGATACCCCGCAGCTCTGCTGCGGGGTGCTTCATTACTCTCCAACCTCTGAAATTGTTAAGGGAATCGAAAAGTTGACAAATGAGGGGGGGCTATCCTATATAGAATAGAGATTATGGAAAGCTCAAATTCCAAAGTTGAAAGTTCAAAAATAGAAGAGAACGACCAAAGACCGGAGGAGATAAGACCCGAAGGAGAGAAAAAGCGGGAAGTGGATCTCAACGCCCTCTTTCCCGGGAAGGATTATGATCTGAATCGCCTCTTTCCCGATGAGGGGACCAAGAAGCTTCTGCATGAACTGAAAAGAAACAAGAGGGATATCGACCGGTTTATCAAAGGTCTCAATCTCGAGGAGGAGTAGATGAAGTGCCCCCGTTGTGAAGAAGCACTGCCTTCCATTCTTTGTGTGGAATGCGGGAAAGGAATACCGGAAGGGAGCTGTTTCTGCTGCTGGTGCGGAAACCCGGTCCTGACGAAAGGTGATGAGAGCGATTTGTCGGAGAGGGTGTTATGCATCGACGGAAGCTGCATCGGAGTCATCAATGAGTCGGGAATCTGTAACATCTGCGGGAAGCCCTCTGCTGGAAGTCTGGAACATAAAAGTCATTAATTAAAAGGTGACGATTAACCTGCCTGCCGGCAGGCAGGGAGGCTCGTTTCGTGAGATTGAAATTGACGTTTATTGTTGTCGAAGCTCGTATCGAATCTCGTATATGGATACTGGATACTCGAACTTCTAATTAGCAATTAGGTAAACCCCCGGCTCTGCCGGGGGACTCGCAGAGTTTGACATTTTCGGGAATATAAATTGTTTGAAATCGTTTTATAAAATCCCTCCCAACCTCCCTTTGCCCTCCGGGTCAGAGACCGCTCTGGGTCGGAGACCAAAGGGAGGAGAAATCTTTCCCCCTTTTGACAAATGGTTCGGCATGCTCACCATCCTGAGCTTGTCGAAGGAGGGGGATGAAGGGGGATTAGATTCTTTTGCGATTGCGGATAGGCCCCTTTGAGGGGCCAGCAATCGTAAAGCCCCCAGCTTTGCTGGGGGATATTTACTTCGAGCCTCTTGCTTCGATACCAGCATCGTCACCCATAACCGTTTGACTATCCATTTTAAATCATTGGGATAGATTACATTGACAGGCGGGATGGCAGTGATTATGTTATACTTGAACACACTGATTTGAAGATAAACCCGGGAGGTTGTCATGATTTTTTTGCCAAAGAGCGGCGCAGATAAGGAGGAGAAGGGAAGGGATGAAAAGATTATTGTCCCTCCCGAACTTCCCATCCTTCCCCTGAGAGGGACTGTGCTTTACCCTGACCTGATTTTGCCCATTATGGTGGGCAGAAAGAGGTCTGTCAAATTGATCGATGATGCCATGGATTCGAACCGGATCATCGGCATCGTCACTCAAAAGCGATCCGAAATCGAAGAACCGAAGGAGGGCGATCTCTATTCGGTCGGAGTCGCCGCACTGATTCTCAGGATGATCCGGGAGCTGGATGGAAGCCAGCGGGTGATCGTCCAGGGCGTTTCGAGGATCAAGGTGAGGGAATATATTCAGAGAGAGCCCTATTTCAAGGCGCGGACGGATGCCATCGAAGAGGGATTTGCGCTGGGCGTGGAGATAGAAGCTCTGATGATGAACCTAAAGAATCTTTTTCAGAGGGCGGTTGAGCTGGCCCCTTATCTCACCTCTGAGCTTGGCTCGATGGTCAGTAACATTAAATCCCCTCCCATTCTTGCCGACCTGATTGCCTCCAATCTCAATGTCTCCACTCCTGAAAAGCAGTCGATTCTGGAGACGATTGATGTCCGGGAGCGGCTGACAAAAGTCCATCTCATCCTGAACAAAGAGGTTCAAGTTCTGGAGCTTGGCAATAAGATCCAATCCCAGGTGAAGGAGGATATGGATCGGACTCAAAGAGAGTACTACCTTCGTGAGCAGTTGAAGGCCATCAAAAAAGAGCTGGGAGAATTAGATGATCACTCCAGCGAGATCAAAGAATTAAGGGAGAAGGTTAAGAAGGCTAAGATGCCGCCCGAGGTGGTTACCGCGGCGGAGAAGGAGTTGGAGCGTCTGTCTAAAATTCCTCCGGCCTCGGCGGAATATACGGTTGCCAGAACCTATCTCGACTGGCTGGTGGAGCTTCCATGGTCGGAGGCGACCGAGGATAATCTTGAAATTAAAAACGCCCAGAAGACGCTGGACGAGGACCATTACGATCTGGAAAAGGTGAAGAAGAGGATTCTCGAATACCTGGCCGTCAGGAAACTAAAATCCGATATGAAGGGGCCGATCCTCTGCTTCGTGGGTCCGCCAGGGGTCGGAAAGACCTCTCTCGGAAAATCGATCGCCCGGGCCATGGGACGAAAATTCATGCGGCTCTCTTTGGGCGGGGTAAGGGATGAAGCGGAGATCCGGGGACACCGGAGAACCTATGTGGGCGCTCTGCCCGGCCGGATCATTCAGGGGGTCAAGAGGGCAGGATCGAACAATCCCGTCTTCATGTTAGACGAAGTCGATAAAATCGGAATGGACTTCCGCGGAGACCCCTCTTCCGCCCTTCTCGAAGTCCTGGATCCGGAACAGAACTTCTCCTTTTCGGATCACTATATCGATCTGCCCTTCGACCTTTCAAAGGTGATGTTTATCACCACCGCCAACGTACTTGACACCATTCCGCCGGCCCTTCGAGACCGGATGGAGACCCTGGAACTTCCGGGGTATAGCGAAGATCAGAAGATGATGATTGCCAAGGAATTTCTGATCCTGAAGCAGATCACCGAACACGGGTTGACTCCCGAGTACATCGAATTTCAGGATGCGGCCCTTCAGATCATCATCAACTCTTATACGCGTGAGGCAGGGGTGAGAAACCTGGAGAGGGAGATTGCCGCCATCTGCCGCGGGGTGGCCAAAGATGTGGCCTCAGAGAATAATCATGAAAAGGTGACCATTTCTCCTGAGCTCCTCCATAAATTTCTTGGGCCGGTGAAGTTCTTCCCTGAAGTGGCGGAGCGAACCTCTGAGCCGGGCGTGGCCACGGGGCTGGCCTGGACGCCCACCGGAGGGGATATCATCTTTGTGGAGGCCACGAAGATGAGAGGGGAGAAGGGATTGACATTGACCGGTCAGCTTGGCGATGTGATGAAAGAGTCCGCCCAGGCGGCGCTGGCCTATGTGCGATCGAAAGCAAAAGATCTTGGGATTGAAGAAGACTTCTTTGCGAAGCATGACATTCACATCCATGTCCCTGCGGGCGCCATTCCAAAAGACGGGCCCTCGGCTGGAATCACGATGTTTATCGCTCTGACCTCTCTTTTGACAAACAAACCTGTCCGAAATGATGTGGCCCTGACCGGAGAAATCACCCTGAGAGGCCTCGTCCTTCCGGTCGGAGGGATCAAGGAGAAGGTCCTGGCCGGAATGCGCGCAGGGATCAAGACGATCATCCTTCCAAAGAAGAACGAAAAGGATCTGGAGGAAATCCCGGAACATATCCGAAATCAGTTGAGTTTCAAGTTTATTCAGAAGATGGATGAGGCCATTGAACTGGCCCTCAAACATCCTGAACTGCCGAAGCAGGAACACGGAGCATTGACCATTACCGCCTGATGAGAGCACGGAAGTTACGTGGATTTCCCCAAGCTCAGAAATGTAAATATCTTTCCTGTTCAGATGTCGGGTCAGTCCCTGCTCTGTCTTCAGGATCCTCAGAATATTAGCGACAAGGCCCTCTTTCTGCCCCCTCCTCTTTACTTCATCATCTCCCTCTTCGATGGCTGCCATTCGATTCTCGATATTCAGGCAGAATACATGAGGCAATTCGGAGAATTCCTTTTTACGGAAAAGATCGAACAGATCGTCCATCAACTTGATGAAACTCTTTTCCTCGAAGGGGACAGATTCCGAGAAGCCCTGCGCCAGAAAGAGGAGGAGTTTAAGAAGTCTTCTTTTAGAGAGGCCGCTTTTGCCGGAAAAAGTTACGAGAAAGAACCCGAAAAGCTGAGGGATCAACTTTCGGGGTATTTTAGCGGGCCGGAGGGTCCGGGGCCGCTCCCGGAGAAAAAAGAGAAAACGGGATTAAAAGGCGTGATTGCTCCGCACATCGATTTTCAGAGGGGAGGTTCCTGTTACGCCTTTGCCCATCATGAGATGTGGCAGAACCGTTTGCCGGACTGCTTCATCCTCTTTGGGACAGCCCATACCCAGATGAACCATCCTTTCTCTCTGACCCGAAAGGAGTTCATCACCCCGCTTGGCCCTTTAGAGGTGGATCGAGAGCTGGTCGATGCGATTCAATCCCGATGCCCGGACGACCTTTTCATGGACGAGGGGATTCATCGGAGCGAGCATTCGATCGAGTTTCAGTGCGTCTTTCTCCGGTATCTCTTTCCAGAGCCCGCTGCGGTCAGGATCGTTCCCATTCTGAGCGGATCATTCCATGAGGCGGTTGAGAGAGGGATTTCGCCGATGGAACTTCCTGCCATCCGTCAGTTCATTGAGGCCATCAAAGAATCAGTCTCCTCCCTTGGGAGGGAGGTCTGCTATATTGCCAGCGCTGACCTCGCCCATCTGGGGCTTCAGTTCGGTGACAGGGATGGAATCGGAGAGTATGACCTGCGAATCCTCGAGTCGGAAGATCGGGAGATGCTAAACCATCTGGAAAGAGCGGATGGGGATGGGTTCTTCTCTTCCATTTCAAGGGAAGGGGATCGAAAGAGGATCTGCGGACTGCCGGCCATCTATGCGATGCTCAAGGTGATGAAAGCAGAGAAGGGCAGACTCCTCAAATATGGGCGGGCCTTCACTCCGGAGACGCAATCCGTCGTTACCTTTGCGAGTCTGGCCTTTTATTAAATTTCGGATTGCGGATTTCGGATTGCGGAATAGAAAATTATGATTTTTAATTCCGAAATCCGCATTCCAAAATCCGAAATTGGACTCAGGAGGGTTTGGTTCTGATTTTGTCGAGGGAAGGGTAGATCTGGGAGAGTTTGGTCTCGATCTCCGGAGGGAAGTCGATCTGGAGGTTAAGGATCTTCTCCCTGACAAGGGCAAGGGTCCCCAACTTTTCACTCACCTCTTTCGGGGTGACTCTACTCAATCTCTTTGAAACCTCTTTGACCTCCTCATTGAGGAATTCGACCAACTTCAAAACTTCTGAGACCTTTTTCTTGGACATCCTCGTTCCGCTCCTTTGATCGATGCTTCCACCATACCCGATTTAAAAAGGGATTTCAAGCAGTTTAATTTGTCTATTGGTTCAACACGTCCTCGGACTCAAAATCCCGAAGATTGCGCTCCCCATCTTCTTCAAACTTCCTGATCCAGCTGTTCACGCGGTCTTCCCCATAAGCCTTTTTCCATCCGGCCACAATATGTTTCACCGGAATATCGGCAAAGATCCCTTCGAGCGCCACATATTCCATAAACTTCCGGTTTTCCGAATTATATGGCTGGAAGAGAGAATCTTCACGACCATTGAATTCAAGCGGTGATACGTTATGCCTTCGGCAGAGCTCCCGGTTGAATGCCGGCGTGGCCTTGACCCACTTTCCCTCAAGATAAAGCTCCACAAAACCATGAGAGACAAAAAGATCGGTTCCGAGAAAATCGATGAGCTGTTTCGTGGCGAGATGGTTCCGGACGGTTGCCAGACCCACCCGCGAAGGAATGCCGCAGGCCCTTCCAAGGGCGCAGAGAAGGGAAGCCTTCGGCACACAGAAACTCCGGCCCCGCTTGAGCACATAACTCGCACTGTAATGTTCGGGCAGATAGAAAGGAGAGTAAGGGTCATAACGGATATCATCGCGGACGGCAAGGTAGAGTTTGACGGCCATCTCCACGGGATCGATAAGCCCGCCGGCAACTTCTAATGCAAATTCCCTGACGATCTTGTGGCCGCTGTCAATGATCGGTGTGGGTGTTAAAAAGGATTGAATATTTTCTTCCATTTTCTTTCTCCTCTATACGGCCTGAAATGATCCCTTACAGTTTAAGGCATAATCTGAACCAGTGCAATCCCGCAATGTTTTATTGAGATTCTTCACCGGATGTGATATGAAAATGAGTCATCGACGTTATATTGAAAGGGGAGGGAGAGTGATGATTCAGACCCTTCAGGTGAGGAGTTCGAAGCAGACGGAGTTGATCGATATCACCCGGCCGGTCGCAGAAGCCATTCAAAAGACAGGAGTGAAAGAGGGCCTCTGTATGATTTTTACTCCCCATACGACCGCTGCGGTGACGATCAACGAAAATGCCGATCCAAGCGTCCCCAAAGATATCCTGATGGAACTCAATAAGATCGTTCCCTTCGAGGATCGATACCAGCATCCTGAAGGGAATTCAGCGGCTCATATCAAGTCGAGCTTAGTCGGATGTTCGCGGGTCGAGCTTAGTCGGATGTTCGCGGACCCTGTTCATCGAATCAGGAAAACTCCTCCTCGGGACCTGGCAGGGGATCTTCTTCTGCGAATTCGATGGGCCGAGAAGCCGGCAGGTTCATGTGAAAGTGGTAAAAGGATAGAATGAATCAAGAAACCCTGTTTGAGGAAGTGGAGAAAATTTTAGTTCAGGATTCCCGGCTCATTCACCTTCCTCCGGAAGGGAAAGTTGTCTTTGTGGGAGACACCCATGGAGATATGGATGCTTCGCAGAAGGTCCTCAGCCGTTACCTGAAGAAGCCTTACCGAATCGTCTTTTTAGGGGATTATGTGGATCGGGGGGATGACTCCGAAGAGAATATCAACTATTTGCTCCGGATGAAACTTCAACATCCGGAAGAGATATTTCTCCTTGCGGGAAATCATGAGGGGCAAATGATCAAAGAGTTGCGCCCTGCCAATTTCTGGGAATCTCTTTTTCCCGGGGAGAGGGAACAATACGGACGGGTCTTCTCCACCTTGCCCCTCTGCGCCGCTTCGGCCAATGGACTGGTAGCCCTTCACGGCGCGCTACCCGAGTTGAAATCCCTTGAAGAGATCGATCGAATAGAGTGGGGAGACACCCATTGGGACAGGATCGTCTGGGGAGACTTTTTCGAAGGGGATGGGGATCTCCTGGGAGATTCATGGGGAAGGCCCCGATTCGGTGGAGCCTATTTTAAGCGTTTGATGGAAAGATACCGGAAAAAAGTGCTGGTCCGGTCCCACCAGCCCCATGCGCCTTCATTGATGTTTGAGAAGAGGTGTATTACTATTTTCACCTCCCAGGCCTATCCGTTGTCCCGGACGATTGTCATTGCCGATCTGGAAAAGGAGATCCGGGACGCAAAGGATGTAGTGATTGAAAAAATATAGCCAAAGGTGATCAGGAAATCAGGCGACCAGGGAGCAGGATATCGGGATATCAGCATACCAGGAAAAGAAAGGAAAGCGTTACCTTCGTACTCTTATAATCCGATAACCTGATGTTCTGATCACCACAACCTGATAACCTGATTGCCTGATAGCCTTTTTTTGAAGTCGGTAATGATCATGCCCAGAATCATCTCTTTTGATATGGATGGAACGCTGGTTGATTCGGAGTTTACGGACTGGGTCTGGCTCGACGGAATCCCCACGCTTTATGCACGGAAGAAAGGCCTTTCCTTCGATGAGGCCAAGGCCCTGGTCGTGGAGGAATACCAGAAGGTCGGGGAAGGGGCGGTCGAGTGGTATGACATCAAATACTGGTTCAGGTTTTTTCAACTCGACGAAACATGGAAGACCTTAATGGAGCGTTATGCCGACAAGATCAGCGCCTATGAAGATGGACATCACATCCTGAAGCGTTTAAAAGAGAGATACCCTTTGGTCCTGACCTCCAATGCGGGAAGGGAGTTTATCGATATTGAGATGGACGTCACAGGCATGGGAAGGTATTTCGATCACATCTTTTCAGCCACCTCTGATTTCCGGGCGGTGAAAAAGACATCCCAATTTTATCAGCGGATATGTGAAATCCTCAAGGCCGAACCCGGAGAGATCGTCCATGTGGGCGACCATTATGAATTCGACTATCTGGCTCCCCGTGCTTTAGGGATTCAGGCATTTTATCTGGACCGCTCGGGCAAACAGGATGGAGACTCCGTTCTCTCAGACCTGAGAGATCTGGAGAAGAAACTTTATTAAGGTAACCTCTAAAAATGTCATTCCGGCGAAAGCCGGAATCCAGAACTTCATGAAATCACTGGGCTCCTGCTTTCGCAGGAGTGACGAATTTGGAATTATTAGAGGTTCCCATAAGAGTGCGCATGGAATGACAACAAAGTTATTTGCAATTGATCGGATAAAAAATCCAAAAACCTTTTTGGTTCCGGCTAAGCCAATTTAGGTATGGGAATGAAGATTCACTGGGCGTGGGTTGTTCTTGCCTCAAGCTTCGTCACCCTCTTTGTTAATTACAGCATTCGAATCGGCGCCTACTCCCTCCTCCTGCCTAAAATGATTGAAGACCTCCAGATCAATCTGACCCAGGCAGGTCTGATCCGGGGCGTCTATTTCTTTGCCTATATCCTCTTTTCTCCCCTGATGGGATGGTTAACAGACCGGATCGGAGGGAGATGGGTCATCAGTTTCTTCTGCCTTTTTCTCGGGACGGGAACTTTTTTAATGGGCCGGGCATCCAACCTTCACACCGCTATTCTCTATCACGGGATTATGGGAATAGGGGCCGCCGCCATATGGACGCCCACGATCACCTTGATTCAAAAATGGTTTGGAACAACACGACGAGGAATGGCATTAGGAATTCTCTCTCCCAGTTATGCCATGGGGTTCGGACTCATGGGGTTGATCCTTCCGTTGATTATCGAATATGAGAGCTGGAGAATGGGATGGTTTTTTCTGGGGATTTCAGGATGGGGCCTGGTCGCATTGAATGGTCTCTTTCTAAAAAACAGTCCGGAGGAAGTGGGACTTCACCCCTGGGGAGACGCCGGGAAGACAGTTTTGCCTCATTCTCCGCAAAAAGTAAACTTTCGTTCCTGGGACCTCCTCAGGATGCCTTCATTCTGGTTGATCGGTATTTCCTACTTTTTCATCTCCATTGCCGCTTATATGATTTCGGACTTTATCGTCGTCTATGGGGTGATGGAATTGAAAGTCAACCATGCGGCTGCATCGGCATTGATCACGATGATGGCCCTGAGCGGGATCGTGGGCGGAATGGTCCTGATGTGGCTTTCTGACTCCATCGGAAGAAAGAAGGTTCTCATCATGATTCACTCTCTCGTAGCCGTTAGCATTCTTTGGATTCTTCTGGCCAGAGAGGATCTCTATTTCTTGAGGATTGGGATGGGAGGATTTGGTTTTCTATATGGAGCCATCTGGCCGATGTACGGAGCCCTCACTCGAGACTTCTTCCCTGAGGAGGTGGCTGGAGTGGCTTTTGGAATGATGACCATTTTCTATGGAATCGGGGCGATGGTTAATCCCATTCTGGCTGGCATAATCGTTGACCTGACCGGTTCCTTTCGTTGGGCGTTCGGGGCAGGGATTTTAACCTCTCTGGCGGCCGGCCTGGCAGCGATCTTTTTAAAAAATCCGTTGGAACAGGCGGGTCATTGAAAGCCTTCTTTATTTTATGATAATATCCATCCGTTGACTTGAGACGAGAAGGAGGAGTGCATGGCATCCAGTCCGAGGATCTTGGTGGTCGATGACGAACTGATTGTCTGTGAAAGTTGTCAGCGAATTCTCGAAGAGGAAGGGTTAGAAGTGGAGACCGCTTCGGGCGGGACGGAGGCCCTCGGGAAGATGAAGGAGAATCCTTTTGATATCGTCATCACCGACCTGAAAATGCCTGGGATCGATGGAATGGAAGTCCTCCGGATATTGCGGAAGGAATATCCGGATACGATTGTGATCATGATCACTGGTTTTTCCACCGTGGAGACAGCGGTCGAGGCCATGAAATTGGGGGCCTTCGACTATATTCCCAAGCCTTTTACTCCGGATGAGGTCTCCATCGTTGTGAAAAAGGCGATTGAACAGAAGAACCTTCTTCTCGAAAACGTTTATCTAAGGCAAGAACTTCGCGAGAAATACGGATTTCATAACGTCGTAGGCAAGAGCAAGAAGATGCAGGAGATCTACCGGATCATTGCAAAAGTGGCTCCGACGGATAGCACCGTGTTGATCAATGGACAGAGCGGCACCGGAAAGGAGCTGATCGCCCGGGCCATCCATTTTAATAGCGCGAGAAGGGACAAGCAATTTGTGACCGTTGACTGCGCGGTCCTTTCAGAGAATCTGCTGGAGAGCGAACTGTTCGGTCATGTCAGAGGATCTTTCACCGGCGCGGTGACGACCAAGCCGGGACTGTTTGAGGTGGCGGACGGCGGAACGGTCTTTCTCGATGAGATCGGCAACATCAGCCCGGCCATTCAGGCCAAGCTCCTGAGGGTATTGCAGGAGAGGGAATTTACGCCTGTGGGAGGGACAAAGGCCAAAAAGGTTGATATCCGGCTCATTGCCGCCACCAATAAGGACCTGGAGAAGATGATCAAAGAGGAGACATTTCGGGAGGATCTTTATTATCGCTTGAACATTGTTCCGATTTATCTTCCTCCTCTGAGGGAACGCCATGAGGATATCCCCGCCCTGTCTGTCCATTTTCTTAAAAAGTATTCCGAAGAGATGGGAAAGGCGATCAAAGGGTTTACCCCTGAGGCGATGGAGAAATTAATGAAGTATCCCTGGCCGGGGAATGTGAGAGAGCTGGAGAATGTTATCGAGCGGACGGTCGTAATGATGGATGAGGAAATGGTGCGGGTTGAGCATTTGATCCTGCCCGGCCAGGGGGTAAGTGAGGAGATGGAGAATACAATTCCGGCGACCAGTGATGAGTTGAAGGAGATCAAAAAGCAACTGAGGGAGAAAGCCGTAGAGGATGTAGAAAAGGCATTTGTCATCAAAGCCCTGGAACGGAGTCAATGGAATGTGACAAAGGCAGCAGAAGAGGTGGGAATGCTCCGGCCGAATTTTCAGGCCCTGATGAGGAAGTATGGTCTTCGAGCAAGAGAAGAGTAAGAAATAATCAATTGCCATTGACCAATTGGCAATGATCAATGGGCAATAAGAAATCATAAAATCAAGAATTGATAATTGATAGTCTCGTAAAAAGTCTGGAAATACGCCTTTCTGTCATTCCGGAGAAAGCCGGAATCCAGTCTTTTCGAATAGTTATAAATTCTCTGGACTCCGGTTTTCACCGAAGTGACGACTTTTTACGATTCCATCATAATTGCTAATTAGCCATTAGGTAAACCCCCGGCTCTGCCGGGGGACTCGCAGCGTTTGACATTTTCGGGATTTTGCATTTCTCTTATAAAATCCCTCCCAACCTCCCTTTGCCAAAGGGAGGGGAAAGATTTCCCCCTTTTGACAAAGGGGGATGAAGGGGGATTAGATTCTTTTACGATTGCGGTCAGGCCCCTTTGAGGGGCCAGCAATCGTAAAGCCCCCAGCTTTGCTGGGGGA
>VGRU01000013.1 GCA_016875255.1 Deltaproteobacteria bacterium
AGGCTCTCTTCGGACAGTCTCTTGAATCCGATCCAAAATGGATGGGGAAAAATGTTGACCACAAACATACATGTACCCCGTATAACATCTTCCTCCCCCTGTGTCAAGTGTGTGCTAAGACCAGCCCTAGGGGAGAGGGAGGCCATTCATCCCCCCAGCAGAGCTGGGGGGTATCCTGGCATATTTTTATGAAATTTAAAAATATGGTTCAATTTAGATAAAAATAACTTGACGAATGCAGAAACATAGTTTAATATTTTTGTAATTAGGAATCATTCCGATTTATCTATGATGACCAAAGAATCGATGATCAACCAGATGCGAAAGAAGGGGTTGAAGGTGACCCCCCAACGATTAGCCATCATTGACGTGCTGATCGAACAGACGGATTCCCATCCCGGCGCAAGCCTTATTTATAAGGAAGCAAAAAAGAGAAAGAAGAGTTTGAGCCTGTCAACCACCTACGCCACACTGAATGAGCTCTCCCGCCACGGCATGATCAAAATGCTTCAGTTTGACAAGATGGAAGACCGCTACGACGGAAACCTTGAGGAACACATCAATCTGATCTGTGAAAAATGCAAGAAGATACTGGATTACAACGTTCCCACCAACGTTGACCCCAAGAGGGTCATGAAGAAAACCGGATTCTCGATCACGGACACCAGGCTGGAGTACTACGGGTATTGCAAGGACTGCTACGGAAAAACAAAAGGAGGCGAAAAAAAGCGAGCCAAGGAGAAGAATGGCTGAAGGCCCTATGCCTTTCTCTTTCTTAGGCATCGGTTTTGTTCATTCATTGTCCACGAGATGAGCAGCGAAACACGATAATGATTCACACCCCTAATGTTCTACCATTCATACAACGAAAGGAGGTAACATTATGACGGACGACAGAAAGGACCCGATAACGGGCGGACCCAACCCACAATCAACCGGCAGAGGCAGGACGAATAGAGACTGGTGGCCCGACCAGCTGAACCTCGATATTCTGCACCAGCATTCCTCCAAGTCCAATCCGATGGGCGAGGAATTCAACTACGCCGAAGAGTTCAAGAAGCTCGACTATGCGGCCTTGAAGGAAGATCTCACAGCACTGATGACCAACTCGCAGGACTGGTGGCCGGCGGACTTCGGCCACTACGGACCTTTGTTCATCCGTATGGCGTGGCACAGCGCCGGCACCTACCGCGTCGGCGACGGCCGCGGCGGCGGAGGCAACGGCAGCCAGCGCCTTGCCCCCCTCAACAGTTGGCCCGATAATCAGAACCTCGACAAGGCGCGGCGACTGCTCTGGCCGATCAAGCAAAAGTACGGCCGTAAAATTTCCTGGGCCGACCTGATGATTCTCGCCGGCAACGTCGCCTTGGAATCGATGGGGTTCAAAACCTTCGGTTTCGCCGGCGGGCGTGAGGACATCTGGGAACCGGAAAAAGACATCTACTGGGGTCCCGAGAGCGAGTGGCTTGGAGATAAGCGCTACACCGGTGAAAGGGCTCTCGAGAAACCCCTCGGCGCCGTTCAGATGGGTTTGATCTATGTGAACCCGGAAGGCCCGAACGGCAACCCGGACCCGGTCGCCGCCGCTAAGGATATTCGCGAGGTTTTTGGTCGCATGGCGATGAACGACGAGGAGACGGTGGCCCTCATTGCGGGTGGCCACGCATTCGGCAAAGCCCACGGCGCCGGTGATAAGTCACTGGTGGGCCCGGAGCCGGAAGCCACCCCCATCGAGGAACAGGGACTGGGCTGGAAGAACAGCTTCGGCACAGGCAAAGGCAACGATACGATTACCGGTGGCCCGGAACTCATCTGGACCAACACTCCCACGAAGTGGAGCAACAACTTCTTCCGGATATTATTCAGTTTCGAATGGGAACTGACAAAGAGCCCGGCCGGCGCGTACCAGTGGAAACCAAAGGGTGACGCAGGCGCCGGCACGGTACCGGACGCGCACGACCCGTCGAAGCGTCAGGCACCAGGCATGCTGACCACGGACCTCGCCTTGCGGTTTGACCCGGCCTACGAAAAGATCTCACGGCGCTTTTTGGAACATCCGGATCAGCTTGCCGATGCATTCGCCCGGGCATGGTTCAAACTGACGCACCGCGACATGGGCCCCCGCTCCCGCTATCTCGGACCGGAGGTTCCGAAAAAAGAACTCATCTGGCAAGACCCCATCCCTGCCGTCAAGCACAAACTGATTGGCGCACGGGACATCGCCTCTCTCAAGGCGAAGATCTTAACTTCCGGCTTGTCCGTGTCGGAGCTGGTTTCGACCGCCTGGGCGGCGGCGTCCACATTCCGTGGCTCTGACAAGCGGGGCGGCGCCAATGGTGGACGCATTCGTTTGACGCCGCAGAAAGATTGGGAAGTCAACCAGCCTGCCCAATTGGCCAAAGTTCTCAAGACCCTGGAGGGCATCCAGAGCGCATTTAACAGGGCGCAGTCCGGCGGCAAGAAGGTTTCTCTGGCTGACCTGATCGTTCTGGCCGGTTGCACGGGCGTTGAGCAGGCTGCGAAGAATGCCGGTCACAAGGTGACGGTTCCCTTCACACCGGGACGTACGGACGCCTCACAGGAGCAAACCGACGTGAAGTCTTTCGCCGTACTCGAACCGGTTGCAGACGGGTTCCGTAACTATCTAAAAGCTAACTATGCGGTAATGGCCGAGCAATTGCTGGTTGACCGTGCGCACCTTCTGACGCTGACCGCACCTGAAATGACAGCGCTTGTGGGCGGAATGCGCGTCCTGAAGACCAACTTCGGAGGGTCTCAGCACGGTGTCTTCACCAAAAGGCCAGAGGCGCTCACCAATGACTTTTTCGTGAATCTTCTCGACATGAGCACGGAATGGAAGCCGGTTGCGGGGGATGCAAACCACTTTGAAGGTCACAATCGCAAGACAGGGGAGATCAAGTGGACCGCTACCCGAGTCGACCTCGTCTTCGGGTCGAACTCTCAACTCCGTGCGTTGGCGGAAGTTTACGCATGTGCAGACTCCCAGGAAAAGTTCGTGCACGACTTCGTTGCGGTCTGGAATAAAGTCATGCACTTAGACCGTTTCGACCTCAGGTGACCGTAGCATAAACATATGGATGGGTTTTTCACTGAGCGTAAAAAGAGTAACCTGACAAACGGATCAGCGGATGGCGTATCGCCGCCGCTGATCCGGGCCGTTCCCCTGACATCAAGCTGCATTTCTCACATCTAAGATATTGCAATAGAGTCGCAGGGGGAAGTTGCAGGAAGGATCTTGACAATGTCAGTCAGGGCAATACTGGTCAGGACATATTAACTCAGTCGTTACCTTTCGTCTATCTATCCCGCTGACCTTTATAAACCACGTTAGAATGTCCACAACTTCCCCCCCCACACACACGGATCTTTAACCCCATGTTCGCTAAAAAGGGTAATTAACTCATCCTCGTCTCTATGCTAGTTAGAAGTTGAGTTTCGCACGGGGCTAACAGGGAGGCTTTCTAACGGGGTAAATATCTGTTCGGTAAGAGGCGATATCAGGGTATTCAAGGAACTCCACGTAATTTCCTTCGGGATCTAATGCATAGACGACAAACACTCCAGGCCGAACTTCGATCTTTTGATCTCCGCTGACGAGCTTCACACCATTCTCTTTTAACCGTTTGAGAATCCCATCTAAGTCTTTAATGATGAAACTCACATAGATAAGACCATGTCTTTCAAAAATATACTGGGGTACCTCTCCCGGCGCAGGAGGCTTTCCCACCCGAATGAGTCTGACCATCTCTCCATTGGGTGTGAGCAATCGGACCACCCTTAGCCCATAGGGGGTTTGACCAACTCGTGCCGTCATATCAGGCGAAACCTCATTATCTGCAAACTTCTTCAGTCCTAAGATCTCAGTGTAGAATTTGAGCATCTTATCCATATCGTTGACAGAGAAGGCAACTTCCATCGGTGCTTCCATCTTAAATGACCAAGAAGACTGTTCACCCATATTCAACTGTACCCCTTTCATTAGGAACAATAAGAGAAAGATTACATCTCGTAGGGTAAGGCTTCGGCCTTGCTTTAGGTAGGCCTGAAGGTCTGAGTTTCAAAAAGATCAACGGTTCATCCGGGAATTGAGTGGGTAACCTCCCCTTAGGAGACTGTGTCGTAATTAGCCATTCGCCCTTCGACACACTCAGGACGAACGGCTAACTGATTGATATTTAAGATTTCGTAATCCGTTCGTGGTGAGGCTCTCGAACCATGAACGGATTACGACACAGTCTCTAGGTTAAGGGGAGGTGGGGAGGGGTTACTTTTAATGCCGTCTCATTCTGAAGGAATTTCATAACTCCCCCGCCCCCCCTCTTATACTTAAGAGGGGGAAAGCACCCATATGAAAGCCGAAAGAACCAGATTAACTAAACATCTGGGGAAAATTCTTTTCCGAAGAGCCCTTTACCGATCTCTATCTTCAAGGTGGCATTGGCGATCTGCATTGCTTTGACATCCCTCAGGTGGCGCTCAAAGGGAAGCTCTCTCGAATATCCCAAACCACCATACACATCCATGGCATTGTTCACAACCCTATAGGCGGTCTCGCCTCCAATCAGGTTTGCCATGGCCGCCCAGACAGAGGCTTGATCAGATTTTTTTTCAATCAGGGAGAGGGCTTGATAGCATAAAAGATTTGCTGCCTCAAGCGAGGCATGATCTTCAGCCAGCCTGAACTGGATGCCTTCAAATCTTCCCAAGGGCTTCCCGAAAACCTTGCGAATCTTTGCATATTTCACTGCTTCTTCGAGTGCTTCCCTCGCTGTGCCCAGAGCAATAAGACCTGTCAAAGCCCTCTGCTCCTGTACAGTGGCTTTGAGCATGGCTAAAGCATTATTCTTTTCACCAATAAGATTTTGAATTGGAACATTCACTTCATTGAAAGAAACATTTCCCCACTGGGAGGCTCTCCAGCCAAACCCTTGAAGCCTCTGGATATCGATTCCTTGTCTGTCTCCCTCGATAAAAATGCAGCTGATCCCCTCTTCTCTTCCCATCGTTGTTCTAACTAAGACAATAAACCCATGCGCAACGCCGGCGAAGGTAATCATTGCTTTCTCACCACTCACGATCCAGTTGTTCTTCCGAGGTTTCGCAATTGCCTTCATTGCCCTTAAGTCAGAACCAGCGTCCGGCTCAGCGGCGCCGAATGCCAGAATATATTTGCCTTTAACTATCTCAGGCAGAATTTTTGCCTTTATCTTTTCTGAACCATAGAGTAATACCCGTCCGGTGATGTTCGAACCACAGAGGATGACAGCACAGTTATGGTCGAACCGGGCGACCTCTTCAAAAGCGACCCCGGTTGTAACAAGATCTGCTTCTGCACCGCCATAAACCTTTGGGATGCGCAAGCCAGTGAGCCCGACTTTTACCATCTTTTTAACATTTTCCCATGGGAACTCCTCAGTAGCATCCCAATGGGCGGCCTGAGGGGCCAATTCTTTTTTGGCAAACTGATGGATGCTTTTTTTAATTAATTTCTGCTCTTCATTTAACTCAAACATAATGAATCCCTCTTCTTTTTTCAGATACCATATACCCAGAAAATAAAAACAGCAAGAAATTTTTGTTTTTGGTTCATCAGGACACTGAGCGGATAACGTTTAATTATAATTCCTTTGTAATAACCCCACCCAGCCCCCCTTACATTAAGAGGAGGAGTTAAAATATAAAAATACACAAATAAAAGCCTGAAGAACCTTCTTTTTTAAAAACAAAAAAGCCCATCCTTGCGGATGGGCTTTATATTTAATCTTGGCAACGTCCTACTCTCCCACACAGTTGCCCATGCAGTACCATCGGCGCTGAAGAGCTTAACTTCCGTGTTCGGAATGGGAACGGGTGTTTCCCCTTCGCCATGGTCACCAAGAACTTTAAATCATAAATTCGAAATCCGAATATCGAAATACGAAACAAATTCAAATTTCGAAAATTCAAATATCATAAACTTGTTATTTGTTTTGAAAATTCGGAATAAATGTCATTTGGTATTGTTTCGAATTTCGGATTTCGTGCTTCGGATTTCTGTATTTAATGATATGGATGAAGGCACTCTTTTTATTAGTTCAATTATGGTCAAGCCGATCGACCTATTAGTATCAGTCTGCTAAATACCTTGCGGCACTTACACATCTGACCTATCAACCTTGTAGTCTCCAAGGGGTCTTATCCCGATATTGCTATCAGGAGGGATACCTCATCTTGGGGTGGGCTTCCCGCTTAGATGCTTTCAGCGGTTATCCCTTCCGAACACGGCTACCCAGCGCTGCGACTGGCGTCACAACTGGAACACCGTAGGTTCGTCCATTCCGGTCCTCTCGTACTGGGAACAGCTCCCCTCAAGTATCCTGCGCCCACGGCAGATAGGGACCAAACTGTCTCACGACGTTTTAAACCCAGCTCGCGTACCGCTTTAATTGGCGAACAGCCAAACCCTTGGGACCTGCTACAGCCCCAGGATGCGATGAGCCGACATCGAGGTGCCAAACTTCCCCGTCGATATGAACTCTTGGGAGAAATTAGCCTGTTATCCCCGGCGTACCTTTTATCCGTTGAGCGACGGCCCTTCCATGCGGAACCGCCGGATCACTAAGGCCTACTTTCGTACCTGCTTGACTTGTTGGTCTTGCAGTCAAGCTCCCTTATGCCTTTACACTCTACGGCTGGTTTCCAATCAGCCTGAGGGAACCTTTGCGCGCCTCCGTTATCTTTTGGGAGGCGACCGCCCCAGTCAAACTACCCACCAGGCAATGTCCCCGACCCGGATAACGGGTCTAGGTTAGAAGTCCAAAACAATCAGGGTGGTATTTCAAGGTTGACTCCATCCCGACTAGCGCCGGGATCTCACAGTCTCCCACCTATCCTACACAAACTATTCCGAAATTCATTGCCAAGTTGTAGTAAAGGTGCACGGGGTCTTTCCGTCTTGCCGCGGGTAGACGGCATCGGCACCGTCAATACAATTTCGCTGAGTCCCTGGTTGAGACAGCGGGGAAGTCGTTACGCCATTCGTGCAGGTCGGAACTTACCCGACAAGGAATTTCGCTACCTTAGGACCGTTATAGTTACGGCCGCCGTTTACTGGGGCTTCGGTTCAACGCTTCTGCCGTATTGCTACGACATGACGAATCCCCTTAACCTTCCAGCACCGGGCAGGCGTCAGACCCTATACATTGTCTTTCGACTTCGCAGAGTCCTGTGTTTTTATTAAACAGTCGCCACCCCCATTTCACTGCGATCACAATCCGCTCCGGGAGCAAGTCCCTTCACGAATCATGACACACCTTCTTCCGAAGTTACGGTGTTAGTGTGCCGAGTTCCTTAACCAGGGTTCTCTCAAGCGCCTTAGGATATTCTCCTCACCTACCTGAGTCGGTTTGCGGTACGATCACCTGATTGACTCGCTAGGGGCTTTTCTTGTCAGCATGGGCTCAATCACTTCAATCCTGATTGCTCAGGAAATGGTCATCACCTCTCGGTGTTTATAATTGGAACTCCGGATTTGCCTGGAATTCCCACCTACGGGCTTGAACCAGGGCGTCCAACACCTGGATGACCTACCCTTCTGCACCCCCCCATCGCTCAAACGCCAATCCGGTGGTACAGGAATATTAACCTGTTTTCCATCACCTACGCTTCTCAGCCTCGGCTTAGGGATCGACTAACCCTGAGAGGATTAACCTTGCTCAGGAAACCTTAGGTTTACGGCGTGCTGATTTCTCATCAGCATTATCGCTACTCGTGCCTGCATGATCCCTTCCATCTCGTCCAGATGTCCTCACGATCATCCTTCACTCTACGATGGAATGCTCCCCTACCATCCCTTCCGATGAATCGGAACGGATCCGTAGCTTCGGTGACGTGCTTTAGCCCCGTTACATTTTCGGCGCAGACTCACTCGACCAGTGAGCTATTACGCTTTCTTTAAAGGATGGCTGCTTCTAAGCCAACCTCCTGGCTGTCTGAGCGCTTCCACATCCTTTACCACTTAGCACATCTTAGGGACCTTAGCTGACGGTCTGGGATGTTCCCCTCTCGTCCACGGAAGTTATCTCCCACGGGCTGACTCCCAGGATAGCGCTTAACGGCATTCGAAGTTTGGTTGGGTTTGGTAATCTGGTAGGACCCCTAGCCCATCCAGTGCTCTACCTCCGTTAACGAATGTCCTGAGGCTATACCTAAATATATTTCGGGGAGAACCAGCTATCTCCAGGTTTGATTAGCCTTTCACTCCGATCCACAGCTCATCCGAGAAGTTTTCAACCTTCACCGGTTCGGCCCTTCATTCGCTGTTACGCGAATTTCAGCCTGGCCATGGATAGATCACCTGGTTTCGGGTCTACTCCATATGACTGAATCGCCCATTTAAGACTCGCTTTCGCTGCGGCTCCTTCCCATTAAGGAATTAACCTTGCCACATAGAGTAACTCGCAGGCTCATTATGCAAAAGGCACGTGGTTAGACAGAATAGCCAAAAGGCGAACCCTTCAACTATTCAACGTCCTTCCACTGCTTGTAAGCACACGGTTTCAGGTACTATTTCACTCCCCTCATTGGGGTACTTTTCACCTTTCCCTCACGGTACTTGTTCACTATCGGTTGCCAGGTAGTATTTAGCCTTAGAAGATGGTCCTCCCGGATTCCCACAAGATTTCCCGTGTCTCGTGGTACTTGGGTGTCCTATCCCGGGGTTCCAATTCCATTTCGCCTACAGGGCTATCACCCTCTATGGCCCCACTTTCCAGTAGGTTCAGCTATGAAATTGGAATCTCCCTGAAATCACTGTGATGATTTCCGATAGAATCCCGCAACCTCCCGTATACAACGCTCACAGGCTTTAACATATACGGAATTTAGGCTCTTCCCCTTTCGCTCGCCACTACTCAGGGAATCTCTTTTGATTTCTCTTCCTGAAGGTACTGAGATGTTTCAGTTCCCCTCGTTCGCCTCCCATCACTATGGATTCATGATGGGATATACCGATATTACTCGATATGGGTTTTCCCATTCGGAGATCCCCGGATCTAAGCCTGTTTAGCGGCTCCCCGAGGCTTATCGCAGCTTACCACGTCCTTCATCGCCTCCTGACACCAAGGCATCCACCGTATGCCCTTAGTAGCTTGACCATAAACTTGATCTACTAGTTGTATGATTTGGTGCCTTCATCCATATTCAATTGTCAAAGAGCAATAAAACAATTACAAAGATTTCAAAAATTGATTACACAGATTATTTCTATTTATCCGAATCTCAGGGTTAAAAATTCAACGGCCAAATCCCCACCTCTTATTGGTGGAGATGAGCGGATTTGAACCGCCGACCCCCTGCGTGCAAGGCAGGTGCTCTCCCGCTGAGCTACATCCCCATCCTCTTAAAACAAACCCTAAATCCTAAATTTGAAACCCTAAACGTTTAGTGTTTAGAATTTTGAGTTTATAATTTGGTCTGCAATGGTGGGCCTAGATAGATTTGAACTATCGACCTCACGCTTATCAGGCGTGCGCTCTAACCAACTGAGCTATAGGCCCTTCCTTTATCACAATGGCCTATAGCTTATAGCCCTTGGGAGTTTCTTAGAGCTATAGACCCTTAAAGGGGGATTTTCATGCCCACCTTAACGGGCCCTCTTAACCCCGTTTCTATTTCATTGTAGGGGTTATTGATCCGGGTAATGACCTAGAAGTATGATCCCAGTTTCCTGGAACCGGTAACTCCTTAGAAAGGAGGTGATCCAGCCGCAGGTTCCCCTACGGCTACCTTGTTACGACTTCACCCCAATCACCAACCATACCTTAGGCGCCTGCCTCCATGCCGAAACATGGTTAGCCCAACGACTTCTGGTACAGTCAGCTCTCATGGTGTGACGGGCGGTGTGTACAAGGCCCGGGAACGTATTCACCGCGGCATGCTGATCCGCGATTACTAGCGATTCCGCCTTCATAGAGTCGAGTTGCAGACTCTAATCTGAACTGAGAGCGGCTTTTTGAGATTAGCTCCACCTCACGGTATTGCAACCCTTTGTGCCGCCCATTGTAGCACGTGTGTAGCCCTGGACATAAAGGCCATGAGGACTTGACGTCATCCCCACCTTCCTCCCCGTTAACCGGGGCAGTTTCCTTAGAGTGCCCAACTCAATGATGGCAACTAAGGATGAGGGTTGCGCTCGTTGCGGGACTTAACCCAACATCTCACGACACGAGCTGACGACAGCCATGCAGCACCTGTCTCGCTGTCCCCTTGCGGGGAAAATCCTGTTTCCAGGACGGTCAGCGGATGTCAAGCCCAGGTAAGGTTCTTCGCGTTGCGTCGAATTGAACCACATGCTCCACCGCTTGTGCGGGCCCCCGTCAATTCCTTTGAGTTTTAACCTTGCGGCCGTACTCCCCAGGCGGGGCACTTAATGCGTTAGCTTCGGCACAGAAGGGGTCAATACCTCCTACACCTAGTGCCCATCGTTTACGGCGTGGACTACCAGGGTATCTAATCCTGTTTGCTCCCCACGCTTTCGCGTCTCAGCGTCAGTATCGGACCAGAGAGCCGCCTTCGCCACTGGTGTTCCTCCCGATATCTACGAATTTCACCTCTACACCGGGAATTCCACTCTCCTCTCCCGTACTCTAGCTGAGCAGTTTCAAATGCACTTCTCCCGTTAAGCGGAAGGCTTTCACATCTGACTTACCCAACCGCCTGCACGCGCTTTACGCCCAATAATTCCGAACAACGCTTGCACCCTCCGTATTACCGCGGCTGCTGGCACGGAGTTAGCCGGTGCTTCCTCCGGTAGTACCGTCAAATGCCGATGCTATTTGCATCGGCACGTTTCTTCCCACCTGACAGGGCTTTACGACCCGAAGGCCTTCATCACCCACGCGGCGTTGCTGCGTCAGGGTTTCCCCCATTGCGCAAGATTCCCCACTGCTGCCTCCCGTAGGAGTCTGGACCGTGTCTCAGTTCCAGTGTGGCTGGCCATCCTCTCAGACCAGCTAACCATCGTTGCCTTGGTAGGCCATTACCCCACCAACAAGCTAATGGTACGCGGGCCCATCCATGAGCAATAGCTTACGTGTAGAGGCTATCTTTAAATTCATTCTCCATAGAGACCGGATTGTTATTCGGTATTAGCCCCGCTTTCGCGGGGTTATCCCCAACTCAAGGGTAGGTTACCCACGCGTTACTCACCCGTGCGCCACTTTACTCTCCCAGTTGCCCGGGATTTCTCGTGCGACTTGCATGTGTTAAGCACGCCGCCAGCGTTCGTTCTGAGCCAGGATCAAACTCTCCAATTATTATCTTTAAAAGTTGATCCTATTCAAAAGAAAAAACAAAAACCCAGAATCAATAACCCCTATTCTTTTATCAAAGAACGATTTTTAGGAAACCTTATTAGTATAAACTAGGTTTTCTATGGTGTCAAGTAGTAAATTTCCAAAGAAGGAAAAATATCTATCGCGGATTCGGAAACCATATTAATACAATTAAATATTTTTGTCAAGAAGTTTAATCCTATGAAATTTCTTTTTTCCAGCAGTCAACTGGATTGTACTACTTCCTTTGAAATCGTCTATAGTAATCACCAGACCCGGATCCTCTAACCGTTTACCATTCAAATATCCCCCGCCCTGTTCGATTAATCGTCTTGCCTCGGATCCTGAGGAACATAAAGCGGTTAGCTCAAACAGTTTAAATACTGGAATTCCTTTCCAAATTTTCTCTACATCAATGGAGGTTGTTGGAATAGAAGCATCATCTCCAGCCTCTTTTGAAAAAAGAACCTTTGAAGCATTCTTAGCCTTGGTTGCCTCTTCTTCTCCATGGACAATCTTTGTTGCTTCAAAAGCAAGAACTTCTTTGGCTTTTCTAATCTCTGCCCCTTCTAATTTCCTATATTCTCGAACTTCCTCCATTGGAAGAAAAGTAAAAAGAGCCAAAAATCTTCCAACATCCCTATCATCCGTATTGATCCAGAATTGATAATAGTCATAGGGGGATGTGCGTTCAGGGTCTAACCAAACAGCTCCTCTTTCGGTCTTCCCCATCTTTCTTCCGTCTGCGGTCATGATGAGG
The DNA here is from genome assembly GCA_016875255.1 of Deltaproteobacteria bacterium. Next base: position 12,094 of record VGRU01000013.1, read on the forward strand.
GGAAAAGTCACTCCATAAGCCTGTTTCCCTTCGAGACGGCGAATCAGATCTATTCCAGCGATAATGTTCCCCCACTGGTCACTTCCTCCCATCTGGATTAAACAATCATAATGCTTAAAGAGATGCCAGAAATCATAAGCCTGGAGGAGTTGGTAATTGAATTCGATAAAGGAAAGTCCTGTTTCAAGCCGGGTCTTGATTGACTCGGTTGCAAGCATCCGATTCACACTGAAGTGGACGCCAATATCCCGGAGGAAATCGATATAGTTCAGTTTGGTTAACCAGTCAGCGTTATTTAACAGAAGGGCCCGGTCCTCTGAAAAATCTAAAAACTTGGAGAACTGCTTTTTCTGAGCTTCGGCGTTTTTGTTGATCTCTTCATAGGTTAAAATCTGCCGCATCACATCTTTTCCGCTCGGATCGCCCACCAAACCTGTTCCCCCTCCTACCAGGGCAATCGGCCGATGACCGTTTCTCTGCATATGGGCTAAAGACATGATGGGCACCAGATTGCCCACATGAAAGCTTGAAGCTGTTGGATCAAACCCGATGTAACAGGTCACTCTTCCATCTAACAGTTCAGTGATTCTTTCTTCATCGGTCACCTGTTCAATGAAACCTCTCTCCAAAAAGATTTCAAAAACAGCTTTCTTTCCTTTCTGGCCCATGATGTTCAATCCCTCTCATTAAATGGAACTCTGATTCTCTGAATCCCTTTTGCTTTCCCTGTTTCCCTTTCAATATCAAGGATGACTCCCTGGAGTTCGATTTCTTCAGTGGCCACATCAAACTTCCAGGGTATCTGGGTCAGCAGTCGATTGACGGCCACCTCTTTTCGGATTCCGATGACTGAATCCATAGGACCTGTCATCCCGACATCGGTAATGTAGGCTGTCCCTCCCGCAAGAATCTTTTCATCACCGGTCTGCACATGAGTGTGGGTCCCCAGCACGGCTGTGGCTCGTCCATCTAAAAACCATCCCATCGCTATTTTCTCTGAAGTAGCCTCTGCATGAAAATCGACGAGAACGATCGGAGTTTCTTTCCTCACCATTTCAATCTCTTTCTCTCCAATACGGAAGGGACAGTCAAGATGTTTCATAAAGACCCTACCCTCCAGATTGATTACTCCAATCTTAGCCCCGTTCTTCGCCTGGTAAATACCCGCCCCGCTCCCCGGAACATTAGGCGGATAATTTGCAGGTCTCAAAATCCTGCGCTCCTTATCCAGGAAAGGGTAAATCTCCTTTTTGGCCCAGATATGGTTCCCTGATGTCAGGACATCCGCTCCCTGATCCAGAATCTCTTTGGCGATCTCAGGGGTCATCCCCATTCCCCCTGCAGCATTTTCTCCGTTGGCAATCGTAAATGCGATTCCATAGTCACTGATGACTTTTTTTAGAAGTCCATTGACCGCATCCCTGCCTGGCTTTCCAACAATGTCACCAATAAATAGAATACGCATCTTCCATACCTAAAATTCGAAATCCGAATATCGAAATTCGAAACAATCCCAAAATTCGAATTTTCAAATGACCAAAACAACTGTTTTCCCCTCCAAGTTTCGAAATTTGGTCATTCGGATTTGTTTCGAAATTCGAATTTCGTGCTTCGGATTTGTATTTACTTTGCGATATCCACGGCTCTCATTTCACGTATCACAGTGACCTTGATCTGCCCTGGATACGTAAGTTCCTTCTCTATCTTTCGGGCGATATCCCTCGAGAGGATCGTAGAGGCTTCATCTGAGATCCGTTCTGGTTGCACCAACACCCGGATCTCCCTGCCTGCCTGAATGGCATACGATTTATCAACCCCTTGGAAAGAAGTCGCAATCTTCTCTAAATCCTCTAACCGTTTGACATAGGTTTCCAACATCTCGCGTCTGGCTCCTGGCCTTGCGCCCGAAAGGGCATCTGCTGCCTCAACCAGGACATCGAGAATCGACTCCGGCTTCTCCTCTTCATGATGAGCAGCAATGGAATGAACGATGGCAGGTGCCTCTCCATATTTCTTTGCTAAATCTGCTCCAATCTTCCCATGAGGCCCTTCCACTTCATGGTCCACTGCTTTTCCAATATCATGCAAAAGCCCTGCCCTCTTGGCTTGTTTCACATTGATTCCCAATTCTGCAGCCATAATTCCGCAGAGGAACGCCACTTCCAGAGAGTGCTGATAAACATTTTGCGCATAACTGGTACGGTATTTGAGGCGTCCGATCAGTTTGATCAGCTCAGGATGGATGCCATGAACTCCCACATCAAAGGTGGCCTGTTCACCAGCCTCGCGTATTGTGGTTTCGACTTCCTGTTCCACCTTCTGGACAATCTCTTCAATCCTTGCTGGGTGGATCCGACCATCGCTGACCAAACGCTCCAGAGATATCCGCGCAATCTCCCTCCGGACAGGGTTGAACCCTGAAAGGATAACTGCTTCAGGGGTATCATCGATGATCAGATCAACCCCGGTGGCTGCCTCGAGGGCTCTAATATTCCGTCCCTCCCGGCCGATGATACGCCCTTTCATCTCTTCATTAGGCAAACTGACTACGGAAACCGTTTGCTCCGCCACATACTCTCCTGCATAGCGTTGAACGGCTAAACTGATTATCTCCTTGGCTTTTTTGTCAGCAGTCTCTCTTGTCTCGTCCTCGATCCTCTTGATTCTTTTGGCTGCCTCGTGCTTCGCCTCTTCTTCCATCGATTCCATCAGAAGGCGTTTGGCTTCCTCAGAAGACATCTTTGCTATATGTTCGAGCTGGGCCCGTTGCTTCTGAATCAGTTCAACCACCTTTTTCTCCTGTTCCTGAACCAATTTCTCCTGCTGACCCAATGCCTTCTCTTTGCGTGTGATGTCTGATTCTTTCGAATCGAGAAGCTCAATCTTTTTATCCAGGTGAGACTCTCGCTGGATTACCCTTTTTTCCAGGTTCTGGAGTTCCTGTTTCTTTTCAATTGTCTCTTTCTCAAATTCTGCTTTCTCCTGATAAAATTTATCTTTGACTTGTAGCAGGGCTTCCTTCTTTAAGATCTCGGATTTTTTCTCTGCTTCCTCAATCAGACGTTTGGCAGCCTCTTTTGCCGCCCCTATTTTGGCCTCGGAATACCTCTTATTCACAAGGAATCCAACGATTCCTCCGAGCAGTGCCATGCCCAAAATGAGGATAATATAAAATTCGACGGTCAAGTTCAATGTTCAACTCACCTCCTTTTCTTTGTGTTTAATGAATACAAACCCATTAAACAATTGGTAGGGTAACCCTTTAGGGTTTCTTAAAATTCCACCAGCAATGACACTTAAACCTTTCCCTACAGACTAAATGAATGATTTGGCTTCAGAAAAGACCATCACATGAGTCAGAGAAGAGTATGGGTGTGGATATAGTTATGGCTAAAGAAGAGAGGACGAGCGGAGTTTGATGTTACCTGACAGGGAAGAACCCATAAAAAACCCCAAGGGTAACTTCTATCTCGCTTTTTTATTTCATGAAATTCTGCCAGTCTTCTTGAGAGTAAGAGGAGAGGGCTTTTCTGGTTCGCTGATCTCCTCGTCGTCCAGAAACATCTCCTCTTGCCCTTCTCCCAATTGAAGGACCTGATAAGAATTTCAACCATATTCAAAATGAAGATTCGTATCAAGCTCATTCTCTTCTCATACCAGAATTCAAAATCCAAACCCTTTCTCTATCTTGTAACACATTCGATCTCACATGATAATACGCTTTACAATCTCTTCCCTGGTAAGCTTTAGCCTGTGATACTGATTTTACCCGATTCCTTTCCTCCTATCTGAATATCAATCTTTTCAGCTAGGTCTTTTGACCTGACCTCAATTTCTCGAAGAATCATCACCCGGTTCTCTTTTTCTTTTAAAAGATCGTCGGCAATATTGAGAGCTGTCAAGATCGCCACATTCAATGTAGAGACGCTTCTTGTCTTCTTCAGGACTTCGTCCATTTTCTCATTGACATATTTTGCGACTTCCTGAATGTGGCCCTCTTCGGCATCTGACTTTACCGTATAGGTCTGCCCAAAAACTTTAATTTCAACTGTCTTTTCTTTTCCCATCACTCAACCTATTCGTCCGGGGAATTTACGAACCCAAACCCCTATGGATTGAGGTAGTGGTTATATATCTACATTTCGCAAACGGTGAAGGAGTTGGTCAATCCGGGTTTTAACCTTTTCCCGGTCCTGGGAGAACAGTTCCATTTTCTTTTCTAATCGAATCCTTTTCTCCATCTCTGCCTCAACCTCATTGGCCAATCTTTCCTTCTCCTTCACCAGTTCCTGATATTTTGTCAAAAGATGATCAATCTTTTCTTCGAGGACTTTGAACAAATTCTTTTCCTCTTCCGTCGCTGCTTTTTCTGATTGATTTTCTAATGATATTTCTTCGGTCATAAAAAGTCAACACTTAGGGTAAACAACATTGTAAATTGCAAACTAAGCATTTATCAATTAGCAATGTTTTAAAGAGTTACCTTTCACTGCTAATTGCTAATTTTGTCCCGCCGTGGCGGGACTAATTTTTAAATGATCTCTATTTAGGCCGCTTTGAGCAGATAGGCCTTTATAAACTCATCGATCTCGCCATTCAGAACCTTGTCCGTCTGATGGATGACGGTATCGGTCCGGTGATCTTTCACCATCTTGTAAGGATGCATAATATAAGAACGGATCTGACTTCCCCAGGTAATCTCCTTCTTATTGCTATGGAGTTCCCCTATTTTCTCTGACTTTTCTTCCAACTCTTTTTCATAAAGTCGGGCTTTCAATATCTTCATGGCGGTTGCCTTATTCTTGTGCTGGGACCGCTCGTTTTGACACTGGACAACAATGCCAGTTGGAAGATGGGTAATTCTCACGGCTGAGTCGGTCTTATTAACATGTTGTCCTCCTGCGCCGCTTGAACGGTAGGTATCCACCTTCAAATCTTTCTCGTCAATATCAATCTTAATGTCTTCTGGAACTTCGGGTATGACAAAGACCGATGCAAATGAAGTATGTCGCCTTGCTCCAGCATCAAAAGGGGATATCCGGACTAACCGGTGGATCCCCACCTCTGCTTTTAAATATCCGTAGGCATAACGTCCGCTGACCGTAAAGGTTACATTCTTCAATCCTGCTTCGTCCCCTGAAAGAATGTCGATGATCTCCGTTCGATATTTCTTATTCTCTGCCCACCTCAGATACATTCGAAGGAGCATTTCGACCCAGTCCTGAGATTCCGTGCCGCCAGCGCCTGCATTGATACTGACGATCGCATCTCTTTCGTCATGCTCTCCTCCCAGCATATTTCTGAATTCCATCTGGTCAACCGCCTCTTCACTCTTCTCTATCCTGTCCAGTAATTGTTGGGCTTCCTCCTCATCTTTTTGCTCCTCAATTAATTGAAGGAGGATTTCCATCTCCTCAATCTCTTTCTTTTTCTGTTCCCAGGGCGATAGACTGTCCAGCAGGGAGGTTCTTTCTTTTAAAATTTTTTGTGTGGTTTCACCCCCTTCCCAAAAATGAGGTTCTAACATCATCTTTCCAATTTCATCAAGTCTTTTCCTCTTATTCTCTATGTCAAAGATACCCTCGAAGGGTTTCCAGTCGATGGGTTAATTCATGCAAACGGTCTTTTAATTCCAGGATCATATCTCTCACCTTCCTTATAAATTCTTAATATTACATAACATAAATCAAAAAAAAGATAAACATTATTTTGTAACCAATCGGGTTTATTGGGTTTATTGAGTACATTGGGTCTGTTGAGTTTATTGGTTTTAACTCAAGTAACCGCTTTTAAAACCTTCATTAATTCTTCTCCGACTATCGCAGGATTCCTCACGACTCTGACCCCTGCCTTTTCTAATGCTCCCATCTTCTCTTTGGCTGTTCCTTTTCCTCCTGAGATGATTGCCCCAGCATGCCCCATCCTCCTTCCAGGAGGAGCGGTCAATCCGGCGATAAAGGCAATCACCGGCTTTTTCACATGCCTCTCAATAAACAGGGCAGCCTCTTCTTCGGCTGTCCCTCCAATTTCGCCAATCATAATCAGGGCTTGAGTCCCAGGATCATTTTGAAAAAGTTCCAATAGATCTACATAGTTCAAGCCGATGATCTGGTCTCCTCCGATACCCACACAGGTTGATTGACCTATTCCCTTCTTGGTTAATTGATCCACAACTTCATAAGTCAGGGTTCCACTGCGCGACATGATCCCCACAGTCCCTTGCTTGTGAATGTATCCTGCCATAACTCCAATTTTGCATTTCCCAGGAGAAATAATTCCAGGAGTATTTGGGCCAATCAATCTTGTCCCTTTCCCTTTCAGATATTTTCGAACCATCACCATATCAAGGGTCGGAATTCCTTCTGTCAGGCAGACGACCAACGATACCCCTGCATCAGCAGATTCCATGATTGCATCTGCAGCAAAGGGAGGGGGAACAAAGATGGCCGATGTATTTGCACCGGCATTTTGGACAGCCTCAATGACGCTGTTAAACACAGGGATTCCCTCAACCTTCTGACCTCCCTTACCCGGGGTCACTCCGGCAACCACCTTTGTCCCATACTCCACCATCTGCTTCGTATGAAACAGCCCTTCATTGCCCGTGATTCCCTGGATGACCACTTTTGTCTTTTCATCAACTAAAATGCTCATAGAATTCCTCCGAAATTAGGCTCAGGCTAAGGTTTAGGTTGAGATATGTATGAGTCAGAAAATTATTTATTATTTTTATCTTAATCTTAACCTCAGCCTTAACCTTTTGTTTTCAAGGCTTCCACCGCTTTCTGGGCTCCTTCCTGCATGCCAGCGGCAATAGCAAAATCGAGGCCTGACTCCCTCAATATCCTTCTGCCCTCTTCCACATTCGTTCCTTCCAATCTTACCACGATAGGAACATCGACCTTCACTTCTCGAACAGCCTCTGTCACCCCTTTAGCAAGCGTATCACATCGGAGAATTCCTCCAAAGATATTGATAAACACCACTTTCACTGCCGGATCGGACATGAGAATCTTAAACCCATTCTTGACCATTTCAGTTGTAGCTCCTCCGCCGACATCAAGGAAGTTAGCTGGCTCAGCTCCGAACACCTTGATGATATCCATGGTGGCCATGGCCAGACCCGCACCATTGACCATACAACCCACACTTCCATCAAGTTTGATGTAATTGAGATTATACTTTGAGGCTTCTATCTCCAGAGGGGCTTCCTCATTTAGGTCCCTGAGAGCAATAATCTCTTTGTGTCTGAAGAGGCCATTATCATCGAAGTTGATTTTAGCATCGAGGGCGACAAAATCTCCCCCTCCGGTTAGTACCAGAGGATTGATCTCAGCGAGAAGACAATCTTTTTCGTAAAAGGTTTTATAAAGACCGGTAACCACGCCTCGAAATTTTCCAACTTGTGCTGGTTCAAGCCCGAGCGCATAGCCGATCTTATTTACCTGAAAAGGTCTTAATCCCACAGAAGGCTCGATCCATTCCTTTACGATCTTCTCCGGAGTTTCTGCAGCAACCTTTTCAATCTCCACCCCTCCCTCTCGGCTGGCCATCATCACCGGACATTCTCTGGAGCGGTCCATCACAACACCCAGATAGAGTTCTTCTTTAATATCCGCTCCCTCTTCAACCAGCACTCTTCGGACAATCCTGCCTGACGGGCCTGTCTGATGGGTGACGAGAGTCATTCCGAGGATCTCCTTTGCAGCTTTCTCTGCTTCTTCGGGACTTTTTACAACCCGGATACCTCCTCCTTTTCCCCTGCCCCCAGCATGTATCTGGGCTTTGACTACGATCGGCTTTACTCCGATTTCCTCCGCGACCCTTCTTGCTTCTTCAGGAGTCTCAGTCACCCTTCCTTTTGGAACAGGAACACCATAACCTTTCAGAATCTCTTTGGCTTGATATTCATGAATCTTCATTCTATTTCCCTCCCCTGAAATGCTTTCCCCTCACCCTTTCCCTCTCCTCCAAGAGGAGAGGGGGGAATTAAGCGGGCATATTATAACGGATTTCATCGACCTAAAAAAGGGGGAAATGAAAGACAAATTGAAAGGGTTATGTTGGGGTTATAAATTGAGTATCTTATCCCTGGGGATTCCTTCCTCTTCAAGGTAGGAATTAGGGTTGTTATGCCAGATTTCAAACAGATATCTTCAGTCTTATCAAAGTGCATATATTGGCAAGATATGCTCAGGTTTTTTAGTTTGATACTATACCGGGGTCAGATCATTGCTTACCCAACCATTACTGAAGGGCAGGTTTATCGCCTTGGGGCAAGGCAATCTTGAATCACAAACCCCTTAAGTTTCCAAAAGAGAATACACTTTACCTTTTGCAATCAGTCTTTAAACCCTATCTTGCTTGCCTCAATTTTACACAAATCTGAGTGACTTTTTTTGCCAAAAAACACAATTATTGTACATTTTTCTAAAAAAGAAGGCTGGATGAATCAGGCAGGGCAATAACCCTCCCCAGTTCCAGCCGCCACAGACGATTCAGGATGTAAGGTGATAGGTCTCTAAGGTTTAAAAGATTGTCATAAATTTCTGTTTCTGGTATATTGGGGCAAATTCCGGTGGGTGTGGATATCATGGATCCTCCAACAAAAAGACTGTTCTTAAAAAAGCGCTGAGCCTACGGTCACGAATCACGCTTGTCCCGATAATTCGGGAGACACGATTCACGGTTAGGTTTTTTTACGCTATGCTCATTGCGCTCTGCGCTACCTGTCCTCCGAAGTCCAACAAACCTGGACGAAGGATGGATGCGTGAGGTTGGAGCCATGCCAGCGATTGCACCGATCGAAGATTTGAGGACTGTGTTAGGGTTTTAGATTTATGCGCCATGCTCTATGCCCTTGGCGCTATGCGTTACGTTGGTATTGGTTCGAAGAAAGCACACCGGAGAAATTGAAAGGTGAGGAGAGTTAATGGATGAAAAAATGTCAAAAGAAAGATCCCTGATTCCTCTTGAACGCATCGAACAATCCATCCTGTTGATCCGCGGTCAGAAGGTGATGCTCGATCGAGATTTGGCATACCTCTATGGGGTAACCACCAAGGTGTTAAACCAGGCGGTCAAAAGACATAAGGATAGGTTCCCTGAAGATTTTATGTTTCAGTTGACCATGGAGGAGGGAAAAATTTGGTGGACTGAAGTCAGGGGAGGTGGTTTAAGGTCACAAATTGTGACCTTAAAAAGAGGCCAGCACATCAAGTATCGGCCTTATGCCTTCACGGAGCATGGAATATTGATGCTTTCAAGTGTATTAAATAGTGAGAGAGCGATTAAGGTGAATATTGAAATTATGAGGGCCTTTGTTAGGCTCCGACAAATACTTGCTTCAAGCAGGGAGCTTTCTAAAAGGCTGGATGAACTTGAAAAGAAATATGATGCTCAGTTCAAAATAGTTTTCGAAGCCATTCGGCAGCTAATGACAGCGCCAGAGCCCAAGAAGCGACCAATTGGATTCCTTGTTGAGGAACCTAAAGTTCCTTATGTCACAAAGATCAAGAAGAGAAATTAGGTGCTACCACTTGCGCCTTACGACTTGCAACTTGCGATAAAAAGGAACGCTATGCTCCATGCGCTCTGCGCTACCTGTCCTCCGAAGTCCATTGGTATGGGACGAAGGATGGATGCGGGAAGTTGTGAGTGATTGAAAGGTGAGGGCGGGTAAGATTTGTAAAAGGGAAAAATAAGCAGGAGAATTCGACTAAATCTAAGGGCAGAAGTTGTTTAACCCCCCTTGATTAAGGGGACACCAAGAGATGAATGCGGATAAACATGAATTAAAATCGAAGGATAATGACCTTTTTGCCCGAATTATCGCTATTCTGGAACAAGCGCGCAGCAATGTTGTGCGGGCGGTCAACAGCAATACGGTTGTCGCTTACTGGCTGATTGGTCGGGAAATCGTACAGGACCTTCAGCAAGGTGAACAACGAGCTGAGTACGGGGAACAGGTAATCGAGGATTTGTCCAGCCGGCTGACAAAACGCTACGGAAGAGGCTTTTCTGTCCCTAACCTCAGGAATTTCAGGCAATTCTACGTGATGTTTCAGGATCGAAAGCCTGAAATTCACTACCCGTCGGGTAGCGAATCGCCAGCGAGCTGGCGCGGGAGCGAAGACTGATTGAGGAAAGGCGAGCCGCAGAAGAAGGCGGCGATTAAGGTTTCATACGGTGGGATGGGATGAAGTTGCATTTGAATCAACGTCCCCATCTTCTTTAGGTAACGGGCATAACCGATACCGGTGGAACCCTGGACGAGACTGAGTGCCGCCGGTTATTTGACTTACCTGGCAAGGAGCAGAGCGACACCGATGTTCCCGAAGCAATCATAACCGCTCTACAAGAGGCAACCAGCGTGCGCAGGCGGGAATTACTCGACGCGCTTGCTGCTAAAAATGGTTACTGGTTCGATACAGAAATGGAAAAGCTCGACCGTTGGGCTGAAGACCGGCGAATGGGACTCAAGACAGAATTGGAGGATCTGGACCAGGAGATTAAAGAGACTAAAAAGGCTGCACGTTTGGCACCCAACCTGCCGGAAAAATTGGAACGTCAAAGGGAGTTGCGAAAACTGGAAACGAAGCGGGACGAAGCCTGGCGCAGTTACGATGAGGCGAGTCGCGAAATAGACCGACAGAAAGATGCACTTCTGGACGAAGTGAGCCGTCGGTTGGAGCAGAAAACAGAACAAGAAACTCTCTTCACACTGCGCTGGCAAGTTGTGTAACATTGAAATAAAAATTGAAGAGGATAAAACAATGGATGAACCTGAAAGACTCAACCTTAGATCCCACGACATTCCCGAGGACAGAAAACGGGAATTGCTGCGGCTCTTTCCAGAGATTCGGACCGAGGGCGGAAAAATTGACCTTGAACGCTTGAAACTCGCCATTGGCGAAACAGTTGATGTCGGCAAAGAACGCTACGGGATGAACTGGCCGGGTAAAGCCGACTGCTTCAAGGCAATCCAATCTCCCAGCCTTGGAACCCTTCGCCCTTGCCCTGAGGAGAGCATCAATTTTGAAACCACCGAAAATCTCATCATCGAGGGCGACAATCTGGAGGTCCTCAAGCTCCTGCAGAAATCTTATCTCGGCAAAGTGAAGTTGATCTACATCGACCCGCCCTACAACACCGGTAATGACTTCATCTACCCCGATGACTACAACGAAAGCCTACAAACTTATTTGGAATACACTGGCCAAGTGGACGCAAGCGGGAAGAAGTTCAGCACCAACACCGAGGCGGATGGGAGGTTTCACTCGAAGTGGCTCAACATGATGTACCCAAGGTTGTATTTAGCGAGGAACTTGTTAAGAGAAGATGGGATAATCTTTATCAGTATTGATGATAACGAGTTTAAAAATTTGAAAGCCTTGTGCGATGAAATCTTCGGAGAAGACTGTTTCATCGCAAATGTCATATGGGAAAAGCGCATAACAAGAGAAAATAGGCGATATTTTTCTGTGAGGCATGATTACCTCATTATTTATGCAAAAAGGGCTGATAACATTGCGGAAACAGTTGGATTGCTAACTATGGATCAGGCCGCTGTTGATAGGTATAAAAATCCTGACAACGATCCGAGAGGCCCTTGGACTTCTGTGCCTGCAATTGCGCAAGCAGGCCATGGGACAAAAAGCCAGTTCTATTCCTTAAGAACACCCTCGGGCAAGGTAATTGATCCCCCGTCGGGTTCTTGTTGGCGTTATACAGAGCCGAAGATGAAGGAAGAAATTTCTAAGAACAACATATGGTTCGGGAAAGACAGAACTGGGGTTCCGAGAATCAAAAAATTCTTAGATAAAGGTCGTCAAGGGCTTACCCCGGAGACCATTTGGTGGGCTAAAGATGTAGGTACAAATGACAGCGCAAAACGTTCGCTCGTCGAGGACTTTGATGGCATATCTGTTTTTGAAACCCCCAAACCAACAACGTTGATTAAGAGAATGTTGGAAATAGCGGGCGATAAAGATGCTCTCGTTTTGGACTTTTTTTCAGGATGTTCACCAACAGCTCATACTGTCTTAGAAAAAAATGGTCAAGATGGTGGAACTCGGAAATTTATTATGGTTCAGCTTCCTGAATTATGTGACGAAAACTCCGAGGCCTATAAAGCCGGATACAAAACCATCGCTGAAATCACCAAGGAACGTATTCGCCGGGTTATCAAGAAATTGAATGCAGAGGATGAAGGCAAGCTGCCACTGGAGAGTGATCAAAAACAGGATCGCGGCTTCCGGGTCTTTAAGCTGGCCGAATCCAATTTCAAGGCCTGGAGCGCCAACCTTCCGACCGGTGATGTGACAGCACTAAAGCAGCAACTTGAACTGCATATAGAGCACCTCCGGGAGGGCCGTGCACCTGAGGACATCCTTTATGAGATACTCCTGAAAAGTGGTTTTCCTCTGACTACGCCGGTGGAGAAGCTTAGCATTGAAGGCAAGACTGTATTTAGCGCGGCGGGCGGGGCGCTTTTCATCTGCCTTGAACGCAACCTGACATTGGAGCTTATCCGTGCTATAGCAGAGAAGAAGCCCGAGCGCGTGGTCTGCCTCGACGAAGGTTTTGCTGGCAATGACCAACTGAAGGCCAACGCCGTTCAGATTTTCAAGACCAAGGGTGTCACGAGTTTTAAAACGGTATAACCATGAATGAAGAGCGGATGATTCTTTTTGAGCAAATACGAACCCTGGTGGAACAGGCGAGGGGACGCACTGCACGCGCCGTGAATCAAACCATGGTTGAGACTTACTGGCAGATCGGCCGCCTGATCGTGGAGGAAGAACAAGGCGGCGAGGAACGGGCACTTTACGGGGCAAAGCTTATCCCTGAACTTTCCCGCCGGTTGACTATGGAATATGGCAAGGGTTTCGATGAATCAAACCTCCGCAACATGAGGCGGTTCTATTTGGCCTTTCCCAATCAGATTCAAGACGCACTGCGTCTTGAATCTTTGCCGTCTTCTCCAAAAGGGCACGCAGTGCGTGCCGAATCTGTGGAACCGTCGAGCCCTTTGATTTTAAAAGAAAAATTGCCTATGCCAACAGCAAGTTTTCTTCGTCCTGAGCTGAGCTGGACCCATTACCGTCTGTTGCTGCGGGTGGAAAATCCCCAGGCCCGTGACTGGTATATGCGGGAGGCCGCAGAGGCGGGTTGGAGTTCTCGTGCACTGGAAAGGCAGATAAGTTCCCACTATTACGAACGCCTCCTCGCCAGCCGAGATCGTGAAGCAGTTCAGGCAGAGGCGCGCACGATCTCCTCCGAAACTGCTCTTCGGCCTGCTGATACCCTCAAAGATCCCTACGTCTTCGAGTTTCTCGGGTTGCCATCTCAAACCTTTCTGGAAAAGGATCTGGAAAAAGCCCTTCTGGACAACCTCCAACAATTTCTCCTCGAACTGGGGCGGGGTTTCAGCTTTGTTGGCCGGCAATACAGGGTAAGCACCGAGACAATGGATTTTTTCGTTGATCTCGTTTTCTACCATTTCCGCTTGAAGTGTTTCATCCTTATTGACCTGAAAACCGGCAATCTGACACACCAGGACATCGGTCAGATGGATATGTATGTCCGGCTCTTCGATGATAGGGTTCGGCAGGGAAATGACAACCCGACTATCGGGCTTATTTTGTGTTCCCAGAAGGATAAAACTATTGTCCACTACTCGGTGCTCAAGGGAAGCGAACAGCTCTTTGCATCCGAATACCGCCTCTACCTGCCCAGTGAAGAAGAATTGAAATCTGAGCTGGACCGCGAACGGGCGATGCTGCTTGAAACCCGACGGGATGATAAGACCTAAACGATTTTAAAGCTATGATGAGACTGCAATTCGATCCCAACCAGCAATACCAGCTTAATGCAGTGGCGGCAGTTACAGACCTTTTTGAAGGCCAGCCCCAGGGTGCGCCAGAATACTCCGTTATCCATGTAGAAGGGATGGTAGGTCTCTTTACAGGACAGACCCGGACTGAACTGGGTGTGGGAAACCGCCTGCTTCTTGCCGAAGAGAGATTGCTCGCTAATACACGTCAGGTCCAGGGAGAAAACGATATAGAGGTAGTAGACCCAGATGCCTCCCTTCAGGCCTGGGAACTTTTTGATGCCGGAGTGAATGCCCCTCGCCGATGTCCCCACTTTTCAATCGAAATGGAAACCGGTACTGGCAAGACCTATGTTTACCTGCGCACTATTTTTGAGCTGTCGCGCCGCTACGGTTTCCAGAAATTCGTCATTGTGGTTCCCAGTGTGGCCATTCGTGAAGGTGTGCTTAAGAATATTGAGATCACACGTGAACATTTCCGGGCGCTATATAACAACCTCCCTTATGAGTATTTTGTCTACGATGCTAAGAAGGTGAATCGGCTTCGTCAGTTCGCTGTCAGCAACACCCTTCAAATATTGGTTATCAACATTGATGCTTTCCGTAAGAACTTCATGGGAACCGAGGAAGAGCAGAAGAGCAATGTCATTTACAAGGAAAGCGACAAGCTCTCTGGCCGACAGCCCATCGAGTTCGTTCAGGCAGCCCGCCCTATCGTAATCATCGATGAACCCCAGAGTGTGGATTCCACCGAAAAAGCCCAGGAAGCTATAAAGGCGCTCAATCCCCTCTGTACCCTGCGCTATTCCGCCACCCACCGCAATCCATATAACCTGGTCTATCGGCTTGATCCGGTGCGGGCCTTTGAACTCAAGCTGGTCAAGCAAATCGTGGTGGCCAGCGCAAGAGTAGATGGAGGCATGAACGATGCTTTTGTAAGGGTGGAGAAGATCGATTACAAAAACGGCATCAAGGCCAAATTGCGTATCCACGTTCAGACCCCCCAGGGCCCGAAGGAAAAACCGGTGACCGTTAAAAACGGGGCAGATCTATACGTGCTTTCTAATGACCGGTCCTGTTACAAGGATGGCTTTGCAGTCACCGAGATCAATGCAGAACCGGGAAACGAGTACCTGCGATTTAACAACGGACGCCTGCTCCGGATGGGCGAGGAGATGGGCGGTCTTCGTGAAGACCTATGGCGGGTACAAGTCAAACACACCATAAAGAAGCACCTGGAAAAAGAATTGCAAGTACGGGAACGAGGAATTAAGGTGTTGAGCCTCTTCTTTATCGATCGTGTGGCGAACTATCGGGATTATGACCAATCAGGTCAGCCTGTAAAGGGGAAATTTGCAGAGTCTTTTGAGATCCTGCTCGCTGAGGCAGCACAAGAGGAACGCTACTGTGAGCTTGATTGGCTCAAACTACCTGTTGAGCGACTTCATAATGGCTATTTCGCCCAGGACAAGAAAGGCATATTCAAGGACTCCAGCGAAACTCGCAGCACGCAGGCAGACGATGACGTTTACAACCTAATCATGAAGGACAAGGAGCGCTTGTTATCACTCGACGAACCCTTGCGTTTCATCTTCAGCCACTCAGCTCTGCGCGAAGGTTGGGACAGCCCAAACGTCTTCCAGATCTGCACACTCAATGAAAGCGTGAGCGTTGTAAAGAAACGCCAGGAGATCGGTCGCGGTCTGCGTCTACCGGTCGATCAGAATGGTTTGCGCGTATTCGATGAATCGGTCAATAAACTGTTTGTTGTTGCAAATGAAAGTTACGAAGACTTTGCCCGTGCCCTTCAGACTGAATACGAGGATGACTGTGGCGTAACTTTCGGCAAAGTGCCGCTTACTGCTCTCGCCAGAATCATCCGGGTGGTGGATGGGGAAGAGCGGCCCATCGGCCAGCAGGCCGCCAAGGCCATCCAAACTGCACTGGTAGAACAGAAAATGCTGGATGCGGATGGGCGGATTCAGCCTGCTTTTGACCCAAAGCGTAAAGATTTCAAGATTGAACTGCCGGAGGAACACCGAGACCTTGCACCTGCGGTCGTTGACCTGCTGGCTGCTTATCAGATCGAACGCCATATTCGGAAAGACCGGGATGAAGGTTCGAATCGTCTTCGTAAGGAAGTTCAATTAAGTCCCGAGTTCAAAGCTCTCTGGGAACATATCAAGCCTAAAACCACCTATCGTGTGGAGTTTGAGACCGAAGTATTAGTGCGACAGGCTGTGGAAGCTTTGAAACAAATGCCGAAAATTGATCCAACCAGGGTCTATGTGAAGGCGGGTAAGCTCGGCGTGACAAAGGGAGGAGTTGTTACGACTGCTATGAGTGTGGCAGAGGAGCAGGTCTCTTACGGTAGTCGGCCTATGCCTGATCTCCTGGCTTATTTGCAGAACGAGACGGAACTGACTCGTTCTACTCTGGTTCGTATTCTTAAGGAATCGGGACGGCTTACTGAATTCTTCGTCGACCCCCAGCGTTTCATGGATGCCGTTGCGGCAATCCTGAAGCATGAACTGCATCGCCTCCTTGTAGATGGAATCAAGTATGAGCGCATTCAGGGAACGAGCTCTGAAGCGGAATGGGAAATGATGCTCTTCAAAAATGAAGAGTTCATCAACTATTTGACGGCTCTTCAGGTCAAAAAGTCTGTGTACGAGTATGTCGTCTACGAGTCCGAGATAGAACGGGAGTTTGCTCGCAAGCTGGATGAACGCGAAGACATCAAACTCTTTGTAAAATTACCGGAATGGTTCAAAATCGATACTCCGGTTGGCCAATACAATCCCGATTGGGCCATTCTTAAACACGACAACCAGGTGCTTTATTTGGTGCGTGAGACTAAAGGAACTCGTGACTTCCTGAAGCTGCGAACGACGGAGGCTGATAAGGTCCGTTGCGGCCAGAAACATTTTGAGCTGCTCGGAGTCCCATTCGCCGTCGCAGTGACAGCAGACGAGGTTTAGGTGGGAGCTTTTGCTTGCAAAATAAGAAGGTCAGGAATTCACCGATTTGACCAGAGTAGAAACATAAGAATGGAACGTTAACCTCCAGGAGGGTAATAGTGAAGCGATTTAATGTTGTACTACCAAGGGATGATGGAGGTGTTGAAATCCATCCAATGAAGGAGTGGCTGAGGCAACATCCCGAACATATTCCACCCGGACTTGACGCAACTTCAAGTACCTCTCATCAACTACGAAATGGCCTCAAGAAAATTGGATGGTCAGTTCAAGAGCTTATCAATGAGGTTCGTCTCTTGATGCCTGGCGCTACGAATGTTGAAAATGCCATCGATGCCGTTTTAGGCGAGGAAACCGAACAGGAAGAGAATGAAGCACCGGAGGCGTCCTTCGCACTTGAGTATCAATTGCGCGACTTCATTGCCCAAAATTTGGGTGCAATATCTATCAGCGGAAAACAACTTCGCTTGTACGTGGACCCGACTGGACGCGATGGAATCGAGTTCCCTTCCCCCATTGGGCCGATCGATATATTGGCTGTTGATGATACGAACGCCTTTTTCGTTTTTGAACTGAAACGGGCACGAAGCCCTGATCATGCCATTGGCCAACTGACCCGCTATATGGGATGGGTAAAAGAGACGATTGGCAAAGATCGACAGGTGCTTGGTGTTATAGTCGCGAAAACGATCAGTGATAAATTGCGCTATTCAGCATCCGTGGTCCCCAATATCAGTTTGCTTGAATACGAGGTAGAGTTTCACCTTAAGCCAGCGAACAAGATGCCCTGAGCCGAATTTAATAACAGGTAAGCACCCGCTTCAGGGAAAGGTATGAGCGCCGTTGTCAATTCCATCATAGGGATCAGTCTATATGACAAAACCTGATCTTTCATTTCTTATTCAGAATGCACAACCTATCGTTGAAGCTATTGGGCGAGAATCGGTCTACGTGTACCTGTTCTTGTGCGAGGAATTTATGAAAGGTCCTGTGACCCAGAACCATGTGTTTCAGTTCGTCTATCGGTCGTTCTATCGACTTGACAACGCCGGACTCACACCCGAGTTCAAGTTGGCCTACTTCGCTTTCTTGGAGCGGTCTCGCTGCTCCCCAGGAAAAAACCTTGGGGTCAGGCATAACTAATTGCGTGCCCTGCGAAGGGTAGCACGTTCTATCGGGTGGAAGTCCTGTCATGGTAAAAGCCAAAGTCCCGCCTAAGCGGGATAGCTTGGATGGCAGGAGGGAGTGTAAAGTATAAAAGGTCAGGCAATCGTAATAACGTATTGACATTGGGTAGGATTCTGCCATAAGGGGCGGGCGTGGGGACGGAGTTAAGTTATTTAAGAAAAAATCAAACAGTAGGTCTCAGGGCAGGCAACAGTAGCTCAAAATCTTAAATCCAGCTCATAGAGAATAAGGCTTTGGGGTCAGACTTAAAAATTGAGATTCGGTGTTCTCCCTAAAAAAGTTGGCCCATCTCATTGCGGAATTCGGATTGGGGAGTGCGGATTGAATAAAACCGAACGAACCTTTTAGCGGGTGGGAGGTTCACTGTTTATATTTAGGCCATGGAGGTTGACTTAATTTTTAAGTCAAGTCTTGCAGTGGTTCTCCAATAAAGGGCTTTGGGGCCGGGCTTGACTACTGGCATTTCAAAAGGTGGTTTCATCTCTAAAAAAGTCGGCCCTCTTAACAAAAGATCGCAGAGCGCATAGCGCTGAGCGCACAGCGTAAAGCTCAAAGCTGAAAGCTCAAAGTAAATTGTCAAGTTATCAGTGAGAAGACCATTGTGAAAGTTCCCTGGGCGGGATTATGAAAAAATACAGGAAGAAAATTGGTGATCGTTACGATGTATCTGGTTTGGTTGAGCCCAGTTCGAGCCCGGTTCACGCCGTCGAGTATTGAAGAATCTGCTAGGAGTTAAACGCAAGCGTGAAATGGATCGTCTGGAAGGGTCAGAACAGCTTCGCGCTCTTCGTGAATTGGTAAAGTTCTACAGTAAAAACCATCGGTTCACTGCAACTGATATATGTCGGATTCACAAAGTTTGGCTAGAGAATATCTATCCCTGGGCGGGAAAATACCGACGGGTCAACCTTACCAGGAATGATTTTACATTCGCCGCCGCAAGCCAGGTAGCGCGGTTGATGGAAGAACTGGAAAAGGGGCCTCTTCAGGAATTCACACCTTGTAAGTTCGATACGATTGAAAAGATAATCAAAGCGCTGGCCGTGGTTCACACGGAACTGGTATTAATCCACCCGTTTCGCGACGGAAATGGGCGCGTTGCACGTTTACTGGCAACGCTGATGGCACTGCAAGCCGGGCTGCCACCTCTGGATTTCAGCGGCATGAAGGGATACAAAAGGAAAGCGTACTATGAAGCGATACGGGCCGGTCTGGATCGAGACTACAAACCGATGGAGGAGGTCTTTAACGGCGTGATTCGGAAGACTTTGCGGAAACGTGGAGCCTAATATTTCTATTAGAAATGGATAGTGATTTTTCCAATTCGTTCCAATCCAAATGGACGCCTTC
>VGRU01000014.1 GCA_016875255.1 Deltaproteobacteria bacterium
AATACCTTCGTTATCGCCGAGGTCAACGTCGTCTTCCCATGATCCACGTGCCCAATCGTCCCCACATTCACATGCGGCTTCGTCCTCTCAAATTTCGGCTTCGACATGGCTCATTCCCTCCTTGTTTTCGGGCGCTCTCAGGCGACCCTTTTCAGTTCGGAAAGGATCTCCTCACTCACGGATGAAGGCACCTGGCTGTAACGAGAGAATTGCAGTGTAAAGGTGGCTCTTCCCTGTGTGAGGGATCGAAGGTCGGTGACATATCCAAACACATTGGCCAGAGGAACCTCTCCGGTGATCACATTGGTTCCCTTACGGTATTCGACTCGCGTTGTCTTTCCCCTTCTGGAGTTGAGGTCGCTCACGACCTGACCCACAAACTCCTCCGGCGTGATGATCTCGATGGACATCTGAGGCTCAAGCAGGACGAGGTTTGCCCGCCGGGCCCCCTCTTTAAATCCCATGGATCCCGCGATCTTAAAGGCCATTTCAGAGGAGTCAACATCATGGTAAGACCCATCGATGAGAGTGACTTTCACATCGACCATTGGAAATCCGGCAAGGACCCCTTTCTCCATGGCCTCTGCCACGCCCTTTTCAATCGCAGGGATATACTCCCTTGGGATTGCGCCTCCGACGATCTTGTTGACGAATTCGAAACCCTTTCCAGGAGGCTGTGGTTCGAGGGTCAACCAGGCATGGCCATACTGCCCCCGTCCGCCTGACTGACGGATAAAACGGCCTTCGGATTTGACCGTTTTCGTAATGGTCTCGCGATAGGCCACCTGGGGTCTTCCCACATTGGCTTCCACCTTGAACTCCCTCAGAAGCCGATCGACGATGATTTCGAGATGGAGCTCGCCCATTCCGGAGATAATGGTCTGGCCCGATTCTTCATCGGTCTTCACCTTAAAGGAAGGATCCTCGAGGGTCAGTTTATGGAGGGAGACTCCCAATTTTTCCACATCG
The DNA here is from genome assembly GCA_016875255.1 of Deltaproteobacteria bacterium. The sequence goes on from VGRU01000014.1 coordinate 970, forward strand.
CCCTTCGTCTTAGGCTCCAGGGCGATGGAGATTACCGGTTCCGGGAAGTTCATCGATTCAAGGATGATCGGCTCCTTTTCAGTGCAGATCGTATCGCCTGTGGTGGTATATTTGAGGCCAACTGCAGCAAAGATGTCTCCTGCGGAGACTTCATGAATTTCCTCCCGCTTGTTTGCATGCATCTTCAACAACCGGCCGATCCGCTCTCTTTTTCCCTTGGTGGGATTGAAGACGGAGTCGCCCGATTTGAGCGTCCCGGAATAGATGCGAAAGAAGGTGAGCTGGCCGGTATAGGGGTCGTTCATAATTTTAAAGGCAAGGGCGGAGAATGGATGCCCATTATTGGCTGAAAAGGCTTTCTCTTCGCCCCGGAGATCGATTCCTTTCACCGGAGGGAGATCGAGCGGAGAGGGGAGATAATCGATAATAGCATCGAGCAGGGGCTGAACTCCCTTATTTTTAAAAGCGGCTCCGCAGAGTACCGGAGTTCCCTTCAACTTCAAGGTCGTTTCCCTGACGGCCTGTCTGATTTCAGGCTCTGAAATCTCCTTTCCCTCTACGAATTTCTCCATCAAGGACTCGTTCCACTCGGAAAGTCTCTCGATGAGGAGTTCTCTCTGTTTTGCAGCTTCAGGCCGGTGGGCTTCCGGAATATCGATGGTATCAAAGCAAGTGCCCTGAGTATCAGGAACAAATAAAAGGGCCTTCATTGAGATAAGGTCTATCACTCCCTGAAAATCCTCTTCTTTTCCGATGGGGATCTGAAGGGGAAGGGGGTTAATCTTGAGGCGATCGATCATCATTTGAAGACATCCGTCAAAATCCGCTCCCATCCGGTCCATCTTATTGACAAATGCGATGCGGGGAATTTCATACTTGTCAGCCTGTTTCCAGACGGTTTCCGATTGGGGCTCCACTCCCCCGACCGAACAGAAGACGGCGACTGCCCCATCAAGAACACGAAGCGACCGTTCCACTTCGATCGTGAAGTCCACATGGCCCGGGGTGTCTATGATGTTAATCCGGTAATCCTTCCAGAAACAGGTCGTGGCTGCGGAGGTGATGGTAATCCCTCTCTCCTTCTCCTGTTCCATCCAGTCCATGGTGGCAGAGCCGTCATGGACCTCTCCCATCCTGTGAGTGACGCCAGTATAGTAGAGGATCCGCTCCGTGGTGGTCGTCTTTCCCGCATCAATATGAGCCATGATGCCGATATTTCTGGTCTTTTCTTTTAAAACGTTTGACACTTAAAGCCTCTTAATGATTGAAACCACGCGGTTGGCGTGATCGAAACTCAAATTTATGAGACACAGGTTGAGGATAAGATTGAGATTGAAGGGGAACTAATTAAATCCTGAACCTTAGCCTTGACCTAAACTTTTAACCCATTCGGCGGCGCTTGGCGACGCTCAGGGCTTATTTCACACCGTTACCAGCGGTAATGAGCAAACGCTTTGTTAGCTTCGGCCATTTTGTGAGTATCCTCTCTCTTTTTGACAGAGGCCCCGCGGTTATTGGCCGCATCGATCAACTCCGCGGAAAGCTTCTCCTCCATTGTCTTTTCTGAACGCTGTTTTGCATAACCGATGATCCATCGAATGGCAAGAGCGGTTTTCCTGCTCGGTCTCACCTCAACCGGAACCTGATATGTAGCGCCACCAACCCTCCTTGGCCTTACCTCGATCATGGGCTTCACATGATCCATGGCCTGGCTGAAGGTTTTAATCGGATCGGAATGGGTCCGCTCCTTAATGAGATCGAGGGCCCCATAGAAGATCCCTTCTGCCACGCTCTTTTTTCCCTGACGCATGATCCCGTTGATAAACTTGGCGATCATGGCATCACGATATTTAGGGTCCGGCAATATCTCTCTCTTTCTTACTTCCCTTTTTCTGGGCATAACTACTCCTTCTTCCTGTGTTCAACTATATTAAAAGAGAGGTTGTTACTTGGGTCTCTTGGCTCCGTATCGAGAGCGGCCCTGTTTTCGGTCCTGAACACCAACCGCATCGAGGGTGCCACGGATAATATGATAGCGAACCCCTGGCAGGTCTTTCACCCTTCCCCCCCGAATGAGGACAACGGAGTGTTCCTGAAGGTTATGCCCGATTCCCGGGATATAGGCGGTCACTTCGATCCCATTGGTCAATCGCACACGGGCAACTTTTCTAAGGGCAGAATTGGGTTTTTTGGGAGTGTTTGTGTAGACTCGAATACAAACGCCTCTTTTTTGTGGCGACCCCGTAAGAGCCGGAGCAGAAGTCTTGCTTTTTGCTTTACCTCTTCCAATTCGAACCAGTTGATTAACCGTTGGCATTTCAACCCTCTTTCGGCAGAGCTAATAATTTCAATAGGTTATAAAACAAAAAGATTAAAACTAATTTTAAAGCGAAAAAACCTTATAATACTATCTGAAAAAATTTTATTTGTCAACATTTTTTTAGTGGTTTTATTATCTTTTTTTATTTGGCTGGAGGCTATCCGGAGTGGCTGTCAGATGTGCCTTTGTATCAATATATAAGATAGAAATCAGAATATGACAAGGTTTGAAAGTTGATCAAGCATGCCATTAAAAGGTGTAATAGATTGTATTTATTTAATAATTACAATTTTTTATCCTAATATTCATATCGCCAGTAGCCCGGCACCCAGACGCTTTCCCATCCATATGGAGTCCATCTCTCCTCCCAGTAGCCCGGAACCCAGACCCTATAGCCATATTCATAATAAGGATAGGCTCGATAATGGGGGTAATATGACCGGTAATAGACAGGGGGAGGTATCAATAAGGCAGGGGGCCTTATATAAATCCCGGAGTGATAAGGGTGTCGGTGAGGATAGGGGCGCCTATCTCTTGCCGAAGTAAAATCTGTAATGATCAAAAAAGATATTAAAATCAATAAAGTAAGTAATATCTTTCTCATTATTTTCCACCTCTCGTATTCTTGCTTATATTTTAACTTTTTTCATCTAATTTGACGAGTAGATAAGTGTATTTATTCATGATGACGCTAAAATTGACACCCGGCCATATTAGATAATATAATTGATCACCTCAAGAAAGGATTTGAGTTTTTTGGAGATGTATGAAAGGCGGACTTATCGGGATTTGGTGAAGACCGATGACCTCGTCAAATTTGAAGTCATCGTCAAGGAGACGGACCTCCTTATCCGTGCGGAGAAGGATCTCTCCCGCGAGGCAAAAGAATCCACGCTTAGACACCGGAACCAACTGGAAACCTATATTGCCATAAATCCTGATTTCGAGAAGAGCCTCATCCCTGTTGCAAAAGCCTCTCATGCACCGGAGATCATCCAGGAGATGGTCGGGGCCTCAGGCTTGGCCGGGGTCGGCCCGATGGCAGCCGTAGCAGGCGCCATTGCGCAGTTGGTTTCGAAGGATTTGCTCCATTTCTCAAACGAGGTGATTGTGGAAAACGGTGGAGATATCTACATTACCACTTCAAGGGAGCGAATCATCGGAATCTATGCGGGCTCTTCTCCTCTCAGCATGAAGGTCGGGATCGTGATCGAACCCGGAAAGACTCCCCTTGGTGTATGCACCTCATCGGGAACGGTTGGCCATTCTCTAAGTTTCGGGAAAGCGGATGCGGTCTGTATCCTCTCAGCCTCCGGAGCCCTTGCCGATGCGGCGGCCACTGCTGTTGGAAATATTGTCCGGGAGAAGAATGACATCGAAAGGGGATTGGAGAGAGGAAAAGAGATCGAAGGAGTCTCAGGGGTTTTGATCATCGTCGGAGAGAAGATGGGCGCCTGGGGAGGCATCAGATTGATTAGGCTTTAAAGAAGATGAAGACCGTTTCCATTGCTACACTCGGGTGTAAGGTGAACCAGTTCGAATCCGAAGCCCTTATGGCTGACCTGGAAGAAAAGGGCTATCGCCTCATTCCTTTTGAATCCGGGGCGGATATCACGATTATCAATACCTGTACGGTCACCCACCGGGCTGATTTTGACTCGAGGCAGATGGTCAGAAAAGCCCTTCGAAACAATCTGGATTCATTGATCATCGTGACCGGATGTTACTCACAGGTGGCACCGGAAGACTTTGCCCACATGGAGGGAGTTAAATACCTCCTTGGAAATAAGGAGAAATTTCAAATTCCGAGCCTTCTTCCTCTGATGGAGAAAGGCGGGCTTCCGCGGGTTCACGTAAGCGATATTCAGGAGGAAAAGACCTTTGCAGAGACACCCGTTTGCACGTTTCATCGCCACACCCGCGCCTTTCTAAAAATCCAGGACGGATGCAATGGACGCTGCTCTTACTGCATCGTTCCTCATGCAAGAGGACCTTCGAGGAGCCTTCCACCGGAAAGGATCATTGAACGCCTCAGCGTTCTGAAGGGAAGAGGTTTTAAGGAAGTGGTGCTCACCGGCATTCACATTGGCTCCTATGGATGGGACCTTCAACCCTCCTTCTCGCTGGAGAGACTGCTTCAACGGATCGAGATCGAAGATACCCCCCATCGGATTCGACTCAGTTCGATTGAACCTCTTGATTTCTCACCGGGCCTCATTTCCCTCCTCTCGCAATCAATAAAAGTATGTCCCCACCTCCACATCCCCATCCAGAGCGGAGACGATGAGATCTTAAGAAGGATGAACAGGGGGTATGACCGCTTTCTCCTCAAGGACCTCATCGAGAAATTACACCGAAGCATTCCGGAGGTCTCAATCGGCGCGGATGTAATCATTGGGTTTCCCGGGGAGACCAAAGAGAGATTCCAAAACACTTACCAATTGATTGACTCCCTTCCTATCTCCTATCTTCATGTCTTTCCTTTTTCAAGAAGAAAGGGGACGGTTGCGGCCCAATTAGACCAACAGATCGATGCAAAAGAGATCAGGCAGTGGGCAGATAGGATGAGGGAATTAGGGAGGCAGAAACGACGATCATTCTACGGCCGGTTTCTCCATCAGGCGTTGAATGTTCTGGTGGAAGATCGAAGAGAGAAAGGGTCAGGGAGATGGAAGGGGCTTTCGCGCAACTATATTCCCGTCCATCTATTGGATGGAAACGATTTGGATCTGGCCAACCAGGAGCAGAGGGTTGTTGTAACGGAATGGAATGATAAAGGAGTCATCGGCAGAGTGGCGGAGGGTTTGCATGGATGAGGAAAGGCTGGTCTCCTTAAAGGAACTGGAGGAGCGTTTAGGATACCAATTCAAAGAGAAGGAATGGCTGGATCGGGCGCTCACCCACAAATCCTTCATTCATCAGACCAGCGCCTCGGACAGGGTTTCGAATGAGGTCCTCGAATATCTCGGCGACGCCGTGCTTAATCTTGCCGTGAGCCACCTTCTTCTTAAGAAATTTCCAGAGGCACAGGAAGGCGCGCTCTCGATGTGGAGATCGCATCTTGTCAAACGGAGCTCTCTGGCCTTTTTTTCAAAACAACTTCGATTGGACCAATATCTCCTCTTTGGGAAGAGCGAGATATTGGATGGCGGGGCGAAAAAAACATCGATTTTAGCCAATGCCTATGAAGCCGTGATCGGAGCCATCTATATGGATTCGGGATATGGTCAAGCCCTGGACATCGTCCGGAACCATCTCGAACCTTATTTAGGATCGGATGATCTCTTTCCCCTCTCCAATGATTATAAGAGCCTTCTTCAAAAATTTGCCCAGAAGGCCAATGGGCTTACTCCTCAGTATCATGTTCTGAAGGAGTCAGGACCCGAACATGATAAACAATTCCAGGCTTCTGTCATGATCGGAGGAGAGATCAAGGGGACGGGTTGGGGAAGGAGCAAGAAACAGGCCGAGCAGGAAGCGGCTAAAAACGCCTTAAAAGACTTAAATCCCGACACCCAAATTTCAAATGGCCAAAACGAAAAATGTTTATGAAAAATGTTTATGAAATTTGATGGTCTCGTAAAAAGTCGTAATTAACGCTCTTTCGTCATTCCGGCCCCGTATCAAGTACGGGGTAAACTCCAGCCGGAATCCAGTCTTTTCAATACCTTCCAATGTCTCTGGACACCGGTTTCCACCGGTGTGACGACTTTTTACGAATGTATCAAATTTGGTGTTTATTCAATGACAACCATGCTTAGAAAACCATTGATCCTTCCCGTTTTCCTCCCTCATCTGGGATGTCGTCAGCATTGCCTCTTCTGCAATCAACGGGCGACCGTCAAGGACGTCCCTTCTCCCCAATGGGTTCGAGCGTTCATCGAAACTTCTCTCTCCCATGTCCCTCCTCACCCGGTGGAACGAGAAAGACAGGTTGCTTTCTACGGGGGAAGTTTTACGGCAATGAGCCTGGAAGATCAGGTCTCCTATCTGAAAGAGGTTCAACCCTTTCTCTCTTCGGGCCCGATCAACTCGATTCGTCTCTCCACACGGCCAGACGCTCTGAACGAAGAAACGGTTGCGACACTCAAGAAATATGGAGTGAAGACCGTCGAGATTGGAGTCCAGTCAATGCTCGATGAGGTCCTCATCCTTTCGAAGAGGGGCCATGGTGCAAACGACTCTGCCTCTGCCATTTTACGTTTGAAGCATTGGGGGTTCGAGGTGGGTGTTCATTTGATGATCGGCCTTCCGGGTGATACCTGCGACTATTTCCTCCGCTCCCTCGACCGGATCGTTGACCTCCGGCCCGATTTTGTGAGAATCCATCCCACGCTGGTGCTCAGAGGCGCTTCACTTGAAGAACTCTGGAGGAATGGGGAATATTCTCCCTTATCATTGGATGAGGCGATTCAGTCGCTAAAAAAGGGAATGCTTAAATTAGAAAAAGCATCGCTGCCGCTTGCCCGGATTGGCCTTCAGCCAACCAAGGAGCTGGAAGAACATCTTGTTGCAGGCCCCTTTCATCCCGCCTTGCATCAGCTCGTCGATTCGGCCATCTTTTACGATATGGCGGAAGACCTGCTACGAAATCACCCGAATGGGTCCAAGCCTGTTTTCGTCTGCCATCCGAAGGATCTCTCAAATCTGAAGGGGCAGAGGAATGAGAATCTCCAGAGGCTAAAAAACCGTTTCAAGCTCAGCGATATTTTTATTTTCAGTCGCAAGGATGTCGGAAGAGGGGATCTCGGACTTCAAACCAAAGAGGGAGAGGTTTTGATTGAAAGAAAGTGGCTTAATTAACTATTTTTTTTCTCACGGCTTTTGACGACGCAATAGATTCCCTCGCCATCCAAACCGGGTTTGAAACAGAGATTGTCTGACCGGCATTCTGCTCTTCGCCGGTCGCCTGCTTTCCAGCGATTGACGAGATCCGGTTCCCTGATCAACGGCCGGCTCATGGAGATATAATCAGCAGTCCCATCCTGGATGAGTTTTTCAGCCACATTAAAAGATCGCATGCCGCCGACCAGAATCAACGGAATACCAGTCTCATTCTTCACGGCGCGCGCGTCTTCCCTGAAATAGGCTTCTTTCTCTTCTGAATCGATTCCCGACCTGCTGGGAGAGAGTTTTCCGCCTGTAATAAAACCGCCGCTCAGTTCGATAGCATCCATGCCGGCGCGGGCCAGTATCTTGGCAATTTGCAGCGAGTCCTCCAGACCCAAACCGTTTTCTATAAAATCCCTGCTGTTCAACTTAATCAAAACAGGATAGTCTTGGCCCACCACCTTTCTGATGGCTTTGTATATTTCGAGGTGAATCCTCGCCCGATTTTGCACATCTCCTCCGTATTCATCCTTGCGCCTGTTAAACGCGGGAGAGAGGAACTGGCTGAGAAGGTAGCCATGGGCGGAGTGAATCTGGACCCCGTCAAAACCGGCTGATTTAGCCCTCCGGGCCGCATCCGCGAAAGAGCGGACCATTTCCCGAATACCCTGTTCGGTGATTTCCTTCCGGGGTGATGAGGCCAATCCTTCGAAATCAGATACGACAAGGGGAGGTTGCCCGGTCAAGTGTTTGGCCGCAAAGTTTCCGGCGTGCGCCAATTGCATGATGATCTTCCCGCCGCTGTCATGGACCGTGTTTGTCATTTCTCGCAGTCCCTGGATGAGGTCGTCCTTGTAAATGCCAAGCTGCAAGGGGCTCGCTTGGCCCTCCGGTCGGATATAAGTGTGACCGCTGATGATCAACCCCACTCCGCCCCGGGCAAGGGCAATCATTGTTTCAATCAGTTTCGAGGCGACCGCTCCGTCAGCAGCGGCCATTCCCTCCCAGGTGGCCGATCGAACAAATCGGTTCGACAATTCCATGCCATTAATCCTACTCATTTCAAAAAGCTTGCTCATATTTCTCCCTGTCAATCAACTAAAGTGCCCAACGGGGTCAGGTCTTTAATCTTGATATTTTAAGTTTCTCTCGTTAATCAACCTGCTTACGGTAGAATAATGTAGCCCTAAATGATCAGCCACCTCTTTTTGACTATACCCCCAGCGATCAACTGCATCCGCAATCCCTCTATTTCTTTTACCTCTTTCTCCTTTTGTATCCTTAAAAATATCTCCAAGACTTGGCCTGTTCATATATCTCTGGCCTTTCGGAATCTCCTTTGACTCCTCACATCCTCTCACATAATCAATCAATTGATCCACAAAATCTTCTTCCCCAAGGATACTCTGGCCTTTAATATCATCCCATATGGTTCGCTCACTTATCCCATTATGCACAAATCCTCTATACTTTCTCTCGGCTTCCCTTCTCCCTGAGGCGAATTGCTCCAACAGCCACTCTGTTGTAAGGCAAGGATGAGGCTTCTCTATCCCTGCCATACCCCTGTAACTGCTCCATCTCCATCGCTCAGGGGACTCAACTACTTTGGCCCGGACAGGATTCAGCGTCACATATCGGCAGACCTCAAGCAAATGAGTCTCTTTTTGCACAAGAATGGCCTTATATCTTCCCTGAAAGACATGCCCTACGGTATTATGCCGTTTATTAAAACGAATGGTATAGACACCGTTTAATTGTCGCATCCCCTTTGAAAGATTCCCATCCTGGGTCTCAATAACAAGATGATAATGATTGTCCATAAGACAATAGGCATGACAAAGCCAATGATATCGATCCTTGACCTCCTCCACAATATTGAGGAATACCTTCCGGTCTCTATCATCCTTGAAGATGGCCTTCCTTGCATTCCCTCTGGAGGTGATATGATACACTGCCCCCGCGTATTGAATCCTCAGTGGCCTAACCATAAAGCAACTTTACTCCACTCGAAATAGAATGTCAAGATTAAAGACCTGACCCCATTGTGCCTTTATTTTTGCTTGACAAATTTTTTGGGTTGTTCTATTGAATAGGGGCAAATTAAATATTTCACAAAGGTTTAACGATCACAACGAGGATGACAGATCGTATGATCTTATGAAACCTTCATTTTTTTTAGGAGAAGATCACAATGAGAATGACCATCAACGGCAGAGCTATTGAGACAGAAGAAGGCGCAACCATTCTTGAGATTGCCCATCAGAACGGTTTCCGCATACCAACGCTGTGCCACATGGAGAGCCTTATTCCAACAGGCTTCTGCAGGATGTGTGTGGTGGAGGTTCAGGGTCTTGAAAACCCTCTCACCGCTTGCAACACACAGGCCCTTGATGGCATGGTGATCGAAACCGATACCGCGAAGATTCGGGAGATAAGAAAGGAAGTCCTGCAGTTCATGCTGGTGAAGCATCCCCTCGATTGTCCGGTTTGTGACAAGGGAGGAGAATGTGATCTTCAGGATTATGTCTATGAGTACGGGATTCAAAAGGCGGATTATCAGGTCGATGCACCGGTCAAAGAGTATAAGACCTATTCCACACCTGCCATCAAATACCATCCGAACCGCTGTATCCTCTGCAGCCGATGCATCCGGGCCTGCAGGGAGATCGCTGGCAGGGAGGTTCTCGATCTTCAGGAGACCGGTTTTGATACGCGGGTCGAGGCCGTAAAGCCTGACAGATGCATCTCCTGCGGTGAATGCCTGGCCGCATGCCCTGTTGGAGCGCTCACGGAGAATGTGAGTTCCATCAAGGGAAGAAAATGGCAGGCGAAACGGGTTACGACCGTATGCGGATATTGCGGTGTAGGCTGTTCTCTCGATGTCAATGTCGTTGGCAACAGGTTGATCAAAGTCACCACCAAAGAAGGCGTGGGAACAAACAATGGAGTTCTCTGCGTCAAGGGAAGATTTGGCTTTGAATTTGTAAACAGCCCAGAAAGGCTCCGCACCCCTTTGATCCGGGAGAATGGCGCGTTGAGAGAGGCGAGCTGGGATGAGGCCCTGACCTATATTTCGACGAAGTTAAAGGAGATCAAGGAGAAGAATGGCCCTGACAGCATTGCCGGTCTTGCCTCTGCAAGAGCCACCTGCGAGGAGAACTATCTTTTCCAGAAATTCATCAGGGCGGCGATCGGAACGAACAATGTTGATCATTGCGCCCGTCTCTGACACTCCAGCACGGTGGTCGGTCTGGCCACCACTCTGGGCTCCGGAGCCATGACCAACTCCATTGCCGATTTCAAGGAAGCGGATGTCCTTCTGGTCACCGGAAGCAACACCACAGAAACCCACCCTGTGATCGGAATGTTGCTCAGAAATCGCGCCCGCTTCAATGGCGCCAAGATCATCGTCGTCGATCCGAGAAAGATCGATCTAACGGAAGAGGCTGATCTCTGGCTACAACCCAAGCCCGGGGACGACATCGCCTGGTTAAATGGATTAGCCCACATCATCATCAAAGAAAACCTCTACAATAAACCTTTTATCGACCAGCATACAGAGAGTTTTGAAGCCGTAAAAGAGAAGGTCTCCGGCTACACTCCCGAGTTTGTGGAGAAGATCACCGGAATTCCAAAAGACCGGTTGATCAAGGCGGCGCGGATGTACGCCTCGGCCAAAAATGCGGCCATCCTTTACTGCATGGGGATCACACAGCACTCCAAAGGGACGGATGGGGTGAAGGCGATCTCAAACCTTGCTCTCCTCTGCGGCCAGCTTGGAAAACCGGGAAGCGGCGTCAATCCTCTGAGAGGCCAGAATAATGTGCAGGGCGCCTGTGATATGGGCTGCCTGCCAAACGTCTATCCTGGATACCAGGGAGTGGCGGTAAAAGAATTAAGGGATAAATTTGAGAGCCATTGGGGAGCCCCGCTCTCAGAGAAGCCGGGGTTGACCGTGATCGAGATGAGCGAGGCGGCTTATGAGGGAAAGATCAAGGCCATCTACATCATGGGTGAAAATCCTATGGTTACGGATCCTGACCTTTCTCATCTGAAAAAGGCCTATGCCAAGCTGGACCTGCTTGTGGTTCAGGATATCTTTCTCACGGAATCGGCGCAGGTCGCCCATGTGGTCCTTCCTTCCCTGAGTTTCCTTGAAAAGGACGGCACCTTTGTCAACACCGAGAGAAGGGTTCAGAGAGTAAGAAAGGCGCTCAATGGACCGGAGGGAGCCAGAGCGGACTGGGAGATCATTTCTGACCTCTCCTCAAGATTCGGATATCCGATGAATTACGGAAACCCGGAGGAGATCTTCGAGGAGATCAGAAAGGTGACTCCACAATATGCAGGCATCACGTATGAACGATTGGAATCCGGAGGCATCCAGTGGCCATGCCCGGATGCGAATCATCCGGGAACGCCAGTCCTCCATAAGGGCAGGATCGTCAGAGGAAAAGGGCTCTTTGTCCCGGTCGATTATACTCCTCCGCCTGAAGCGCCTGACAGGGATTATCCGTTTATTCTGAGCACAGGGAGGGATTATTACCATTATCATGCGGGAAGCATGACCAGAAAGGTCCGGCTCCTCAATGAGATGTGTCCTGAGAGCCTTGTGGAGATAAACCCATCCGATGCCGGGCAGCTTGGAATCAACGAAGGAGACCGGGTGAAAGTTGTGGGCAGGAGGGGCGATTTTGTTTCAAAGGTGAAGATTACGGATAAGGTGTCGAGTGGTGTGGCGTTTGCCAAATTTCACTTTGCCGAGGCTCCGGTAAATTTTCTCACCAATACAGTGCTCGACCCCGAATCAAAGATTACGGATCTGAAGGTCTCTGCAGTTCGGATTGAGAAATGTTGAGGATAAGAAGCATACTGAAAATTCATAAATCGCTGCTATTGAAATGCGTGTAAGAAGATGTTAATTTTTTCACGAATTATTTTTCTCCTTTAGGTATTTCTAAAGGGGGAAGATTGAAATATCAAATAATAACGGTATGTTATTTAAGTATGAGCTGGGTTTACTATTCTCGATATTTATCTTGACAAAAAAAGGACAATCTTGTAGGTTGTTGATCGGATGAAGAAACTTTTCACAAGGGGGGCATGATGCTGATCGATTATCTTCCCATCCTTTTTTATTTCGCCATTGCCGTCATCTTTGCCTGTTTTGCCATTACCGCCTCCTATCTTCTGGGCCAGAGAAAACAGACGCTCATCAAGGAAGCGCCTTTCGAATGCGGCATGACCACTTACGGTTCCTCTTTCCGCAGGATCTCCATCAAGTACTACATCATCGCCATGCTTTTCCTGATTTTTGATATCGAAATCGTTTTCCTCTATCCGTGGGCAGTGGTCTTTAAGGAATTAAAGATCTTCGGCTTTATTTCAATGTCTATATTCGTCGGGATTCTCATCATTGCCTATATCTATGTCTGGAAAAAAGGAGCACTGGAATGGGAATAGAAACCTACCTTGAAAAAACACCTTTGATGCCGGTCCTCGATAAGGTGGTCAACTGGGGCCGGAAGTATTCGATCTGGCCGGTCACCTTCGGCCTTGCCTGATGCGCTCTGGAGATGATCGTCACCAGTTCGGCGACGTGGGATATTTCGAGATTCGGTTCAGAAGTTTTCAGGCCGTCTCCACGGCAGGCGGATCTGATGATTGTGGCAGGAACGCTGACCAAGAAGATGGCTCCCATGGTCAAACGCATCTATGAACAGATGCCGGAGCCCAAATGGGTCATCGCGTATGGGGCCTGCGCCTGCTCGGGCGGGATTTTTAAGACGTATAGTGTCGTCCAGGGCGTGGATCAGATTCTACCGGTGGATGTCTATGTGCCGGGTTGTCCGCCCAGACCGGAAACGCTCCTTACGGCGATCTTAACGCTTCAGAAGAAGATCGAGAAGGAGACCCTTGCGGATCGGAAGAATGTCCGGCTGATCAGGGAAGAGACTGATGAAAGGATGGAATGATATGACTGAAGTTCATCCTGCCGTAAAAAAAATTCAGGGGAAATTTCCCTCTTCGGCAATAGAGACGACGACCTTTAGGGGGGAAGTCAGTGTGGCTGTGCCGAAGAAGGATATCTTTGAGATTTGCCGATTTCTCTATGCCGACCCCGATCTCCAGTACCATATGCTCACCGACCTCTGCGGGGTGGACCATTTTCCTCAAAGCCCCAGGTTTGAGGTAGTCTATCTCCTTTACTCGTTCAAGACCAATGATCGATTGAGACTGAAGGCGAAGGTCGGAGAAGCTGAATCAGTGGCGAGCGTTGAATCGATCTGGAAGTCGGCCAACTGGCTTGAGAGGGAGGTCTATGACCTCTTCGGGATCCCCTTCGAGAAACATCCGGATCTGAGGAGAATACTCCTCTGGGATGGCTACGAAGGCTATCCCCTGAGAAAAGATTTCCCGGTCGAAGGACCGGATTTTGACAAACCCTTTGTCCCCGAGGTCTGAAATGGCAGAGACACGATTGATGACCATCAACATGGGCCCTCAACACCCGGCCACTCACGGGGTGTTGAGGCTTGTGTTGGAACTGGATGGAGAAATTATTGTAAAGGCAACTCCCCATATCGGGCATCTCCACCGGGGGGTTGAAAAATTAGCCGAGGCCAGGACCTACCATCAGGTCATTCCTCTCACGGACCGGTTAGACTACACCAATGCGATGGGAAATAATCTGGCCTATGTTCTGGCCGTTGAAAAACTGTTGGGCATTGAGGTTCCCAAGAGGGCCCAATATCTGAGAGTGATGATGGCCGAGCTTCAGAGGCTTGCGGCGCATCTCATCTGGCTGGGGACTCATGCATTGGACATCGGCGCCATGACGCTGCTCTTCTACAATTTCAGGGAAAGGGAGGATATCCTGAGGATTTTTGAAGAGGTCTCCGGAGGAAGGCTGACTCCGACCTACCTGAGAATCGGCGGGGTTGCCAAAGACCTTCCGGAAGGGATCGAAGGGAAGATCAAAGCCTTTGTCGAAGCCTTTCCGGGCCATATGAAGGATTACGAAACCCTTCTGACGAAGAACGTGATTTGGCTGAAACGGACCAAGGGGGTAGGCATTATCTCGAAGGAGGATGCGATCAACTGGGGCGTAACCGGTCCGACGCTTCGCGGCTCCGGAGTGAAGTGGGATGTGAGAAAAGCATTCCCTTATTCGAGCTATGAAGATTTCGAATTCGATATTCCAACGGGTTCGGTGGGCGATGTCTATGACCGGTACTATGTCCGGTTGAGAGAGATGGAGTGGGCAAACTCGATTGTGAAACAGACATTGGATCGCTTGCCAAAAGGGCCCATCCTTGCGGATGATCCAAAGGTCGTGCTTCCTGAAAAGGAGATGGTTCTCACGGATATTGCCTCCCTGATCCGGCAGTTCAAGATCGCTTCCGAAGGGTTTCAGCCTCCGAAAGGGGAGGTCTATGCGAGCGTGGAGGCGGCGAAAGGGGAGCTTGGGTTCTATGTGGTGAGCGATGGGTCGAATCGGCCCTTAAGGGTGAGAATCCGGCCTCCCTCTTTCCTCAATCTGAGCGCCCTTCCGAAGATGATCGAGGGAAGTTTGATTGCGGATGTGGTCGCCACGATCGGAAGCATCGATATTGTGCTGGGAGAGATAGACCGTTAAAAAGACCATTGCAAATTATAAATTGCAAAATTAGCAATTCAAAATTGATGAATTCGTAAAAAGTCGTCACTCCGGTGAAAACCGGAGTCCAGGCAATACCTAACCAATTGAAAACACTGGATTCCGGCTTTCGCCGGAATGACAAAACCTGGCCTAAAGAGACTTTTTACGAGACCATCAAATTTAAGAAAAAATATTTTGCATTTTTCAATTTGCATTTTGCATTGATCAATAAATGATGAGGTTCTTATGACAGACATCCTTTTTAGCAGTTGGGGTGGAGCGGTTGTGGATAACCGTGGAAAACCGGAGGCGGAGAGGGCGCCCATACCCAGTCTCAATCTTCCTCTTGAATTTGAAAAGGAGAAGAAGGTCAGAGCCTTCATCGGTTGGGACGGGATTGCCATCCGGGACCCCGAAGTCAATTTGATCGACCTCATTCGGGCTTACATGGAGGCGGTTCAGAAAGAATCGTGCGGCAAATGCACGCCCTGCCGGGTGGGAACACGGGTCATGTCAACGATTCTCAACCGGATTGCAGTGGGTCAGGGGAAGGTTGAGGATCTGGACCAACTGAAGTATTTGGCAGGGATGATCGAAAAGAGCTCGAAATGCAATCTCGGGCAGACCGGGCCCAAACCCGTGCTCCATGCCCTCGACCATTTTAAGGCACAGTTCTCAGAAGTGATTCAATCAAAGAAGAAGGTCCCGCGAGAAGAGTATAAGGTGAAGGTGACCGCTCCCTGCGAAAGCGCCTGCCCTTCGCATCTTCCCATCACCCGCTATGTCGAACTGATCAAGGAGGGCAGGTACACGGAAGCGCTCGCCGCCATCCGGGAGGCGACCTGTCTTGCCGGAGTCCTTGGAAGAGTCTGCATTCGGCCCTGCGAGGATAACTGCAGGCGGCAGAATGTGGATGAATGCGTCTCCATCAAATGGCTTAAACGGTTTGTGGCTGATTATGAACTTGAAAAGGGAAGGGAACCGGCGCCTGTTAGAGTTCCCACCCGTTCCGAAAAAGTGGCCATCATCGGTGCCGGTCCCGCCGGCCTTACCTGCGCTTACTATCTTGGCCTCAAAGGTTATCCGGTCACGATCTTCGAGAGACTTGGAGAGCCCGGCGGAATGGCCGCTGTCGGAATTCCGGATTACAGGCTTCCGAGGGATATCGTAAGATATGAGACAAGCCTCGTGGAGAGGATGGGTGCGGAGATCCGTTACAACACTCAGGTGGGAAAGGATATCACGCTCTCCCAGATCTTTGACCAGGGATACAAAGCCATCTTTATCGGTGTGGGGGCCCATACCAATACGCCCATGGGTGTTGAGGGAGAGGACAAGGGATATAAGGGGTTCATCCCCGGAGTCTATTATCTCCTTGAGATCAATCTTGGAAGAGACCCCTATCCCGAAGGAAAAAAAGTGGTGGTCGTGGGCGGCGGCAATGTGGCGATTGACTGCGTGCGCTCTTCCTTTCGGATCGGAAAGGCGGATGTGAACCTTGTCTATCGAAGGACGAAGAAAGAGATGCCTGCTGACCGGGTGGAGATCCACGATGCCGAAGAGGAAGGCGTTAAATTCCATTACCTCTGCAATCCGGTCCGGATCATTGAAAAGGACGGAAAAGTGACCGGTATGGAATGTATCCGGATGGAATTAGGCGAGCCGGATGAGAGCGGAAGGCGCAGGCCGGTTCCGATTAAAGGTTCGGAATTTTTCATCGAGGCCGATATCGTAATTCCCGCCATTGGCCAGGCGATCGACCTCTCCTTCCTCGACGAAAAGGACGGGGTGAAGACGACAAAGCGCTCCACCATCGCAGTGCAGGAAGGAACATTTCAGACAAACCGTGCAGGGATATTCTCTGCGGGTGATTGTGTGATCGGTCCGGATGTTCTCGTCCGGGGGGCGGGCCATGGGAAGAGGGCCGCCGAAAAGATTGACGCCTTCATTCAGGGAAGAGAGGTGAAGGAATCCGAGGACGAACGGCTGGAGACCCTGGTTGAGAAGATCAAAGTCTACAACAAGGATGAAAAGATCGGAAATCCGGGCGGGCAGAAGAGGGCGATGCTGGAGCTTCTTCCTCCTGATTCGCGAAAATGGATCTTCGACGAAGTGGAGAAAGGGTTTTCGATTCCGGTCGCACAGAAGGAAGCCGAGCGCTGCCTCCGGTGTGTGAGGGTGGGATTGTTTGCGGTATAAAAAAGGGGTTTAGAGGAGAAGCAGGATGCAGGTCGTATATCTTCTCATTGAGACAATTGTAAAATGCGTGGTGGTCTTTGCTTGCCTGATGCTCTCCGTGGCCTATCTGACCTGGCTGGAGCGGAAGGTCCTGGGCCATATCCAGATTCGCTTTGGCCCGAATCGCTGCGGTCCCTTCGGACTGCTTCAGCCGTTTTCGGACGGGATCAAGGCCTTCTTCAAGGAAGACCTTGTTCCGGGAGGGGCGGATAAGCCGGTCTTTGTCCTTGCTCCCATGATCTCTATCATTGCGGCCATCAGTATGTTTGCCGTGATTCCCTTTGGAGACCAATTCACCATTCCGGGAACGGGCTGGGTGGTCAAACTGCGGATCGCTGATATCGACATCGGACTCCTCTATATCTTCGGCGTTGCTTC
Source organism: Deltaproteobacteria bacterium (assembly GCA_016875255.1). The sequence goes on from VGRU01000014.1 coordinate 18,378, forward strand.
CCTCGGTGAGTTTGGGATCGTGCTCGGAGGCTGGTCTTCGGGCAATAAGTATGGCCTGACCGGTTCGCTTCGCGCGGCCGCTCAGATGATCAGTTATGAGGTGGCCCTCGGACTTTCCATTGTCGGAGTCATCATTCTCTCTCAGAGCCTCAGGCTTACAGAGATCGTTACACTTCAGGCTGGGGGGTTCTGGAACTGGAACATTTTGTATCAACCCGCCGCTTTCGTCTTTTTCATCATCTGCGCCCTTGCCGAGATCAACCGGACCCCCTTTGATATGCCGGAGTCGGAGTCGGAACTGGCCTGCGGGTTTAATATCGAATACAGCAGCATGAAATTTGCCCTCTTCTTCATGGCTGAATACGCCCATATGATCACCGTAGCTGCTGTTGCCGTGACGCTCTTTCTGGGAGGATGGCAGGCTCCACTGCCCCAGCTCGATTTCATACCCGGAGTGTTCTGGTTTGGGGCGAAAGTCTTCGTGCTGATTTTCTTCTTCATCTGGCAGCGGGGGACCTTTCCGAGACTCCGCTACGATCAGATCATGAAGTTTGGTTGGAAGGTTTTATTTGAATTGACTCTCGTCAATATCTTGATTACCGCCTTGATCGTTTTGCTGAAAGGTTAATAAGGGGTCAAGTATGATCATTCCATTGCTAAAAGGCCTGGCATTTACATTGGGTCGGTTCTTTTCGAGACCGATCACCATCCAGTATCCGGAGGAGAAGGTACCTCCTGCAAAACGCTGGAGGGGAATCCAGTATTTTGAAAAGGATGAGCAGGGAAAGCTCAAGTGTGTCGCCTGCGGTCTCTGTATGGCGGTCTGTCCTTCCCAGTGCATCTACATCGAGACTGCGGAGGATGAAGAAGGGAAACGATACCCTCTCACTTACGAACTGGATGCCCTGAGATGCATCTTCTGCGGCTATTGCGAGGAGGTTTGCCCGGTCAATGCCATCTTCGTCGGGAAAAATTACGAATGGGTGGAGAGGAGCAGGGCTCCCTTTCTCATGAACACAGAGAAGCTTCTGGAGGAAAAGAAGTATAATCCGTAATTCAAATCCCTCCCAACCTCCCTTTGCTAAAGGGAGGGGGAAAATAGATCCCCTTTGGAAAAGGGGGATGGAGGGGGATTTTGATAAATTCATTTGGAGTAAAACCATGGCTGAAAATTTCGGAATACTCTTTCAGTGGTTGATCTTTCTGGGAGTGGCCTTCGTCTCGATCGTCGCCTCCCTGCTGGTCATCACACGCAAAAACCCCATCCACAGCGCCCTCCTCATGGTGCTGACCCTTCTCTGCGTGGCCGTGCTTTACGTGTTGCTCCACAGCCCGTTCATTGCCATCATCCAGGTCATCGTCTATGCTGGAGCGATTGTGATGCTCATCGTCTTCGTCATTATGCTCCTCGACCTCGAGACGGAACTCCGTTCCAAGCTGAAGATCAGTTATTCAAAGGTCATCGGAGGATTTGTGGCCGTTCTCTTCCTCTTCGGGATCCTTTACACCGTCGTGGCTAAATCCCCGACCGGCCAGACAGGCTCGTATACCCCCGAAAAGATGGCCACCAATGTGAAGGCCGTGGGTGAGGCGCTTTTCACGGACTATGTTTTTCCCTTTGAGATTGCGGCCATCCTGTTAACCGTTGCCATCATCGGCGCAGTGATTTTGAGCAAGAAAAGGACATAAGGAGAATCGATTATGTGGGTCGTGCCAACCATTCCCCCTGCCCTCTATCTTATGTTGAGTGGAATCCTCTTCACGATCGGTGTGATCGGGGTGTTGACCCGTCGTAATGCGATCGTCGTCTTCATTTCCATCGAGCTAATGCTCAATGCGGTCAATCTGACCTTCATCACGTTTTCCCGGTTTCTCCAGTCGATCGACGGCGTGATCTTTGCCTTCTTCGTGATGGCGGTGGCTGCGGCGGAAGCAGCGGTTGGGCTGGCGATCTTTGTGATGCTCTATCGTTCCAAAGAGACGATCAATGTCGATGAAGTGAATTTACTGAAATGGTGATTCAATTGCGGAATGCGAATTGCAGAATGCGGATTAAAATTCCGAAATCCGCAATCCGAAATCCGAAATGACAAAAGGAGTCTTTCATGCTTGAATATATGTGGCTCATCCCTCTATTTCCTTTTATCGGGTTTCTGATCAATGGACTTCTGGGGAGACGTCTGGGAAAGGGCGTGGTCAGCGTGGTGGGCCCCTCCGCGATCGGGCTCTCCTTTCTCACTTCCATCCTCATCTTCTTCGAACTGATCAATAAACCCTCCACCGAGCGGATTTTTGAGAAGGTGCTCTTCGACTGGATCGTCTCAGGCTCTTTCCAGACCGTGATCGGTTATCAGATCGATCCCCTCTCCATTCTCATGGCCCTGGTCGTGACCGGCGTGAGCTTCTTCATCCACATCTACTCCGTGGGATACATGCATGACGATCCGGGCTTCACTCGATTTTTCACCTATCTCAACCTCTTTGTCTTCATGATGCTCAACCTCATCCTGGCCAACAACTTCCTTCTGATGTTTGTGGGCTGGGAGGGCGTGGGCCTCTGTTCCTATCTTCTGATCGGCTTCTGGTATGAGAAGGATTCTGCGGCCAATGCGGGAAAGAAAGCTTTTATCGTCAACCGCGTGGGCGACTTCGGTTTCATCCTTGGAATGTTCCTGATCTTCATCAATCTGGGGACGCTCGATTTCACCGATGCCTTTGGCAGTGCGAACAAGCTGGACACGGCCACTGCCACGGCCATCGCCCTCCTGCTCTTTGTGGGCGCCTGCGGAAAATCGGCGCAGATTCCCCTCTATGTCTGGCTTCCAGATGCGATGGAGGGTCCCACGCCGGTCAGCTCTCTGATCCATGCGGCCACGATGGTGACCGCAGGCGTCTATATGGTCGCCCGGTGCAATGTCCTTTACAACATGGCGCCCATTGCCATGGCGGTTGTGGCAATCGTGGGCGTGGCCACTGCCATCTTCACCGCCTCGATCGGTTTCTGCCAGTACGATATCAAGAAGATCCTGGCTTATTCGACGATCAGCCAGCTTGGATACATGTTTGTTGCCGTGGGCGTTGGAGCCTATGCCGCAGGGATCTTTCACCTGATGACCCATGCCTTCTTCAAAGGACTCCTCTTTCTTGGAGCGGGAAGTGTGATGCACGCGATGAGCGGAGAGCTCGATATCCGGAAAATGGGAGCCCTGAGAAAGAAGATTCCCATCACCTTTGCGACTTTCTTCATCGCCACACTGGCGATCGCGGGCGTGCCCGGGCTATCGGGATTCTTCAGCAAGGATGAGATTCTCTGGATGGCCTTCTCCAGCGGACGGGGCCATTTTCTGATCTGGCTGGTGGCTGCCGTGGCCGCGGGGATGACCGCTTTCTATATGTTCAGGGCGCTCTTTATGACCTTCTTCGGAGAGTCGAGGGTCGATCACCACGTGGCGCACCATATCCATGAATCGCCAAAGGTGATGACCATCCCCCTGATGGTCCTTGCCGTTCTCTCCATCGTGGGAGGCTATGTGGGGATTCCCCATGTCCTGGGCGGAGCCAACCATATCCATGAATTTTTAGCGCCGGTGGTGGGCGGAACCGCTGAGCCTGTAAAAGCTCAAGCTATGTTTTCCCTCATCTCCGAGGCCTGGGCCGCAGGAGGGGGATCAGGCGACCATTCTGCCGCACTGGAGCTCTTTTTGATGGCCGTCTCCGTAGTGATTGCCCTCATCGGGATCGGAATCGCCTACTTCTTATATTTGAAGAACCCGGGCCTTCCAAAGATGCTGGCTGAAAAATGGAGTGGGCTGTATCGACTGGTCTCCAATAAATATTATGTGGACGAACTCTACCAGGTCCTCTTTGTCAACTCCCTCAAGAAGTTTGGCACAGGGCTCTGGAAGGGGTTCGATGAGTTCGTGATCGATGGAACGGTCAATGGCATTGCCTATTTCATCGGATGGCTGTCCGGTGTGATGAGGAAGATGCAGACCGGATTGGTCCAGAACTACGCCTTTTCGATCGTTCTCGGCGGACTGATCCTGGCCGTCTACTATATCATGCGGGCCTTCTTGTAAATCCTCAAATCCCCCCTTTAATAAAGGGGGGTGAGGGGGGATTTTAAGTTAAAGGAGTTAAAACTCATGGACATCTTGGGAATTCCCATTCTATCCTTCCTGATCTTCTTCCCGCTGGCAGGGGCGATCGTTCTCCTCTTCATTAAGAAAGACGAGACGATCCGATGGACAACCCTGGCCATTGCACTGGTCGAATTTGCGGCCTCCCTGCCCCTGTTCTTTAAATTCGACTCCGCCACTGCGGCCATGCAGTTTTTAGAGGACTGGTGGTGGGTTGAGGCTTACGGGATCAGTTATAAAATCGGGATCGATGGGATCAGTCTGCTCCTCGTACTGCTCGCTACCTTCCTGACTGTGATCTGTGTTCTCTGTTCCTGGACGGCAATCACCTTCAGGGTGAAGGAGTATATGATCTCCTTTCTCTTCCTCGAGATGGGAATGATCGGCGCGCTCGTAGCCCTGGACCTCATCCTCTTCTATGTCTTCTGGGAAGTGATGCTCATTCCGATGTACCTCCTCATCGGCGTCTGGGGAAATCCGGCAAGGCGGATCTATGCGGCCATCAAATTCTTCCTTTTCACCATGGCCGGAAGCGTGCTGATGCTGGTCGCTATTTTAGTCCTCTATTTTATCAACCTGAAGGCAACAGGGAGTGGCACCTTCGATGTGCTCGAACTTTATAAGCTTGGAGTCCCCATGGGCACTCAGCACTGGCTCTTCGGCGCCTTTGCCCTGGCCTTTGCCATCAAGGTGCCGATGTTTCCCTTTCATACCTGGTTGCCCGATGCGCATACCGAGGCGCCGACCGCAGGAAGCGTGATTCTGGCAGGCGTCCTGCTGAAGATGGGAACGTATGGATTCATCCGGTTTGCCATGCCCCTCTTTCCGAATGCGGCCCTTGACCTGATGCCGCTGATTTCCATCCTGGCCCTCATCGGAATCATTTACGGAGCGCTGGTCTCGATGATGCAGCCCGATCTCAAGAGGTTGGTCGCCTTCTCGAGTGTCAGCCACCTTGGCTATGTCATGCTTGGCATGTTTGCCCTGAACACGCAAGGCGTTCAGGGATCGATCTATCAGATGCTCAACCACGGGATCAGCACCGGCTCTCTCTTTTTGATCGTGGGAATGATCTATGAGCGGAGACACACCCGGATGATCTCCGATTTTGGGGGCATCTCAAAAGTGATGCCGGTCTTTGCGGTCTTCTTTATGATCGTCACCCTCTCCTCCATCGGGCTTCCCGGGACGAACGGCTTTGTTGGAGAGTTTTTGATTCTTTTGGGGGCCTTTCAGGCCAATATCGTCTATGGCGTTCTGGCAGCGGCCGGAGTCATCCTGGGTGCGGCCTACATGCTCTGGATGTTCCAGAGAGTGATGTTCGGAAAGATCACCAATCCAAAAAACGAAGGGCTGAAAGACCTCAATGCGCGGGAGGTCATCACGCTCATTCCCATGGTGGCCCTCATCTTCCTCATGGGGATCTATCCCAAACTCTTCTTCAGCAAGATGGATTCGAGCGTGGAGAAGTTCCTGAAGGACTTCAAGGGAAAGGTTGAAATGAAAGCGGAACTTCACGGCCCGAAAATGATAGCGGAAATAGAAAGTAAAAATGTCAAATGACAAAGTTCAAAGGAATTTCAAATTTCAAATTTTGACATTTCACCCTTTGTCATTCCTTTGGATTTTGTCATTTGAACTTTTCTTTAAGTGATTGGAGGGTTATTAATGAAAATACCGGAGATTGATCTTTATCTCATTGCGCCGGAAATCATCATCGCCGCCTTTGGGTTTTTAGTTCTTCTCGTTGACGTCTTTGCGCCCAAAGGGGAGAAGAAGGGATATCTCGGAGTCCTCAGTCTGATCGGCGTGGTCATCGCCTTCTTTTACACCTTTCCTCTGGCGGGGGCGGCCAAGACCGGATTTGAAGGGATGTTTACCTCGGACGGATTTGCCATCTTCTTCAAGATCACGATCCTCATCATCGCTTTTCTGACCGTCCTGATCTCGATGGGCTATGCTACGAGGGAAGGGATCGGGTTCGGAGAATACTATGCCCTCATCCTTTTTGCCACGCTCGGGATGATGCTCATGGCTGCCGGCACCCATCTGATCGTCATCTTCCTCGGCCTGGAGACAATGTCCATCTCCATCTACATCCTGGCAGGAATGCTGAGGGAGGACCGGAAGTCGGTGGAGTCGGCTTTCAAATACTTCCTGCTGGGCGCCTTTGCCACCGGTTTTCTCCTCTATGGAATCGCTTTCCTCTACGGGGCCACAGGCTCCCTCTATCTGAAGGATATCGCCTCTTACATCGCCTCGAAAAAACTTCTTGATAATCCGATGCTTCTGATGAGCCTGGCCTTTCTCACCATTGGCTTTGGCTTCAAGATCGCCTCTGTTCCTTTTCATATGTGGACGCCCGATGTTTATGAAGGAGCTCCGACTTCGATCACCGCCTTTATGGCAACGGGCGTGAAGGCCGCAGGCTTTGCCGCCCTGGTCCGGGTCTTCTTCACCGCTCTTCCGGAATTCCGTCCGGACTGGACCTCGATCATGTGGCTCATCGCGGTCGTGACCATGACCGTCGGAAACATCATCGCCATCTCCCAGAACAACATCAAGAGGATGTTAGCCTATTCGAGCATTGCCCATGCCGGATATATCCTCGTGGCCTTTGTCGCCGGAAACAAGTCAGGAACCTCCGGAATTCTCTTCTACCTCATGGCTTATGCCTTTATGAACCTGGGGGCTTTCACCTGCGTGATCCTTCTCGGCAAGAAAGGCGAGGAGAACATCCTGGTCACTGATTATGCGGGAGTGGGTTTCAAGTATCCCCTTCTGGCTGCCTCGATGACCATCTTCCTTCTCTCGATGGCAGGCATTCCTCCCCTGGGTGGATTCATGGCTAAATTCTATATTTTCAGTGCGGCGGTGGAAGCGAAATTTTACTGGCTGGCCATTCTCGGCGTACTCAACAGCGCCATCTCCGTGTACTACTATCTGCGGGTGACGGTGTTGATGTATTTCAGGGAATCGGAGCGGGAAATCACAGGCCTTCAGTTTTCACCGGCGCCGGTGATCGCATTGATTTTGGCCCTGATCGGAACCTTCTACATGGGAATCTTTCCTTCGAATGTCCTCTCCTTTGCCCAGAAGTCGATCGCAGGATTGATGTAAGGAGTTGGGGAAGGTTTAAAAATAGAAGGGAGCGCCGGCTGATTGCCGGACGCTCCTTTTTCTTTGCATCTCTTTAAATATCCTTTTACAATCTAATCCGTCATATTTTCCCCAAAATCCCTCCCCCGGGTGGGATAGGCTTCCAGCCTGTCAACACGGGCAAGATGCCCGTGCCACCTGGGAAGGTAAGCCTGCCTGCCGACAGGCAGGGGTGGGGGTGGACAGGCTTCCAACAGGAGCATTTCCACAGAAAAAATCTTTCCACAGAAAGGGGTCAACATGAGATACCATTGGGTCATCATTTTAGGGTTTCTAATTTTTTCAAATCAGGCCATAGGAGAAGAAAAGGGGGCGCCTAAAAACCAGAAGGATAAGGTGAGCTACATCATCGGGATGGATATCGGGACAAACCTTAAGAAACAATCGATTGAAATCAACCCGGAAATCCTTCTCAGGGGCATCAGAGATGGCCTTTCGGGAAATAAACCCTTGATGACCGATCAGGAGATGAAGGATACGATTGCCTCTTTTCAGAAAGAGATGCAAGCCAAACAGGAGGAGGTAAACAAGAAAATGGGAGAGAAGAATAAGAAGGAAGGAGAGGTTTTTTTAGCCGAAAACAAGAAAAAGGAAGGGGTAGTTACATTGGCCAGCAGCCTGCAGTATAAGGTCATTAAAAAAGGCAGCGGGAAAAAACCAAAATCGACCGATACCGTGACCACTCACTACAAGGGCACGTTGATTGATGGAACCGAGTTTGACAGCTCTTATAAGCGCGGGCAGCCTGTGAGTTTTCCCGTCAATGGTGTGATTGCAGGCTGGACCGAGGCCCTCCAGTTGATGGAAGAGGGCGCGAAGTGGCAGCTCTTTATTCCCTCTCCGCTCGCCTACGGGGAACGGGGCGCAGGACCCCAAATCGGTCCGAACGCCACCCTGATCTTCGAGGTAGAGCTGATTTCGGTTCAGGAGAAAAAGTAAGCCTCCCTTAGTGGCCTTTTCGTGTCCTCAGGAAATCGAGAGCTTTGGACTTTTTATCGCCTACATAACGACCTTTTCTGAGAGGATTACTCCTTCTATCGGAACTTATAAGTCTATTGACTTCCCTCCTCGCCTTAAGTAATATTTTTCCTGATTTGATGAGAATCCCATGAAAAGAAAGGGGGCACTTATGGATGAGAAAAAGGTTCAACCCAAAAAACTTACTGTGGCGAATACCAAACAGGAGATGCTCGAAGCCTATCAGGTGGTCTTGAAGCAACTGGAGGCTCAGAGAGAAGCTGAGCTCAAACCCGAAAAACGGCTCGAGGAGAAGAAAGCGAAAGAAGTGACCCATGTGGCGGAATCGCTTTCTTCCGAAGGAATTGCGAAGGAAGTCAGCGCCCTGAAAATAGAAACGGGAAAGATGCTTGCACAGATCTCCGACCGGCTTGAGGAAGAGATCGGCAAGTTTAAGGCGGTTCAAAGCGCCATCACGTTGAAGGAGAAGGAACTTCAGGAGCTCTATGAGATTGAAAAGTCGTCCTTGACCCTGGCGGCTTTAATTGAGTCGCAAAACCAGAAGCGGGAATCCTTCGAATCGGAGATGGCCGAAAAGAAGGAAGCCCTCACCCGGGAGATCGAATTTCTGCGTGCAGAGCGGGAAAAGGCGAAAAAAGAATACGACGATGAGATAAAAGAGCGGGATGCCGCCGAGAAAAAGAGGCGTGAAAGAGATAAGGAGGAATATGACTATTCCTTCAAAAGGGAGCAGAAATTAGCAAAAGATAAGTTCGAAGACGAAAAGGGAAAACTGGAAAGGGAGATCCAAGTCAAGAGGGAAGAGATGGAAAGAGATTTGCAAGAAAGGGAGAAAATGATCGCTTCCCAGGAGAACGAACTGACCGAATTGAGGAAAAGGGCCGCTGCTTTTCCGAAAGAGATGGAAGCAGCCGTCGGGAAAACCGTCAAAGAGACGACTGAGAGGCTGAATCTGGAATCCAAGAATAGGGAAGATCTACTGAAAAAAGAATTCGCGGGCGAAAAAAATGTCCTGACGACCAGGATTGAATCCCTCGAAAAATTGGCAAAAGAGCAGGGCGAACAGATCGCCAGGCTCGGTCTGCAATTGGAGAAAGCCTATCAACAGGTTCAGGATATCGCCGTCAAAACGATCGAAGGTTCTTCAAACATCAAGTCTTTTGCCAATCTTCAGCAATGGATCAGCGAACAGACAAGAAAGTTCCCTCAGGAGAAGTAATTATTCGGTATAGTTTGTAAACAATAGATAGGGTGAGAATCAAAAGGTTTGGGTTAACCTTTAAAATTCGATGAGACAAAAGATGTGGGTTTACAGCCCACCAAAGCCCAAAGTGCCTGATGCCGTCAAGGTGCGAGTGGAAATAAAGGCAATAGAACTGGTAGATGCTGTCCTGAAGCCGGAACACGTCGTTAAGACCCCACCCAAGAATATGAAGTGGAACTATATTGTTGACATCTACACCAAATGGTATCGTAACTACTTCTATTTCTGTGCCAAATACGCCTGTCCGGGTCCAAATGCACTGTCGCCTTTTTTCGACACGGGGTTTGCTCGCCTGGAATACGCCGGCGGCGTAGACCAACAGAGCCGGTTCAACTTGTCCTACATGCGCCATACGGGCAGGTGGTGGGAGATTCGACATGGCCTGTCACTTGATCAATGTTTGGCGGAAATCAGAGGGGGTGGGCTCTTCCACCCCTGAGCTTGTGCTGGTCTTTCAAAGTGACGCGCAATTCCATATAGAAGTTATCACAAGGCACAGGCGCCTAACCTTTCGTTAGTGTGCCTTGAAAGCCGTCATTTGGGTAAGGCCAGGCGATCAAATTTTTATTCTTGACCAATGATCCAGACCATATAGGGCATTTGCAACGAATATGAATATTTCTAGTGTAGTGTTACAGCAATCACTTTACAATCCGTTCGTGGTGAGCATGTCGAACCATGAACGGAACCCCTCGATATAGTTCAATAGTTCACCCTTCGACAAGCTCAGGGCGAACGGGGTATTGTAAAGAAGTGTTAGAGACACTACACTAGGATGAAAGGGGTCTCCATTAGTAATCCAAAAGCGTTCCTTAGACACCCCTAAATGGAAAAATGTTCTGTGATTTTCTGTTGTTTCAGCGTGGAATAGTTTAAAACACGGCAAAGGGGTTTATTGGAGAGGTGAGGTTGTGATGATGCCAGGCTGGACACGTTATTTTTAGCCATGCCTATCTCTTGGCGCGGCACCCTCCAGCAATATGTTGGGCGTCTATATCGACTCCACGATAATAAGCAAGTAGTGCAGGTCTACGATTATGTGGATATCCATGTCCCGACCCTAATACGCATGTATAAAAAACGACTTAAAGGTTATGAAGCAATCGGCTATACGGTTCAAAAAGAGAGCAGGACCTCAAACCAGCAGCCTAACGAATTCGAATATGTCCAAAATGAGAACCTTTAGGCTACGGTTCTTCTGTTTCGGTTTGTTTCCTTACATTATGAGTTGTAAAAGCAAAGGTTTGGTCTGACGGACACCTTCAAACCTTTGTGTTAACTTCTTGCTGTACTTCGCAACTGACGTTTCAGCAAAGCGTGCTTGTTTTCAATTGATAATCCTCAAAACATTTTTCACCCCAAAACATTTTTCTCAAAAAACATTTTTCTCTTGACAACATGACGATACAATGTTACATTGTTACACAAAACTTACAGTGGAGGTATTCTCCATGAGCGAAGTCATTAGGATTTCAGAAGCAACCTATAAGCGGCTAGAATCATTGGCAAGAGGATTTGACACCCCAGGGAGCGTCATCGAACGGTTACTTGATTTCTATGAGCAACCTCACAAAAACATTTTCCCGAGCCCAATTACTCCTGATGAAAGGGCGGCTAGTAAGGGGTCAAGGTTGCCCCGTGGCGTAAAAACGCCTACTAAGGCTTATTACCGGCCGATCCTTCAAGCCCTTATTGACTTGGGTGGTAAGGCGAGTGTTCACGAAGTGATTATTAGAGTCGAAAAGGCAATGGAAGCTTCCTTGAATGAAAAAGACCGTCAGCCAATAAGCTCCAATACGAATGAGCCTCGCTGGGCAAACACTGCAAAATGGGCACGAAAACGTATGACCATGATGCAGCCCCCTCTCTTGAAGCCAGATTCCCCAAAGAAAATATGGGAAATCACCGAGGCTGGGCGTAGATTTCTTGCACAGATTCCCAACTCGAAAGATCCGCTGGAGCACCCTAGGACAAGTTCAGGTGGATTGCGTGCCGCTACCCATCCACCAGCAACTCTTGCCTCCCCAAAAGAGCCAACGACGGCAATGAAGACTGGCTTCTTGTTCGGAGGCAAATTTTACACCGCGCGCTCAGCGAGAGAAGCCATGCAAGAAGTTCTCCGACTCTTCGCTAAACGCGATCGCACATTCTTGGACCGATTTGCTGCTCGCAAACACGGGAAGAAGCGACGTTTTGTAGCTCGAGACCGGACGGAGCTGTATCCTGGAAGCCCCGATCTTACCGAGCACTCTGTCGAGTTGATTCCAGGCTGGTGGATGGGGACGAATTACAGCAAGAGATCGATTACGGAGATCATTCAACTCGCTTGTGAGGTTGCCGGGTTACGCTTCGGAGAAGATTTGCAGGTGAACCTTGGATTAACTGCTTAAAATTTAATGGTCAGAGTCTTTGTAAGTGTTTTTTTATAAATCGGGGAACCTTCAATGAATGATATCCAGGTGATTGAACAGTTTCGTCATTTAATTGCTGAATCTAAAGAAAATCAAAATCGTTTTGCTCTTGCCATCATGAATGATGATTTTAAAGATCCTGTATTTGAAAATATATACGAGGTTGTGATTGAGATCAAAGAAAAATTGGCACAATATGACGTCTTGCGAGTAGATGACCTGACATTGAGGAACGATCTAATAGCAATAAGAGAAAATAAAGATTTTGCTTACTTTGAGATATTGGAAATACTTTCAAAATATGGCGATAAGGCGGGAGGTGATAAACCGACTTTTGGACCAAATTGGGAAGAGTTCAATCGGGATAGATGGTGGGACATCTTGCAAAACGAAATAATATCGAATGTTGATCCGTACACGCTAATTATGAGAAAAATGGATCTTGGAACGCTATTAGTGGGAAAACCTGTTCCGGAACACCTGAAGGGTCATTTGCGACAAATAAAGGAATGCTATGCATGGGGATTTGAAAATGAAGCTTCAATCTATTGCAGGACAATTTTAGAGGAAGGCTTCAGAGAAGCTTTAAAATCAAAAGCCGAATTCAGTACGCCTCGACAAAGGAGAGATTTGGAAGGATGGTCCCTAGAATGGTTATTAAACCACTCAAAGAACAGAAAATACTTTAACGGGGAAGTCATAAAAAGGGCTTATAAACTCAAAGAAAATGTAAATCACATTGTCCATCCGACCAGCGCGAGGAAGCCTGACGTACAAATGTCTAACTTAGAAATAATCAAAGATACGTTTTACATTCTGGAGATGCTATTTCGTTAGACGTTTCGCGGAGGAATCAACGATTGGGGACATTAGATCCCCACATAACAAGTCGAAACCAAGGGTCTCAATAATCAACAAAGTTTTGTCAAAAGTTGAGACCTGCCTGGTGCCGTCAAGACGGACACCGATAAACCTAAAGAAACTACGGCAAGGGGAAAGATGGGGATGACTCGATTGATTTGTTTCGCTCACTCCGATACGAACGCCGGAAG